>DASXBZ010000036.1:0-45597 GCA_036491435.1 Acidimicrobiales bacterium
GCCTTCGGGCATCGCGGTGTGCTTCCACGCCGGCCAGGGGTGCGCCATCCAGACCCGGATGCTCCTACCCCGCTCCCGCTACGACGAGGGCGTCGAGATCCTCAAGGCGACGCTCTCTTCGGTGACCTACGGCGACCCCCAACGCCCCGACGTCCTCATGGGTCCGGTCATCTCCGCGAAGCAACGCGAGCGCGTGCTCGGTTACATCGAGAAGGGCGTGGCCGAGGGGGCGACGCTCGCGCTCGGTGGCGGTCGCCCGGCGGACCTGCCCAAGGGGTGGTTCGTGGAGCCGACGCTGTTCACCAACGTCGACAACTCCATGACCATCGCCCAGGAGGAGATCTTCGGGCCCGTGCTCGTCGTGATCCCCTTCGAGGACGACGACGACGCCGTACGCATCGCCAACGACAGCGTGTACGGACTGTCCGGCGGCGTCTTTTCCGGGTCGTTGGATCGCTCGCTGCGGGTGGCCGAGCGCATCCGGACCGGAACGTTCGCTGTCAACGGCGGGATGCCGATCGGCCAGGCGGACATCCCCTTCGGCGGCTACAAGCACAGCGGGATCGGCCGCCAGAACGGACTGGCGGGGTTCGACCAGTACCTCGAGACCAAGGCGGTGGCCTGGCCGACGCCCGCATAGGGCTTCGGGCCCGGGGTCGAGCACGATGACCGACCACAGCTCCGTCCTCCACGCCCACGGGTACCACAAGCTGCGGGTGAAGGACGTGGTGCGCGAGACCCACGACGCCAGCTCCTTCGTGCTCGACGTGCCCGAGGAGTTGGCGACGACCTTCCAGTACCGGCCGGGCCAGTTCTGCACGTTCCGGGTCCCGGTGGACGGCGTGGAGCATGTGCGTTCGTACTCGATGTCGAGCACCCTGGGGATCGACGCCGACCTCACCGTGACGGTCAAGCGGGTGGAGGGTGGACTCGTCTCGAACTGGTTCCTCGACCATGTCGAGGTGGGAGACGTCATCGAGGTCACGAAGCCGGCCGGCATGTTCTGCCCGGTGGATGCTGCTGAAGGACCCGTCCTGGGTTTCTGTGGTGGCAGCGGGGTGACGCCCGTCATGTCGATCACGAAGCACGTGCTCGCCAACAGCGGGCGTCGGGTACGTCTCCTCTACGGCAACCGCGACCGCGCCTCGGTGATCTTCGACGCCGCGTTCGGTGCACTGGGAGAGGAACACGCCGAGCGGCTGGAGGTCCGACACCACCTCGACGAGGGTGCCGGATTCCTGACCGCGGATGCCATCAAGGCGTTCGTGGGGGCGGAAGCCGGCGACGCCGACTGTTACGTCTGCGGGCCAGGCCCGTTCATGGATCTCGTGGAGCCGGTGCTGGTGGAGCTCGGTGTGCCATCCGAACGTATCTTCATCGAGCGCTTCCTCGTCCAACAGCAGGAGAAGGATGCTGCCGCGACCGCGTCCGAAGCTGCGGGCGCACAGGCGGAGCTGCCCGAAGCGGTGACGGTCATCCTGGGCGGCAAGAAGACGGTCGTGAAGTACCAGCCGGGCGACACGCTGCTCGAGACCGCTCGTCGGGGCGGCGTTCGTCCTCCCTTCTCCTGTGAAGCGGGCAACTGCGCTACCTGCATGGCCTTTCTCAAGGAGGGCAGCGTGCGAATGCGGGCCAACAACGCGTTGACGCCCGAAGAGGTCGAGGAGGGCTGGGTCCTGACTTGCCAGTCGCTGCCGTCGGGCGAGACAGTGACGGTCGAGTACGAGGACATGTAATCGTCCGGGAGGGCCAGAGGAATGCGTGACATCCGAGAGCTGAAGGACGACCCCGAGGCGTACCGCGACGAGCTCCAACGGCGCTGGAGCGGCCTCTTGAGCTACCGCTATATCGGCCGGAACCACTCCTCGATGAATCTCGGGCCCGAGGACAACACGGTGAAGATCCGTCACGACATGCGCAACGAGGCCGGCGGGATCATGGTGGCGCCATTGGCGATCTCGTCGCCCGAGGGGAGCAGCACCGACCTGGTCGCAGTACCGAACCCGGTGATCGCGTCCATCCAGATCCTCGACGCCGGCTTCGACGTCGAGGCCGTCGAGGTCGTCGATTCGGGGTCGATCCACCAGGGCCGCACCATGGGTTACGGCCGCTGTCGGATTGTCGACGCGACGAACCACGACCGCGTGATCGCCCTCATCGACGGGCAGGGCGCGTCCATCGGGACGCCGCCCGAGGGTCTCGAGCGGATGGACGTCGACGACGCGAAACTCGAGATCGAGGACTCGCCGGACCTGCCGCCGCTGTGGCAGGTGTTCGGCGCGTCCCGGCGCGACGACGGGCACTGGACGCTGCCCGAGCTCAGCGTGGAATTCGCCTCCCCCGACGCCGCCCTGCACATCGGGCCGCAGCACATCGTGCTCGAGACCGCCGCCGTGGACCTCGCCGCGGCGCGCGCGGAGACGCGCCGGCTCCAGGTCAGGAGCTGGCACGTGATGTTCCTGGCCCGCGGCAAGGTGGGACCCTTCAGGGTCGACGGCACCGCCTACCCAGCGCCAGGCGGGCTGATCGGCGTCCGCCTGATGCTGCACGACGAGGGCAACAGTGACCGGGCCATCACGTCAGGATCCGCAGTACTCGAGGTGCTCGGGTAAGAAACTCTCGTTCGTCGAGACTTCGACGGCGTCCCGATGTTGGGTTACCCTGCGCGTGGTCAAGGCGGTTTCTCGAATCAATGGGGGGTTCAGAATGGCGCCCAACCTCGCTCAGCAGGAACGCAGCACCATCTGCGATCTCTTTCTCGAATACGGCGCGGATGCACCCACCTTGTGTGAGGGGTGGCTCGCAGCCGACCTCGCCGCCCACCTCGTCGTCCGCGAGCGCAGACCGGACAGCGGGCCGGGGCTGGTCTGGCCGCGGTTGGCGGATTACACCGACAAGGTTCGGCGAGCCGAGCGCGACCGCGTGCCGTTCGAAAAACTCGTCGACACCGTGCGGAACGGGCCGCCGTTACTCCTTCGTCCCTTCGACGGGCCGATGAACACTGTGGAGTACTTCATCCATGTCGAGGACCTCCGTCGTGGTCGCACGGGATGGCAACCGCGCCAGCTCTCCCCCGAATTGGCGGACGCCCTCTGGGCCCGGGTCGGTCCGGGAGGCATGGCCAAGAAGGTCCCGGCCACGATCGTGATCACGTCACCGGGCCGGGAGGCCAAAGAAGCGGGCTCGGGGCCGCGCCTGTCGCTCGCGGGCGACCCCGGGGAGCTCGTCATGTTCGGGGCCGGCCGCCAGGCAGCCGCGAGGGTCGAGATCGACGGCGACGAGGCGCTCGCCGCGCAGCTGCGCGCCGCGAAGCTCGGCGTCTGACTATCGAGGAGGCTCGATCGCGGTTTGGTGCTTCGGCTGGTAGAGGCCGACCTCGGCACCGCTCGGGAGCGCGATCTTCGTGATGGAGCCCCAGCGTGCCTCCTCGACCGGGGCGCACGCCACGCCGCGCCCGGAAAGGGTGCGCATCTCCGTTTCCAGGTCCTCGCACATCAGGTAGAGCTCCGCGGCGGGTGCCTCCGCCGGATGCACCGCAGCTTCCGCCGGGGGTAGGGCGAAGATCAGCCAACCGCCGCCGGCGTCGACGGAGCCGAAGCCGAGGACGTCCGCCAAAAAGGCGCGGTCCGCCTCGGCGTCCGCGCTGTAGAGAACCAGGTGTGCACCGAAGATCATCGGTGCATCATGGCCGACGCGAGACCTCGGGGTCCCGGGTCGGACTGCGCTGCTCAGGGCCCGGGCTCGACCAGCAGGTCCAGGTAGGCGGCGCCGGTGTCGGGCACGGACCCTTGGCCCCAGCATTCAACCGGGAACGACACCATGATCATCGAGTACAGCAGGTGCATCAGGTTCACCGCGTCCGGAGGCATGTCCCCGAGCGGGAACGTGTCGCAGTAAGTCATCGCTTCCTCGAAGCGCGGCGTGATCGCGTCGTAGAAGGCCTGCATCTCGTCCATCGAGACGGCGAGCCGCCGTGCGAACCGCTCGCTCTCGGTCGGCAGGCACCAGGTGGCGGCGAAGGGTTCGAGGTCGGCGAAGTCGGCCGGAAGCAGCGTGGTTGCCATTGGATCAGACCCCCACCTCTTCGAGCTTCTTGTACTCGTCGACCCACTCCCCGACCACCTTGTGGAGGTGGCGACAAAGGACTTCCTGGTCGTTCAGCGGGAAGCGCTCGACTACCCGCGACTCGAGCATCGTCTGCGTGGCCTCCAGCGTGTTGGCGTCCTGGAGCCCGTACTCCTTGAATGACACCGCGGCGAGCTCGTGCGCGACCCGCTCGCGAGGCGTCTTGGCCGGCACGAAGTACAGGGTGCCCTCGAACACATGGGACCCTTGACCCGTCGGCCAGTAGTGATAGGTCAGGTACCACTCCTGACCCCAGACCAGGATCGTGAAGTTCGGGAAGATCTGCCACGAGTCGAGGCCCCACGGATCGCAGCCGGCCGGGTTTATGCCCGCCGCCTTCTGGTCGTAGTCGAGGTCCGGCTTGTCCCAAGGCCCGAACAGACCGCTGCGGGTGATCCGCTCCATTGGCTTGAGCATGTTGTCCGGCAGGTTCCATGGATGGATGCCGGCGGTGCTCACGAGACGGTGCGGTCCCGAGACCGTGTACGCCGGTGCCTCGAAGCCGGCTTGCTGCGCCGCGGTCGACCAGTCCGTTGGCGTCTGCTTCGCGTGCAAAACGGGTGCGTGGTAGAACTCCTGAAAAGCGTCCATGTAGAGCTTCCAGTTCGCGTTCACCGTCCCGCGATACAACCATCGCTCGGTCAGTTGGTCGAACGGGTAGTTCTCGAGCTTCGTCACCTCCGGTCCCAGGAAGTCCACGAGGTTCTGCTCGGGGTGCTTGGCCAGGTTCACAAAGATGAAGCCGGCCCAGACTTCGCAGTGGACCGGCACCAGGCCGTAGTCGGCCTTGTCGAGGTCGAAGAACTCCTGCTCCTGTTGGACGTAGCTGCAGGCGCCGTCGAGGTCATAGCGCCAGCCGTGGTACTTGCACACGAACTGGCGACTGACGCCGCTCGTCTCCTCGCCCGGGTAGTCACGCCACACGAGCTTGTTACCCCGGTGGCGGCACACGTTGTAGAACGCGCGCACCTCGTCGTCGGTGCCGCGCACGATGACCACCGAGGTGCGGGCCACCGCCAGCTCCTTGGTGAAGTAGCTCCCCTTACGCGGGAGCTGCTCCACCCGGCCGACGTTCAGCCAGGCACGCTTGAAGACGGCCTCACGCTCGAGCTCGTAGAACTCCTTTGAGATGGAGTCCTCATAGGAGATGGGCTCGGTGCCGAGCTGGAAGTGTTCTGTCCAGCTCCCCTCCGGTGGCTTGGGCCAACGTGCCATGCGCGGTTCCTCTCGTCGCGGCCTTCGGTGACGAAGTCGAGGATAGCATGGCTCTCACTAGGTGAGAAGGGCGTTTCCGCAGGACGCTCTGCACCCGTGGGGTCCAGGTCAGGGCGCCGTATCGGCCCCTTCGGTCCCGGCCAATGAGGCCTTGTGCAACGTGTTGGCGGCCAAGCGCATGTGCGCAGCGTCGACCAGCCGCCCGTCCCGCCCGATCGCTCCGACCCCTCCCGCCTCCGCCTCTCGGTACGTCGCGATGGAAGCGCGGGCGTCGGCAATCTCGGATGGAGTGGGCGAGAAGACCTCGTTGGCGATCGGGACCTGGCTCGGATGGATGGCCCACTTGCCGTCGAAGCCGAGCGCGCTCGCCGTTGTGGCCGAACGTCGGTAGCCATCCCGGTCTGCGTAATCCGGGTAAGGCGCGTCGACCGCATCCACCAGACCGGCCCGCGCCGCCGTAAGGACCTGGGCGCGGGCGTAGTGCCAGAAATCGCCCGGATAGTCCACGAGGGGGTCGAAGTTCCCGTCGACTCGTGCGTGCAGTGAGGCGGAGAGGTCGCCAGCCCCGAAAATAAGTGCCTCCAGGCGGTCGCTCGATTGCGCGATCTCGAGAGCCCTCGCCAACCCTTCGGCGTCTTCGATGAGGACCTCGAGGCCGATGCGTTTCGAAAGTCCGAGCTTGGCCTCGAGCTGGCCGAGCAGGACATCCACCCACCAGACATCCCGAGCTGAGCGGACCTTCGGCACGATCAGCACGTCGATGCAGTCCCGGGCTCCGGTGACGATCTCGATGATGTCGCCGTGGCACCACGGCGTGTCGATTCCGTTGACCCGGACCGCTCGCACGGTACGGCCCCAGTCGAGACCGGTCAGCGCGCCGACCGCGATCCCGCGTGCCGACTCCTTCGCCGACGGTGCGCATGCGTCCTCGAGGTCGAGGAAGACGAGATCGGCGCCGACCGCCGGCGCCTTCTCACACATGCGCTCACTGCTGGCCGGTGTGGCCAGCTCCGAACGACGGGCCCGGGGTGCGCGCACCGATGTCTCCTGACTCGTTCTCAGATCGTCCCGGCCGCACGCAATGCGGCCAGGCGCTCGGCATCGACGCCGAGCAGCCCACCGTAGACCTCGTCGTTGTCGGCGCCGAGGCCCCGGCCGAGGTACCCGACGACGCCCGGCGTCTCGCTGAATCTCACCACCGGCGCCTGCACCGTCATTTGCCCGAGGTCGGGATCTTCGACCTCGACGAACGAGCCGCGTGCCTGCAGGTGCTCGTCGGCCAGCAACTGCTGCGCGTCGTAGACCGGTGCGGCGGCCACCTCGGCCCGCTCGAAGGTATCCATGACCTCGTCCAGCGTCCGGGCCGCGACCCAGGCCGCGACGAGCGCGTCGATCTCCACGGCGTGCGCCTGACGCTGGACGGGGTCGGCGTACCGTGCATCGTCGACCATGTCGGGGCGGTCGATCGCCCGGAACACCCGCAGGGCGATGTTCGGTGACGCGCTCGAGATCGCCACCCACTTTCCGTCACTCGTTTCGTACGCGTTGCGCGGCGCGCTCGCCGGCAGCAGGTTGCCGACGCGGCCCGGGATCTTCCCCAGGTGGCTGTAGGTCAGCGTCGAGGTCTCGATGAGTCGGGCCAGTGGTTCGATCAGGTTGACGTCGATCAGCTGGCCGGCGGCGCCATGCACATCGCGGTGGTAGAGCGCCAGCATGACGGCGGCGGTCGCGGACTGCGAGGCCACCCCGTCGGCGAGGAAGAAGGGGGGCAGGGTTGGCGGCCCGTCGGGCTGACCGGTCACGTGCGCAAAGCCGCTCATTGCCTCGGCCAGGGTGCCGAAGCCAGGCCGGTCGCTCTTCGGGCCGCCCAATCCGTACCCGCTGATGTGCAGCATGACCACCCGGGGATGCGCCGCGTGCACCGACTCGTAGTCGAGCCCCCATTTGGCCAAGGCGCTCGGCCGGTTGTTCGCGACGAAGACATCGCTCACGTCGAGGAGGCGGTGGAACAGTTCCTGCCCCTCGGTCCCGTGCAGGTCGAGCGTGACGCACTGCTTGTTGCGGCTCATGCTCTTCCAGAAGAGCCCGACACCGTCCTTTTGCTCGCCCCAGGTGCGCAACGGGTCGCCCACGTCGGGGTGTTCGACCTTGATCACCTCGGCACCGAACTCGCCGAGCATGGTGGCGACCATCGGCCCGGCCGCCAGGGTGGCTGCGTCGATGACGCGGATGCCCCGGAGCGGGAGATCGGGCTCAGCCACCCAGGGCCACCGCCGGGCGTTCGAGTCCCAGATGCTCGCGCAGTGTCGTACCCTCGTAGCGGTCCCGGAATACTCCCCTTCGCTGCAGCTCGGGCACCACGAGGCGGACCATGTCCTCGTACGCACCGGGAGTGTGCGTGGCTGCGATGACGAAGCCGTCGCACGCGCCGCTGTTAAACCACGCCTCCATCTGGTCGGCGATGTCCGGTCCGGTGCCCACGAAGCGGGGGCCTTGCAACAGCGTCGCCCGATGCCCCGCCAGATCACCGAGCGTCACTGTCTCGGTGCCGATGTGCTTCTTGATGTTCTGCACCAGCCCCCGGATGCCGGATACCGACTCGATCAGTTCGTCGGTGATGGGCGCGTCGAGGTCGAGGCCTGCGAAGTCGTAGTTCATCAGCTCGGAGAGCAGGGTGAGAGAGGCCATGGGATCGACCAGGTCGTTGAGGAACATCTGCTCACGCTCTTCGGCGTGGGCTTTCGACTCGCCGACGACCGTGTAGGCCATCGGGAGCATCTTGACCGTTTGTGGGTCCCGGCCACGCTCCCCGATCTTCTCTTTCTGGTCCTTGTAGTGAGAACGGGCGATGTCGATGCCGGGGTCACCGGTGAAGATCAGCTCCGCCCAGCGGGCCGCGAACTCCCGGCCGCGCCCTGACGACCCCGCCTGCAAGAGGACAGGGCGGCCCTGCGGACAACGCGGCACCGTGAGCGGCCCGCGCACACTGAACCATTCGGCGTCGTGGTCGAGCTCGTGAACCTTCGCGGGGTCGGCGAACAGTGGCGTCTCCCGGTCGAGCACGAGCGCGTCGTCCTCCCAGGTGTCCCACAATCCTGTCGTTGCTTCGAGGAACTCGTCCGCCCGGTCGTAACGGGCGTCGTGGGGGATCGCCTGCTTGAAGCCGTAGTTCTGTGCCTCGCTGTCGTTCACCGACGTGACGACGTTCCAGGCCGCGCGCCCGCCCGACATGTGGTCGAGAGTGGCAAACGTTCGGGCCACGTGGAACGGCGTGTAGTAGGTCGTGGAGTACGTCGCGCCGAGGCCGATGCGGCTGGTGACCGCAGCGCAGATGCCGAGCACGATGCTGAGGTCGAGCTTCACCGGCCGCGCGCCGGTCCTCACCGCCTCGGCGACCGAGCCGCCGTAGATCCCCGGCATGGCGAGGCGGTCGTCGAAGAACATGAGATCGAAGCAGCCGTCCTCGAGCGTGCGGGCCAGCTTCTCGTAGTAGCCAGCGGTAAGGAACCCGTGCTCGGTGGCCGGATGCCGCCAGGACCCGGCGTAGACCGTCGCGTTGCCCGCCTGCATGAACCCGACCAGGGCCATCTTTCGCTTCTCGTTCGCCATGGGCCCTCCCTACTGGTACGGCGCGGCTGAACTTAGTATGTAGTATTTCAGATATCAAACTGATCAGCACGACCATCAGGGCCCAGGCGGCCGACGAGCTGCGCGACCGGATCCTCACCGGACGGCTGCGTCCGGGGGACCGGCTCGACCTCGACCAGCTCAGCACGGAGTTCGGCATCAGTCGCACCCCGATCCGCGAGGCGCTGCTCGAGCTGTCCTACGAGGGACTCGTCGCGATCACCCCACGCAGCGGCATGGCGGTGGTCGGGATCACCCCGGAGGACGCGGTGGACAACTTCGCCATCCTCGCCGCGCTCGCCGGCAAAGGGGCCGAGCTGGCGGCGGCTCGCATCACGCCGGAAGAGCTGCGCGATCTGCGTGCCCTCGCTGCAGCCATCGGCACATCCGACAACGTGGTGGCGGCGAACCGTCATTTCCACCGCGCCATCAACCTGGCCGCGCGGTCGCCGCGGCTCCTTACCTACGTGCGCCAGGCCCAACGCGTCGTGCCGGGCAACTACTTCGAGTTGTTCCCCGAGCAGGAGCAACGCAGCCGGCGCGAGCACGCCGAGCTGCTCGATGCGATGGAGCGCGGCGACGGGAACGAGGCGCGACACCTCATGGAGGCACATGTGCTCTCGGCGGGCGAGGCACTGGGATCCTGGCTGGCCAAAGCGACCTAGGCGCTCACGCGTCGGGATCGGTCATCCCAGCAACCGTGGACTCGATGTGGTCCATCAGGATCCCCAAAGCGGCCGCCGGGTTGAGCTCGAGCACTTCGCTGGGCTCCTCGTAGACGAGCACGTGGCCCGCACGGAAGAAGTACACCTCACCGGCTTCCGCGACCTCGTCCGGCCAGTCGCTCTCTGGGTAGTGACACCGGAGGCGGCCCGCGAACATGTAGCCGTAGTGCGGACACGGGCACACGCCGCCGGGCAGTCCCTTGTAGAGCTGGGTGTGGTCGCCGGCTTCCGTCACGGTGTAGCCGACTTCGAGGTCCCCCCATTGGACCGAGCTGAACCCGGTTCCGCAGAGTGGCCATCGTCCGCCGCCGCCTCGGGGCAGGTCTTGGGGTTTGCTCACGGGCATTCGTTCTCTCCCTTCATGTGTGCCTCCAGGCCGCGCATGCTGTTCAGGTCGCTCCGTAGGCGTCGTGGTCCGCGACGGCTGAACCGAGCCGCCGGAGCATCTCGGTCGTCACCGGAGGTGCGACCTTCAGGGTGATCGCCCACAAATAGAAGCCGTACAACATCCCCAACGCGACACCACGGTGGAGTTCGTCACCCGACGGGGGGTCGACACCCTCGGCGCGGAGCCGGTCCAGATAGTGCGCGAGAAGGTCCTCTTCGACGCGGTGCCGCTCGAGGGGATCCAACGTGCAGCCGAGGTGATAGCCGACGTCGAGATACCAAGGGGCGCCCTGGACCAACTGCCAGTCGACCAGACAGGGCCGGCCCTTCCCGTCGAGATAGAGGTTGCCGACGTGCGCGTCGCCATGGAGGAGACAGCGCGGCTCGGCGGTCTCCAACTGGCGCGCCAGCGCACCTGCGGCGTGCAGGAGACGCTCCGGGTCCCGGACTTCGTCGGGCACTCCTGCGCCGATCGGGCCCCCGAAATTCCCGCTGATCTCGGGTCTCCCCCTCCCCGCCATGACCCCCGCGAGCCGCGGTCCGAGCCAGGGCGCGGTCAGCTCGGCGCGACCCCAGGAGCGGCCGTGCAGAATTGCGTACTGCTCGAGGCTCTCTGCCGCCTGGTCCGGGCTGTATGCGCTGAGGGCATCGAGGAAGGTCGCACCGTCGGCCGCCACGTCGGCGGTGATCACCACGCCGTGTTCTGTCGTCGGATCGATGTCCGCGTAGACACACTCGAGCGTCCGCACGCCGGATCCGGCGACGAGCGTGCGGTAGAACATCACTTCGGGAATACCCGTCCTCCGGGCGACCGCAGCCGTGTCGACACAATCAGTGAAGTACCCCTTGACGCAGAGGTTCGACGGGAGCTCCGGCGGGACAGCGTCTTCGTAGTCGACGGCGAAGCGGGCGTTCACCGACACCCGCGCCACGATCGGTCCGGGCGTGACCGACACGACCCTTACCCCGGGGAAGCGGCGACCGAGAGCACGACTGAGCCAGGCAGGGTCCAAGACCTCCTCGAGTGTGTCGGGCACGGCGAGCGGCATCTCCCCCACCGTCATCTTCCCGACCACTCCGAGAAGCTCACCCCTGAGGTTCCGATCCCTCGAGCGCGGCGAAACAGAAGTCCCAGAGTCTCTGGGCGATGACATCAGTCGGCTCGTCCACTCCCGCACAGTCGTAGTGATGGAAGACGGCCATCACGAGCTGCGTGATCAGCCAGGCCGAGTACTCGGGGTCCTTCGGACGGAGCCGGCGGGCGGACACGGCGGCGTCGATCTCCTCGATCAGGAGATCCGTGTAGGGCTGGGTCGCCTGGGATACCTCAGCCGGGTACTGCGTCTGGAGGCGGAAGTGCTCTGCGGTGATGAAGCTGGGCCCCGAGGCCGGTGCCGAAAGCGCGTGGACCGTGGTGGTCACGTAGAAGCGCAGGCGCTCAACGGGATCCGCAATCGACTGTGCGTGTTCACGGTACGCACGGCAATTCTCCTCGATGAGGTCTTCGATGACCGCGAGCAGAAGGGCGTCCTTGCCGGAGAAGTAGCGGTAGAAGGTCTGCAGCGCGATGCCGGCCTCTTTGATGAGCTCCTGCGTCGTGAAGGTGGGTCCCTCAGCGTCGATGAGCCGCCGCGCCGCCGACACGATCGACCGTGCCTGATCGACGCTCTTCTCCTTCGAGCGCTGGACGACCGGGGAACGGTCGGCGACACGCTCGGCCCAGCCCATCCGAGTCACCGTACCGGTGGCCGGCAGATCTCCGGTGGAACCGGAGCCCGTGCGCGCCATGTCAGTAGGGCTCCGCGCTGTACACCACCGCACCTCCGAAATGCGGCGACGAATGACACGCGACGGCGATGGTGGCGCCGGCACGCTGCCGTTCGCCCGCCCGACCGGATAGCTGCAGGTAGCACTCGAGCATCTGCGGGACGCCGTGCATGCGGCCGTTCCCGAGCGCCCCGCCGCCGCTGAGCACCGGCACCGCGTCGGGACGGTCGCTGTCGATGCCGCCTTCGAGGACCATCCGGTGGGCCTCTCCCCGGGCACACAGCGACAACGACTCCATCCAGAAGTACACGAAGGGCGAGAATCCGTCGTAGAGCTGCGGGAGATCGATCTCCGCCGGTCCGATGCCGGCGGACTCCCACAGGCGCCGCGCCGTTTCCTGGCCGACCTCCATGATGTCGTCGAGCGGCCAGTGGAGCGGGAGGCGGTGCCGGACCGGGGACCCGGATGCATACCCGGCCACGTACACCGGTTTGTTGGGCAGGTCGCGGGCGCGCTCGGCTGTCGTGAGGACGAAACACGCCACGCCGTCGACGGGAATGTCGCAATCGAGGCGACAGATCGGGTCGGTGATCTGCGGTTCGGACAGATACGCCTCGGCGGTCAGCGGGGATCCGTGCCAATGGGACCAGGGGATCCGCGCCCCGTTCTTGCGGGCCTCCACAACGACCGCCGCCATCGCTTCCCGCGTCGCTCCATACCGCTCGACATACTCCATGTACGGCAACGCCACCATGGCGAGCGGCCCGAAGTACCCCTGCGGCACGGTCCACTGCTGCTCGCCTGCGACCTCGGTCATCGGATTCGCGTGGTACTTGCCGCTCGGGTTGTGCAGCGCGCGGTGGACCAGGACGTAGTCCGCCGCGCCACTCGCCACCGCGTTGACAGCCATGGCGACAGAGCCCGGCAGCTGGCCGAACCCCGAAAAACCAGCCGCGTAGTGTGGATTGACGCCGAGGTGCGCCGCCAGCCAGTTGGCCGACACCAGGCTGATGCCGTCCACGGCGGCATGCGCACCGGCGGTCGGGAACAGGCTGGCCGTCACGAAGCCGTCGACGTCGGGCACAGTGAGTCCTGCGTCGGCAACCGCTGCCCGCGCGGTCTCCACCGTCAGCGCACCCAAGGTCGACATCGCGTGGCGGCACACCGGGCTCTGCGCGTACCCCACTACGGCGACCGCGTTGCTCGATGTCATCCTTCCGGTCACGAGGCTGCGTCCAGAGCGAATGCGGGCACGGCGACTCCCGGCGCGACGTCCTCGAACGCCAGGCGGACGGGGGCTCCCAGACTGAGCGGGGCCTCGGGACCATCCACCAGGCGGCCGATGAGTCGGAGGTCCGGCTGCACCCCCAGCTCGACGTCGACCAGGACGAAGGGGACGTCGAAGCCCTGGAGGAATGACTGCCTGATCACCGTCCACGAGCGAATGGTGCCCGCCCCCTCCACTGGGACCCACGAAAAGTCCGGATCGTTGGAGCCGCAGTTGGGGCAGGCGGCGTCAGGCGGGTGACACAAGTGCTCGCAGCGGGCACACCGGGCGAGCACGAGCTTGTGTTCGGCGGCCGCATCCCAGAAGGGCTGTGACCGCGCGTCGGGCAACGGAACCGGACGACCGGGCGACGTCAAAGGACGACCCCCGCCTCCTTAAGCGAGGTGATCTCCTCCCAGCCGTACCCCGCGTCGAGCAACAGCGCTTCGGTGTCCTCACCGTGCTCGGGTGCCCGCCGCAGCGGCGGGGGCCGGCCGTCGAACTGCACCGGCACCGCCGGGAGACGGTACGCGGGCTCACCTTCGATGATCACGTCGCCGATGTAACCGTTGGCGCGCACCTGCGGGTCGTCGAGCAGCTCGGACACCGACTGCACCGGGGCCCACGGGGCGTCGAGCTCGCGCAGCAGTGTCTTCCACTCCTCGTAGGTCCGCTTCGCGAACTCCTTGTCGAGCTCCTCGACGCACTCGGCGCCATGCTCACGTCGGGATGCCATGTTCGCGAAACGTTCGTCCGCACCGAGGTCCGGACGTCCGATGACCCGGCAGAAGTCGGCCCAGTACCGGTCGGGCTGCAGGAACACCAACTGGATGTGCCGGCCGTCCTTCGTGCGGTACATGCCGACCAGCGGGTTGACGAGAGGCCCACGGCCGCTCGAGGGGACGGGCTCGACGCCGCCCAGAGCCGCCAACAGGTCCGACGACAGGGTCCACATGGCCGCGGAGAGCAGCGAGACGTCGACAACCGACCCGACGCCGGTTCGCCCGCGCTTGAGCAGTGCTGCCGCGATGCCGAAGGCGAGGGCCAAGGCGCCGTTGCGATCACCCATGGCCCCGCGTTGGCCGACGGGATACTCACGCTCGGGCGGCGTGAGCATGTGGGCCAGTCCGCCCCGGGCCCAGAATGCCGTGGCGTCGTAGCCCGCTTGGTCGGCGTCGGGACCCCTCACGCCGTACCCGTGGCCTCTGGCGTAGATGAGCTTCGGGAAGCGGGCGGTGAGTGACTCGGCGTCGAGGCCGGCGCGCCCGAGGGCCCCGGGCCGCATGTTTGTCAGGAAGACGTCGGCCGTCTCGAGCAAACGCACCAGCACCTCCCTTCCCTGTTTGTGCCGGATGTCGAGGGCCAAGGACCGCTTGCCCCGGTTCGCGAGTGCCAGTGAAAGGTTCACGCCGCCGCGCTCTGCTCCGATCCCTTGCGTGGCCAGCCCCCGGTAGGGGTCGCCCTCGGTGGGCTCGATGTGCACCACGTCGGCGCCCCAGTCCGCCAAGAGGGCCCCGGCGACGGGGACGAACACCCATTGGGCCAGCTCGACCACCCTGATGCCGTCGAAAGGCTGGTCGGACGCGGCCGGCGCCTCGGACATCAGGTCGGTGAGAGCACGACGAGGGGAATGACGCGGTCCGTGCGCGACTGGTACACGTCATAGTTGGGCCACAGATCGCTCACGATCTTCCAGAGGCGGGGCTTCTCGTCCTCGTTCGCCGTGCGCGCCGATACCGGGATGTGCTGGTCCAACACCTGGATCTCAGCCGTTCCGTCCTTCACGAGGTTCCGGTACCAGTTCGGGTGTTGCGGCGCGCCGCCCATGGAGGCGACGACCAAGTAGTCGTCACCGTCGCGGGCGTGGATGAGAGGCGTGGTACGGGGCAGGCCGCTCTTCCGACCGGTCGTCGTCAGCAGCAGGATCGGCACCCCGTTCCAGATGTAGCCGACCTCACCGTCGGTCTCCTGGTACCGGCGGACGTGCTCCTCACCGAGCAGTTCGATATTGGTCGGACGGTAGGCGTCTTCGCTCACCTGGGCTCCTTCGGCTCGGTGATCAATCGAACAGGACGGGGATCGCAGTCGCGCCGCGCTCGTAGAAGCCGATCAACCGAGGAGGATCGGCGTCAGCGTCGAGCCGGATGTTGGGAAGGCGGTCGAAAAGGGCGTTGATGGCCACGGTCATCTCGGCCCGTGCGACGTGTTGCCCGAGGCAGGCGTGTGGCCCGCCACCGAAACCGAAAGACGGTCGCATCGGGCGATTGGGGTCGTACTCGTCGGGCCGGTCCCAGCGGGCCGGATCGCGGTTGGCGGCCCCCAGGCAGATGTGGAGCACCGCTCCCTTGGGGAGACGCGTACCGAAGAAGTCGACGTCCTCGGTGACCCAACGCGAGAACATGGGGTCGGTCGGCGACCAGCGCAACGACTCCTCGATCGCGGCACGCAGGAGGCTGCGATCCGCCTTGACGGCTTCGAGCAGTGCCGGTCGCTGGAGCAGCGCGGCGAGGGTGATCCCCATCTGTTTCCAGGTGGTGCCCGACCCGGCCGCCAGGAGCAGCAAGGCGAACGAATGGATCTCGGGGTCGCTCAGGCGATGGGTCTCGCCGTCCTCGTCGGTGACCTCGGACCGCACGAGGACGCTGATCAGGTCGTCCTCGGGGCTCTCTCGCCGAGCGGCCACCACGGGGGCGAGCATCTCGATGATGCGGTCGGGCTGGGCCAACGACTCGCGCACGTCGAGGGCTCGGTCGACCGGGAGACCGAAGCTGCCGGTGATCGTGAGGACCGGGATGGCGGCGCAGAGCTCCACGTTCAGTTCTGCCTTGCCCGCGTCCTCGAACGAGTCGATGAGCGCGTTGACGGTTGTCTCGATCCAGTGTTCCACCCACCAGCGGACCTTGACCGGAGAGAAGGATGGCTGCACCAGTGCGCGGTACCGACGGTGCTGGGCTCCCCCCATTGACAACATGCTGTTGACCGGTCCGGGCTCGCCCTCCTCGAGGTCCACTGCTTCGGCCGACGAGGCGAAGGTCTCGGGGTTGCGGTAGGTCGCATCACACGCGGCCCAGGAGAAGGCGGAGTAGTGGGGTCGGTCGGGATACGGGAGGCCGTGGAACAGGAGATCCTCATCGATCCCGGAGAGCGCGTGGACCGTCCCCTCCTGCACGGGCGCGCGTTCCCGGAGGCGATGCCATACCGGGTACGGGTCATCGTTGTAGTGCCCGCCGTTCCAGGCCTGCACGCTCGCGCCCAGGTCGAACAGTCGGCGCACCCGCTCGGGGTCGAGAAGCTGCTCCGTCTCCGTCACCGGGCCACGTACCCTCCGTCGATGGGGAACAGGACGCCCGTGACGTTCGCCGCCGCGTCGGAGCACAGGTAGACGGCGGCCTCGGCACAGTCCTCCGCGGTGATCGGGCGTCCCAGGGGATGCATCGACCCGGTGTGCGCGGCCACCGCGTCGAGGTCGTCTCCCGACACCTCCATCCCGCCAGCGGCCATGAATCCCGTGTAGGGCATGCCCGCCGGGCAGATGGCGTTGATGCGGATCCCGAAAGGTGCGACCTCGACGGCGACCGCCTTGGTGAGCTGATGCACGGCGCCCTTGGTGGCCCCGTACACCGTGCCGCCCCAGCCAACCAGGCCGGCGACAGAACCCGTGTTCAAGATCACGCCGCCGTTGCCCTGCTCCTTGAACCGGAGGACGGCGTGTTTGCAGCCGAGGAACACGCCGCGAAAGTTGACCGACGAAAGGCGCTCGAAGTCCTCGAGGGAGTGTTCTTCGAAGATCATGCCGAGTCGGGGTGTCGGGATGCCGACGTTGTTGAACATGATGTCCAACCGGCCGAAACGCTGGACGGCGCTGGAGATGACGCCGGCGACATCGCCGTCTTCGGCGACGTCGCAGCGCTCGGCGACGGCCGTGCGGCCGGCCCCCTCGAGTTCCGCCACCGTTTCTTTCGCCCGGTCGAGATCGATGTCGACGCAGACGACCCTGGCGCCCTCCTCGGCGAACCTCCTCGCCGAGGCCCTACCCACTCCCGAACCGGCGCCGGTGATCACCGCCACCTTGTCGTGCAACATCATGGCGTCACTCTTTCTCTTGCTCTGTTACGACGACTGCGTCGAGCGCACATTGCATCGACCTCAAGTCCGACGACTCAGGACGGCAATTCGCCGACGCAGATGTGCTTGATCTCCTGGAAGGCACGAATGCCTTCCACACCCCGCTCACGGCCGAGGCCGCTTTGCTTGTACCCGCCGCTGGGCGCGTACGCACTGAACAGTGAGGTGTTGACGTTGACGGCACCACTGCGGATCCGGCGCGCCACCGCGGTGGCGGCAGCGACGTCGGCGCCGTAGACCTGGCCCGACAACCCGTAGATACTGTCGTTCGCGATGCGCACCGCATCGTCGACGTCGCGGTAACCGATCACCGAGAGGACCGGACCGAAGATCTCCTCTTGCGCGGCGGGGTTGTCGTTGCCGGGCAGATCGAGCACCGTCGGCTCGAAGTAGTAGCCGCGTTCGAACCCATCTGGTCTGCCGCCGCCGACGACGACCTTGCCGCCATACTCCTCCGCCAACTTGACGAGGCGTTCGCAACGTTCGCGAGCCGCCGCCGTGATCAGCGGGCCCATCATCGCGGTTTGGTCGCTGGGCGGACCGACCGAGATCCCCGCATAGGCCGCGCCCACCGCCTCCAGCACCTCGTCCTTGCGGTCCTCGGGTACGAGCATCCGCGTGGCTGCCACACAAGCCTGCCCCGCGGTCATGGCAACCACCTGCGCGGCGCCTGCGGTGACGCGGTGCAACGCGTCGGGGAGGTAGATCTGTGCGGACTTCCCTCCGAGCTCCAGCGCCACGTGCTTCACCGTGGGTGCCGCCTGGGCCAGGATCTGGCGGCCGACGGCGGTCGAGCCGGTGAACGACACCATGTCCACTGCCGGGTGCGTCGTCAGCAACTCGGCGCCCGCGGCACCAGCCTCGACGACCACACTCAATACGCCGGCTGGCAGCTCGGCTGCCTCCGCCGCCACGCCGAAGGCGAGCGACGAGATCGGCGTGAGGGGACTCGGGCGCAAAACGACAGAGTTCCCCGCCATCAGAGCGGCGAACAGTTTCTGGAACGCCATGATGATCGCCCCGTTGTACGGGGTGATCGCGACGACGACACCGACCGGCTCATGTCGCCGGAGGCTGAGGGCAACCCTGCCCCGCAAGAGCTCGTCGGCCGGCACAGGATTCGACTCCTCGTGCGGCAGCGCCAGGTACAGCTCGATCGTGTTGCGCGCCAGCATCAGTCCGGCGGCGTACTGGGCCATCTCCGCAAACAGAACGGGCTGCCCGGCTTCCGCCACCATCGACGCCACGAGTGGCTCGTGGAGCGTCTCGAGGTGGTCGAGCATCGCGTGGAGCACGCGGGCTCGCTCCCGGGCCGAACGGTCGGCCCAGACGCCCGCGTCGAAGGCCCGGCGTGCCTCGGTCACCGCCTGGCCGATGTGCTCGAAGGCCGTGGCCGCCAGCTCGACGACCGTGGTCTCGTCCGCCGGGTTCTCCACCGGGAAGGTCTCGCCTCCGTCGACCCAGCTCCCGGCGACGAAGGAGCGCCGCTCAGAGAGAATCGACCCGTCAGCCATGGAAGGGCACGTCAGCGGGATAGAACATCATTCTACTGTTCCAAAGAATCAGACAGCAGTCAAGCGTCCCCCGAACCACCCCCGACGACGTAGATCGAGTCGATGGTCGCGACTTGTGTCGGCGCGCGCGACCGCCGGTGGCTCGATGCGCGCTCTTCAGGTTTGCCTCGCTCTGAGGCGGGCCTTGGCCCGAGAGAGGCCTTACGAGCTGGCGGTCGCGGTGCCCGGAATGTCCGTGCCGCAGATCGGCTGTGGGTCCGCCATCCTGAAGCCGGTCTTGGTCGCCTGGACGACCCACGAGCACGTCTTCGCCGGGTTGTGCCCGAAGTTCGTCGAGTAGTTGAAGCTCTGCGGCAGCAGCCCGTTGACGTTGTAGGACTTGATGCCGCGCAGGGCATGGATCACCGACGCATGGGTGGGGTTCGATCCCGCTTTCTCAAGACCCTGAATCATCAGGTCGGCACCCGCCCATGCCTCGTACTGGCTGAAGCTCGGGAAGTCGGTCTTCTTGAAGTGCGCGTACTTCTCCATGGCCGCCTGCATTTGCTGGGTGCCGGCGTTGGGGATCAGCCAGGGGCGGAAGAGCGACAGGAAATACCCGCCCTGGAGGGCGGGCCAGGCGGGCGAGTTGATCACATCGGGCTGGTACCCAGTGGCGTACACCGCCGCCTTGAGGTTGACGCCCGCCTGCTTGAGCGCCTCGGCCAGGGCGTAGTTCGAGTTGGAGTCCATCTCGGGCGCGATCGCGTTGATGCCGTCCTGCTTCGCCGTCAGCGCGATGCTGCCGAACTGGGCGCCGCCGAAGGGAATCGTGGTGTTGACGATCGGGGCTTTTCCGCCCGCGTGCTGGAACGATTGCGCCGTCTGGATGGCAGCGCGGCTCGACGACGGCGAGATCCCGTAGCCGTACGCTCCCAATTGCGTGGCCCCGAACTTCTTGAAGATGACCCCCGCCTGGGTGTTCACCGGGTACTTCGGGTCGACGCTCCCGTTGTCGGCGGCGAACATGTTCGTGTTGGGTTGCGTCCCCCACTCGGGGCCGTCGCTGTAGGACCCGGTGACGGGAACGCCTGCCTGCTGTGGGAACTTCGCAGCCAGGAAGAAGAGCGGGCTCTGCGAGACGATCGCGAAGGCCTTGGAGTCAGCCTCCTGCACTGCCGTCGCGATCGCGGAGGGATTCGTCTGGTCGTCGATGACGAGGGGCACCAGTTTGTGGCCGTGCACCCCTCCCTGCGCGTTTTGCAGGGCGAGCCGCGCGGTGAACCCAGCTGGCGACGTCGCGTCCTCTGCGGCCCCGGGACCCGTGATCGACGTCACGTAGGCGATCGTGATCGGCGATCCCGACGCGCCGGCCGGCGCGGACGTGGTCGTCAGGACAGCGAGCGGGAGTAGGCCGAGTACGCCGAGCGCGGCACCGGTGACCCGCAGCCCGTGCAGCTGTGTCTTCGTCCGCCGATTACTCGGTCGCCAATTCATGGAAAGCGCCACGTCGCCTGATCCTCCCCCAGACCCCTTAGCGGGGTCTTAAGTTTCGAATGATATTCAAATCCGACTGGGATTTTCTAGCTGATGTTGAGAGCTGGTTTCAGTCACCCGCCGATTTCGTTTCCTCCCCGGCCGAACGCTTCAGCATCCGGTCGATGTTCGCCCGCAGCTCCGGGGACGTGAATGACCGGTCTTCTGCCGCCAGCGCGTAGTCGAGCACGGCGAGCACGGCCCGCTCCATCTGGATGTTCAGCACCCGCTTGGTGTCCTCCGCCGCCCCCTTTGGCAGCCGGGCTATCCGCCGTGCGCACTCCATCGCCTCGATCAGCACCCGGTCGTCGGCGCAGACGTGGTTCACCAACCCGATCTCGGCCGCCCGCAGCGCCGGGATGCGGTCCCCGGTCAACGCGTACTCCTTCGCCAACTGCAGGCTCGTCAGCAACGGCCATACCACCGGCCCCCCGTCGGCGGCGACAAGCCCGAGGGCCACATGCGGATCGGCCAGGTGCGCACTTTCGGCCATGAACACGATGTCCGACAATGCGACCAGGGAACAGCCGAGCCCCACCGCCGGACCGTTGACGGCAGCGATCATCGGCAGCCGGCATCCCACCATCCCCGTGACGATCTGACGGCCGTGCACGAGCGTCAGGTTGCGCAACGCCGCGTCACGCGACAACTCGTCGATGTACTCGAAGTCTCCGCCGGCGGAGAAGGCGCGTCCGGCGCCCGTGAGGACGGCCACCCGCGCCTCGTCGTCGGCATCCAGCTGCGGGAACAAGGCGGCCAGCCCGGCGTGGAGAACGTGGTTGGTCGCGTTGAGATGGTCGGGCCGGTTCAGCGTGACGACGCGGATCGGGCCGTCGGCTTCGACTTGAATCTCGTCGGGGAGGTCGTAGGTGCTCATGTCGTGGGCAACTCCAGGATTCGATTGGCGATCAGGTTGCGCTGGATCTGCGACGTTCCGCCCATGACGCTCTGGGCGCGGCTGTAGAGATAGACCCGCAGCCAGGTGTCGTCGCCATCTGCTGGGAGGCTGCCACCCACCGAGAGAGCGGCGTGACCGACGGCCTGCTCGACCTCGGTCATCAGGAGCTTGTCCACGGAGCCCTCTGGCCCGTGGACGATGCCGTCGAAGCGGTCCGACAGGCGGCGGCTGACGTGGCACCGCAGCATCTCGGCCTCCACGATGGCCCAGGCGATATCGCGACGTTGTTCCGCATCGAAAGATGCCGGCGCGGCTTCGACCCGATGCACCAAATCGTTGACGAGCTTGCCGTAGCGGGCGACGTAGCCGAGCTCGCCGGGCTCGCGTTCGTGGCTCACGACTGTCATGGCGAGGCGCCACCCCTCCCCGGGTTCCCCGATCATGTTGGCGGCATCGACCCGGGCCCCGCCGAAGATCACCTCACCGAACTCGCGGGTGATCCCGTTGATCATCTTGAGCGGGCGCTGGGTGATGGCGCTCTGACGCATCGGCACGGCGAAGGCCGAGATGCCGCGGTGCTTGGGCACGTCGGGATCGGTCCGCGCCAGCACGAGGCACCACTCCGCCGCGTCCGAGTAGCTCGTCCACACCTTGTGGCCCGTGATGACGTACTCCGACCCCTCCAAGTCAGCCTTCGTGCGCAGCGAAGCGAGGTCCGAGCCGGCGTCGGGTTCGCTGAAGCCCTGGCACCAGCGGTCACGGCCGCTCACCAAGCCGGGGAGGAAACGCTGCTGCACCTCCTCGCTGCCGTGCTCGAGCATCCCTTGGACGAGGTAGCCGACGCTCGGCCGCGGTGGCGCGGCGGCGGCAATCAGCTCCTCGTCGAGGATCACGTCGTACACACTCGGCAATTCCTGACCGCCGACCGACTTCGGCCACGACAGTCCGAAGAAGCCGGCGTCGTAGAGCGTCTGGTGCCAGGCAGCCTGCCCCGCCCAGTACTCGTCGGCCGTCGACGACGGTGGCAGTCCGGGGTTGTTCTCCGCCAGCCAGTCGTGCAGACGTCTGCGGAACGCGGCTTCGTCGGGCGAATCAGCGAAGTCCATCGTCGCCTCCGATGCCACGGGCAGCCAGCACTCGCTCGAGGTTGACTCCGACGCCACCGAGCACCTCGGTCGACAACAACGCCCGCCGCAGGAACACGTGTGCCAGGCAGTCCCAGGTGTTGCCGATCCCGCCGTGCACCTGGATCGACGTCTCGCACACCGAACGTGCAGCGCGTGCGCAGTACGCCTTGGCTGCCGAGCAGGCCGTCAAGGCGTCATCCGCGGACAACGCATCGACCGCCCACGCGGCGTGCAACGAGATGCTCCGCGACCCCTCCGTGGCGACGTGGGCGTCGGCGAGCAGGTGCTGCACGGCCTGAAAGGTACCGATGGCGGCGCCGTACTGCTTGCGCTCCTTGGCGTACTCGGTGGCGAGCGCGAGCGCCCCGCGCATCGTGCCGACGAGGTCCGCGCAGGCCACCGCCAGCGCGAGGCTCTGCCAGCGCGCGATGTCGTCGGCGTCGAGCAATCGCGTATGTCCGTGCAGCACGATTGCCGGCTCATCGTCTCGGCGGAGTGCCAGCGGCCGCGTCAGATCGGCACTCGTCGTCTCGGCCCCAAGAGGGACCGCACCCAGTCGGTAGCCACCCGCATCGGCGCAGAGCAGCAGAGCCGAACTCGCTCCATGTGCATCGACCGCGGTGGCTTCTGTATCAACATCCAGAACGGCCAGACGAGAAAGATCCCCCCTCAGCGCGACCGTCTCGTTTGCGGCCGCCGGTGCGGCCTCGGCGCGGCGTCGGAGGTCCGCCGCCAGCGTCGGACCGAGAAATGCTGCGTCGGCAAGGCCGCGTCCGAGCTCCTCGGCGAGTACCGCTACTTCCACCCCCGAGGCCCACGGCTCTCCGTCATCGGTGGCCGTCCGCAGCTCGCGCCAGCCTGCGGCCGCCACGGCTGCGTCGAGCTTGCCCGCACGTTCGGCATCATCGAGCTGGGCAACCGTGGCCGGACCGAGCCGGTCCACGACCTGAGCAGCGGAGTCGCGCAATGCGACCTGCTCGGATGAAAGGCGGACGTCCATCAGCTCGCCCCTGTGGATGCCGGCGCAATGCGAGGAGCCCACTCGTCGCGCAGGTTTCTGCGGAGCACCTTGCCCGACGGTGTCCTCGGCACCACGTCGACGATGACCACATGATGCAGTCGCTTGTACCCCGCGAGCTTCTCCCTCACCAGGAGCTGCAGTTCCTCGCCGGTGGTCTCGGCATCCGGCGCCAGTTGTACTGCTGCCGCCGGCACTTCGCCAGCTCGCTCATCAGCCACCCCGAAAACCGCGCAGTCCGCGACCCCCGGGTGCGCGTGGAGAACCGCCTCGATCTCGGCGGGCGCCACCTGGAACCCGCTCACCTTGATCATCTCCTTGCAGCGGTCGGTCAGGTGCACCCAGCCATCGGACTCCAGCCACCCGACGTCGCCTGTGCGGTACCAGCCGTCGTCGAAGGCGGCGGCGGTCGCCTCATCGGGTAGATAGCCGGCCATCGCCGTCGCACTCCGGACCTCGATCTCTCCGGTCTCGCCCGCCGGGAGTACCGCTCCATTGGTGAGATCGACGACGCGCAGCTCGACGTCGCCGACGGCGAGGCCCGCCGAGTCGAGGCGCCAGCGGTCGGGTTCGGCGACCGGGTTGGCGGCGATCACGGGGACCTCGCTCGTCCCGTACGCGGGGAGCCAGCGGACCCCAGAGCGCGCGGTGACGGCCTCTGCGACCGCAGGCGTGACCGGTGTCGCACCCCACATCACGTAACGCAGCGAGGAGAGGTCATAGGACTCGAGTTCGGGGTGATTCGCCATGGCGAGCGCGATTGGGGCCACCGCCATCTCGAGTGTCATGCGGTCCTCTTGGATTGCTCGCAGCTCGACGTCAAGGTCGAAGCGGCGGTGCAGGCGGACGGTCGCCCCCGCCGACGCCGCGGTCAACAGGTTCAACAGCCCCAAGATGTGGGACGGCGGCGTGGCCACTTGGAACCGGTCGTCGTGGCCGAGGCCGAGAGCGAGGCGCCAATGCGCGATCGCCAACACCATGGAACGATGCGTGTGCCGGACAGCCTTCGGCCGATCGGTGGTCCCCGAACTGAACACGAAGACGGCGTCATCGTCCTCGGCCAAGGTCTGACCCGGCGGCTCAGCGTTGCTCGATCGGTCGACGACGGCGCAGGCCGCATCTGCATCGAGGTCGAGCACGCGCTCGGTGCCGAGACGGTCCGCCAGCAGGCCCACACCGTCGCCGTCGGCGACGCCGTAACGCGGCGATGTGAGCCCCAACGCTGTCTCGACTTCCAGCGCCTTCCACGCGGCGTTGAGCAGGACCGGCACGGCGCCGAGCATGCTTGCGGCGTGCACCACCACCACGAACTCGGGCCGGTTGGATGTCATCAAGGCCAGGCGGTCACCGGCTCCGACGCCCTGTGCGGCGAGATGCCGCGCCGCCGCGTTGCTTGCCCTCTGCAACTCGTCGTACGTCCAGACGTCCTCACCCGCGAGCACGCCCGGATGATCCGGAAATTGGGCGGCTGCAGACTCGAGCCCGAAATGCATGAGGCCCCGGGTCATGGTGGAAACAATCTTCTCCGAATTGAGATTCAACGTCAACATGATTGAAGGGTATGGTTATCGCCATGAGGAAGACGGGACCGGCGTGGTCCAGGTGACGGGCGCCGGGACCGAGGTGGTCGACGAGTCTGTCCGCGCCGAAATCATCGACACGGTGCGCAAATTCGTCCAGCGCGACGTCATTCCGGTTGCGTCGGACCTCGAGCACGCGGACACCTACCCCGAAGAGATCGTCGCCACGATGCGGGAGCTCGGCCTCTTCGGCATCACCATCCCGGCCGTCTACGGCGGTTTGGGTCTCGACCTTCTCACCTACGTCGGGGTGATCGAAGAGCTCTCGTACGGGTGGATGAGCCTGACCGGCATCGTGAACACGCACACCATGGCGGCCACGCTCATTATGACGCACGGCAGCGAGGACCAGCAACAGCGCTGGCTCCCTTCCATGGCTTCGGGCGAGCGCCGCGGCTGTCTCTCATTGTCCGAGCCCGACGCGGGAAGCGACACGCGCAACCTGTCGTGCCGCGCCCAGCGTGACGGCGAGGAGTACGTCCTCAACGGCGCCAAGGCCTGGGTGACCAACGGTGAGCGTGCTGGCATCGTGGCCTTGGCCGCACGGAGCGAGGAAGGAATCTCGGCCTTCATCGTCGAGAAGGAGCCCGGGCCACGCTTCGAGGGCATCTCGGTCAGCAAGAACGTCAGCAAGCTGGGCTACCGCGGGGTCGAAACCGTGGAGATGGCCTATTCGGACCACCGCATCCCGGTCTCCAACCTGATCGGCGAGGCCGGTCGTGGCCTCCCCCAGATCCTGGGCGTGCTCGAGATCGGGCGCATCAACATCGCAGCACGCGCCGTCGGCGTCGCCCGGGCCGCGTTCGACGCATCGCTGGCCTACGCCCAACAGCGCCACACCTTTGGCAAGCCCATCGGCGAGCACCAGGCGATCCAACTGAAGCTGGCCGACATGGCGACCCGCCTCGAGGCGGCGCGGCTGCTGACCAAGAACGCTGCGGAGCGCAAAGCCCAAGGCCTGCGCTGCGACGTCGAGGCCGGGATGGCCAAGCTCTTCGCGAGCGAGACGGCACTCGAGCTCAGCATGGAGGCGATGCGCATCCATGGAGGTGTCGGATACACCACCGAGTTCACCGTCGAGCGGTTGTATCGAGACGCACCGCTCATGGTGATCGGCGAGGGAACGAACGAGATCCAGCGACTGGTCATCGCCCGCGGGCTGCTCGCCCGCGCCCGTGCTCAGGGCTGAGGCGCCGAATCCCTCCTTCGCTGATCGGACGACTCGGAGAGCTCCGCCAAGACGGCGGCGGTGTGCTCGCCCAGCTGCGGTGCCGGTGCCGACGGTCGGATGCGGGCGTCGGAAAAACTGACCGGACCGTTGACCGAGCGCTGCGTCGGCCCGCCCGCGTCGTCCCGGAGCTCGACGATCCCGTCGTTCGCCAGGAGTTGAGGATCCTCCAACACGGCGGCCGGGCCTTGTGCAGGCGCCCACCAGACGCCGGCACGGTCGAAGCGCTCAGCCCAGACGTCGAGCGTCTCCGTCGCGACGATCTCGTCCAACATCGCGATGACCTCGATGCGGTTCTTGCGGATGGCGCGTGCGTCAGCGAAGCGACCGTCGGCCAGCAGGTCCTCGCGGCCGAGCGCACGGCAGATGTTCCCGATATGACGGTCGGCCTCCAGTCCGGTGAAGAAGAGCCACTTCCCGTCTTTGGTCTTGTAGGAGTTCATCAGCGGCGTCTGGTTCGAGTGCCTGGCCTCGGCGGGCGCGACCTTGCCCAGGTTGGCCTGCAGGCTCAGGTCCCACCCCAGCACGTAGCTCCCGGTTCGCAGCAGCGACACCTCGACCACTCGGCCTCGGCCGGTGTGGCGTTGCTCGAGCACTGCAGCCAGCAGCCCAGCGAGCGCGGCGAGCCCGCTTATATGGTCCCCGATACCGCCGCGGGCGTTCAGAGGGACGCCTTCACTGTTGGCCAACTGCACCGCCAGCCCCGATCGGGCCCAGAACGCGCCGATATCGTAGGCCGGCCGGTTGCGATCTCCCCCACGGAGCCCGTAGCCGCTGACGCTGCAGTACACGAGCTGCGGATGCCGCTCGACGGTCGCGTCCGGCTCCAGGCCGAGGCCGTCGAGCGCGTCGGGACGAAGGTTGGTCAGGAAGACGTCGGCGGTGGCGAGGAGCTCTTCGAGGGCGGCGCGGGCATCGTCTTGGCGCAGGTCGAGCACCACGCTGCGCTTCCCGCGGTTGTCCTGCGCAAACGCCGGGTTGGGCAATTCGTCGCCGATGCCGAGCGAGCCGAAGGCGCGCCGCATGGGATCGCCCGCGGGCGGCTCTACCTTGATCACATCGGCGCCCCAGTCGGCAAGGAGCGCGGCGGCCGACGGCGCGGCCACCCAGACGCCCATCTCGATGACGCGCAGCCCGGCCAGGGACGAGAGGCCCTCGCTCTGCGACGCGGTCATGCGCGGCGACCGGTGGCGGCTGCTCTTGCGCGCAAGGCGTCCTTCATGACCTTGCCGGTGGCGTTCAGCGGCAGCTCGTCGACGATCTCGACGGCGCGAGGCACCTTGTAGTTCGCCATCTGCTCGCGGCTCCATTCGATGATGTCGTCGGCAGTCACCGGGTCCGACGTCACCACGAAGGCCATACCGACCTCGCCGAGGCGGCGGTCGGGGATGCCGATCACGGCAGCCTGCCGGATGGCGGGGTGGCGGAGCAGCGCGTTCTCGATCTCGGCCGGATAGGCGTTGAACCCGCCGACGATGAACATGTCCTTGACGCGGCCGACGATGCGGAGGCGTCCAGCGGCATCGAGCACCCCGAGGTCACCGGTGCGCAACCACCCGTCGGTCGAGAGCGTCTTGGCCGTCTCTTCGGGATCGTCGAGATACCCCGACATCACGCTGCCGCCACGGAGGAGTACTTCGCCCGCGTGGTCGGGCGCAACGTCTCGGTCGCCCTGAACGACGCGCACCTCGAAGCCGGGCCGGGCCTTCCCGACGGTGGTCGCGATCGCTTCGGGGTCATCCGCTTCTGAGGTGGCACAGGCGGTACCGCCCTCCGTGAGCCCGTACCCGGTGATGATCGTGTCGAAAGGGAGCTCTTTCTGCATGCGGTGGATCAGCTGCACCGGGATGTCGGCCGCGCCTGTGACGGCGACGCGAAGACTCGAGAGGTCACGTGCGTCACGGTCTGGGTGGTCGAGGATCGCCTGGTAGATCGTGGGCGCTCCGGGCAGCACCGTGACGCGCGCCGTTTCGACGCGAGAAAGGACCGCGTCGACGTCGAACACCGGCTCGGGCAGCATCGTCGCCCCAGCGACCACGCTGGCCAGGATCCCGGCCTTCAGTCCGAACATGTGGAAGTACGGGTTCACCTGCAGGTAGACGTCCCCCGCGCGCAGGCCGCTCATGGCAACCCAGTCGCAGGCGACGGTCAGCGTGCGGCCGTGGGTCATCACCACGCCCTTGGGCACGCCGGTGGTCCCCGAGGTGAAGAGGATGTCGGAGGGGTCCTCGGGTCCGAGTGCTGCGCTCCGGCGCTGGACCTGTTCGAGCGCGGCTGTTGTGGCGCGACCGACAAATGTCGTCCAGTCCACGGCTGAGTGGCCGGCGCCGTCCGCACGACCGCGGACGAGCACCGCCGTCTCGAGCGCCGGGAGAGGGACGCCTGCTCCCTCGAGCATCGCCAGGTAGTCGGTACCGAGAAAGTCAGTGACGGTCACCAATATCCGGGCGCCGCTCCGTCTCAGGATTTCAGCGGCTTCCTGGCCCTTGAAGCGTGTGTTCACTGGGACGAGGACCGCGCCGGCCGCGAAGATCCCGAGGACCGCCACCACCCACTCGGCGCAGTTGAAGCACCAGATGGCGACCCGATCGCCCTGGCCGATGCCGGACTCGATCAAGGCGGCGGCGAATCTTCGGGCCTCGGCAGCGAGTTCCGAATAGGTCAGCTGCCTCGCGCCGTCGAGGACGGCGACTCGCTCACCATGGCGCTCTTCGGCCGCGGCCAGCAGCGCCGGGATCGACGGCCACTCGAGCACAATCGCCTCCGTCATACGCGACGCGGCTCCGAACGCGTGCGAGCGTTTGAGAACGTCCCTCTTTCCACGCAATAATGATACTTTCAGTCGGCGACCTCACACGAGTGCCCTTCGAGGAGGACACAGTCGCCGCGTCGGAGGGAGACGAGATGGCCACAGTCGCGCCTGCGCCGTATTACGACCCGTACGACTTCGAGATCGACGCCGACCCCTACCCAATATGGAAGCGGCTGCGTGACGAGGCGCCGCTCTACTACAACGACAAATACGACTTTTATGCGGTCAGCCGCTACGCGGACGTCGAGCGCTGCAGCGTCGAATGGGAGACCTACAGCTCGGCCAAGGGCTCGGTGATCGAGATCATCAAAGCCGGCATTGAACTGCCTCCCGGCATGTTCATCTTCGAAGACCCGCCGGATCATGACCTGTACCGAGGACTTTTGAGCCGCGTGTTCACGCCGCGGCGTCTCGCGGCGATCGAGCCCCAGGTGCGCGCGTATGCGTCCCGGACTCTTGACCCGCTGGTCGGGAAGGGCGGCTTCGACCTCATCGCGGATCTGGGCACGGAGATCCCGATGCGCACGATCGGCATGCTGCTCGGCATTCCCGAACAGGACCAGCAGGCGCTGCGGGACCAGATCGACGAGAGCCTCCGGCTGGAGGAGGGCGTCATGCCCGTCACCGCCGCGACGCAGGACCTGAGCACCTCCGACTATGCGGAGTACGTCGACTGGCGGGCCGAAAACCCGTCCGACGACCTGGTCACCGAGTTGCTGACGTCCGAGTTCACCGACCGCGACGGCACCGTCCGGACGCTGACCCGTGACGAGGTCCTCGGTTACATCGGCCTCCTCGGCGGGGCCGGCAACGAGACGACCACGCGCCTCATCGGATGGGCCGGCAAACTCCTGGCCGAGTATCCGGAACAACGGCGCGCCATGGCCGAGGATCCGGCGCTCATCCCCAACGCGATAGAAGAGATCTTGCGCTTCGAGGCGCCTTCACCGGTGCAGGCCCGTTTCGTGACCAAGGACGTGGAGCATCACGGCGAAGCAGTCCCGGCGGGCAGCATCATGGTGCTCCTCAACGCGTCCGCCAACCGTGACGAACGGCAGTTCGACAACCCCGACGTCCTCGACATCCATCGCAAGGTGGGGCGGCACCTCAGCTTCGGCTACGGACTGCACTTCTGCCTCGGCGCGCACCTGGCCCGACTCGAGGCCCGCGTCGCGCTCGAAGAACTTTTGCTCCGGTTCCCCGAATGGGAGGTCGACCTCGACAACGCGGTGCAAGCGCACACGTCGACCGTGCGCGGTTGGGAGAAGCTGCCGATCATCACGCCGTGAGACGCTCCCTACGATTCAGCCGGCTCCGCTGACCGCGACACGCAACCGCGGGGCAGCTTCGAGCAGCCACGTGTGGATCACGTCGCCGAGCGTGTCGAGCTGGTCCTCGGTGACGTAGAGGCCGCGCGTCGGCAATGTCGCCCCCAGCTCGACCAGCGCTGGCCGCAGGTGTACTTCGACAGCGAGCGCGTGTTGCAGGCCGGCACCCACCATGACCGGCACGACGGTGACGCCGTCGAGATCGGTCGTGCTGAACCAGTCCAAGAACGCCTTTAACAGGCCGGTGTAGCTCGCTTTGTAGGTCGGCGAGGCCACGACGGCGAGCGTGCAGCTCCGGATGGCGTCCACTGCCGCGCGCACGTCGGCCGAGGACCAGTCGAAGAGGTGCGGGCCGAGATCGGCGAGATCGACGGTCGTCCGTTCGGCGTCAGCGAGCCCGGTCGCACCCGCCGCGGCGATGGCGACAGCCTCGGCAACATTCAACGTGCGCGAACGAGGTTTGGGGTTCCCGACGACGACGCCGACTGCGTTCACCGCAACACGGGGATGATTTGGGGCAACTCGGCGCTGGTCCGGAGGCCCGGCTCCGCTGCGCAGACGTAGGCAATGGCATTCACCGGCCGGTGCGCGGTCAGCCCGGGCGACGTCGCCGCCCATTCCTCGGGTGGCACGGGAAAGTGGATATCCACATCCAACGGCGTATCGCCCTCGACCAGCACGTGCCAGCCCGTCGCCCGCAGGTCCCATGCCGGCTCGACGTCGGGGGTCAGATACCAGTTGGCGCTGAAAGTCAAGAGAGGCCGGCCGTCATGCATGCCTGTGACCTCGAGCCGCTGGGCCGCAATTGTCCCCGCCTCGACACGGCCGGCGGCGATGACGGTCGCGTTGCGCGCCACGGCCACCTGGCCCTTCGCCACCACCTCGTCGAGTGGGAGTGCGAGGGCGTCGGCGACCACACGAAGGGACCCGGCGAAGGAGGTACCGCCGTGAGCTTCGACCCCGCGTGGATCGAAATGCGACGGGTCACGACCGAAGCCCATCAGGTCGAAGATCATCTCGGGTGAGTTGCGCGACGACATGTCGGCGAACTCCTCGATGAGGAGCCGGTCCAGCCTGCGCTGCATCGACAACAGTGCGAAGGGCAAGGCCTCGGTGATGAACCCGGGGCTCGATCCAGTGCTGAACAGCGTCGAGCCACCGCGGGAACAGGCATCCTCCAGGCGGGCCCGCATCTCAGGATGGAGATCGTCGGGCCGGTGAAATTCGCTGCGGGTCGACACGACGTTGGCACCCGACTCGAGCAATCGACAGATGGCATCGGCGTCGACGCGGTCTCCCATGTAAAGGACGCAATCGGGGCGCAGGGACAGGATCGCATCGACATCGCGGGTCGCGGTCACGCCGACCGGGGGCAGCCCGCACAGCTCTCCCGCGTCCACTCCGTCCTTCGCCTCCGAATAAACGTAGAGACCCACGAGCTCGAGATCAGGGTGCTCGATGACCGCGCGCAGAGAGCGGAGGCCGATGTTGCCGGTCGCCCATTGGACGACCCGATAGGGGGTGCTATTCATGTTCGACACTCGATCCTTCCGACGCTCGTGCGGGCCGCTGCCGACGCTATTGGATCTCGGCCCGCCATGGTGTCGCCGGCATGGCGTCGGGCCGGGTGCAGTGGAACAATGCCAGTCAGATGACGCCTTCATCGCAACCGCGCCTTGTTCCGGTCCCCTTCTCCGAGTGGGACGACCACACTCGCGCCACGCTGTTGTCGCACCTGCGTCGACCCGAGCTGTACCTCTCCGGGGGTCCCGACGTTCCACCTATGCCCGTCGTTCTCGAGCTCTTCGCACACCATGTCGCTCTGAGCGAGACCTTCCTGGCCTTCACCGACCTCATGGCCGGCGACCAATCCATGCTGGAACCAAGGGTGCGCGAGCTCGCCATCCTGCGGGTCGCATGGCGGACCGGTTCTGGCTACGAGTGGAACCAGCATTACCGGATGGGTGGTGACGAAGGCCTTTCGGACGTGCAGCTTGCCGCGGTGCCCGATGGTCCGACCTCTGCGGTCTGGACCCCGATGGAGCGGGCGGTCCTGACGGCCGCCGACGAGATGATCGATCAGTTCGTCGTGAGCGACAAGACCTGGGCTGCTCTGACCTCCTCCTTCGAAGCTGCTCCGATCTTCGAGCTCCTCTTCGTGATCGGTGGCTATCTGTGTTTGGCGGCCGTGCTCAACAGCATCGGATTGCGCGGCAACATGCCCGAGGCCTCATGAAGGCGGTCCGGGCCGGAGATGGCGCCGTCAGCGTCGTCGATCTCGACGAGCCTCCCGGCGTGGGAGAGGTGCTGGACATGCATGCGACCAGCATCTGTGCCTCGGACCTCAGCTACATACGGTTCGGCAGCACGAACGTACTGGGCCACGAGTTAGCGGGACGACGCGGCGACGGCACACCCGTCGTCGTCGAAGCGATCTATGGATGCCTCGAATGCGACCAGTGCCGACACGGGGCGTACAACTTGTGCTCGACGCACGCCCAGCGGGCGCTCGGGATCTTCGCCGATGGTGGCATGGCCGAACAGTTCCGAGCCCCGCCCGAGCGCTTGGTCGACGTTCCGCCCGGCCTCGACCTGCGCGACGCCTGCCTGGTCGAGCCGGCGTCGGTGTCGTGGCACGCGCTGCGCCTCGCTGACACAGGACCCGGCACCAACGTCGCGGTCGTCGGTGCTGGCGCACTCGGACTGCTCGCGGTGGCGGGGGCGCGCCGAATGGGCGCGGCGGACGTCGCGTTGGAGGCGCGGCACCCGCATCAGCGGGAGGCCGGGGAGCGCCTCGGAGCAGCGGGGGGCGGCACCCGGCAGACGTACGAAGTCGTGGTGGAGGCGGCCGGCTCTCCGGAGAGCTTGGCCCGTTGCGGTGAGCTTGTTGCTCCCGGCGGAACCATCGTCGTGCTGGGCGTGCACTTCGGCCCAATGCAACTCGATTGGATGCCTCTGTTCAACAAGGAGGCGCGTGTGATCCCATCTCTTGGGTACTGCACCCACCACGGCGTGAGGGAGATGGACGAAGCCGCAGCGATGCTGGCGGAGGATCCCGAGATCGCGCGGGCCTTGATCACGCACCGGTTCCCCCTCGAGGATGCCGAGGAGGCGTTTCGGGTCGCGTCCGAGCGAAGCACCGGCGCCATCCGCGTCGTGCTCGAACCATCATGAACGCGACCGACCTGTTCCACATCGGCATCGTGGTCGACGACCTCGACGCCTCGCTCAAAGAGATCGGCGACCTCTTCGGTTATGAGTGGTGCCCGGTCTTCGCGATCGAAACGCCGGTCGTCCTTCCCGAGGGCGAGATCATGGTCGATCTCCGCTTCGTCTATTCGAAGACGGAACCCCGCCTGGAATTGATCAGGGCCATGCCCGGCACACCCTGGATCCCGGCCAAGGACTCCGGAATCCATCACGCGGGGTACTGGTCCGCCGACATGGAAGGTGACGGACGGAGGCTCGGTACGTCTGGATATACCGAAGAGGCCAGAGGCGTCCTGCCCGATGGCGCGCCGATATGGGCCTACTACCGCAGCCCGCGAGGCCTTCGCATCGAGTTGGTGAGTCGGCAGCTCCAGGACGGGTTGGAGAGATACTGGGCGTCGGTCTGAAGAGAGCTTTCACGGCGCGCCCGACACTTGCCAAAACCTGAGGTTTGTTCCTCAGCGCTACCAAACGTTCGCATGCCGTCCGAGGGTGTACGCCCTCCTTTTTGATCAGGCCACCGGCCGAAGATCGCGCTTGAGCACCTTCCCAGAAGGGTTCCGCGGCAACGCCTCGAGGAACGTGATGTCCTTCGGCACCTTGTACTTGGCCAACTGGCCGGCACAGTGCGCAAGGAGTTCCTCCGCGCTGGCGGACCGGCCCGCACGCAGGACGACGAAGGCGACCGGCACCTCACCCCACCGTTCGTCCGGCCGCCCCACCACCGCGGCCTCCAGGACGGCTTCATGCTCGTAGAGCACGCGCTCGACCTCGGACCCGGCGATGTTCTCTCCGCCCGAGACGATCATGTCCTTCAGCCGGTCGACGATGAAGAGATAGCCGTCGTCGTCAACCATGCCGATGTCACCGGTGTGGAACCAGCCGCCGGCGAAGGCTCTATCCGTTGCGTCGGAGTCGCGCCAGTAGCCCTTGAAGACCTTGGGGCCACGGAGCACGATCTCGCCGCGTTCGCCAGCGCCGACGGGACGACCCTGTTCGTCCCACACCTCGAGCTCGACGTACACGCACGGTCGCCCCACACTCCCGAGCTTCGTGAGGAGATTGTCCCGATCGAGAAAGGAGTCACCGGAAACGGTTTCGGTGAGCCCGTAAGCGTCGGCGAACCAGGCAGATGGGAAGGTCCGTTGAATGCGTTCGATCAAGGGGATCGGCATCTTCTCGCCGCCGTTGATGATCACCCGGACCGAGGACAAATCTCGGTTTTCGAGGTCGGGCAACGCCATGATCGCGTTCACCATCGCGGGGGCGAGCCAGACAGTCGTCACCCTCGAACGCTCGATCTCGTCCACGACGGCAGCAGCGTCGAAGGCGCGATGGACGATCGTGGTGGCGCCCGCGGCGATCAGCGTCGTCGTCGTCAGGTCGAGGGCCCCGACGTGATAGAGAGGTCCACAAGCCAAGCCCAGATCGGCGACGTTGAACCCGAACTCGGTGAGGTGGGCCAGGTTCTTCCACGCCAGGTTGGCGTGCGTGATCATCACGCCTTTGGGCCGGCCCGTGGTCCCTGACGTGTACATGAGCCGGTGGGTGTCGTCGGCGTCGGTGGGGAACCGCTTGACAGGAGTTACGCCCGACCGTAGTTCCGTGATCGTGGTCCACCCGCTTCCAGCCTTCGGCGCAATGGCCACTTTCAGCAAGCTGGGATTCACATCCGTTGTGGCATCGTCGGCGAGTTCCACCAGTGCTTCGTCACACACGAGCGCTCGAGCCTCCGAGTGCTCGAGGATGAAGCGCACTTCAGGCGCCGCGAGCCTCCAGTTGATCGGCATGACGATGGCGCCGAGATAGTTCACCGCAAAGACCGTCTCAAGGAACTCCGGGCAGTTGTACGAGAGGAGCCCAACCACCTGACCGGGTCGGACTCCCCACTCGTGCAGGCCCGTTGCGAACGCGGCGGCCCGGGTCGCCATTTCACCGTAGGTCGTCACGCTTCCTTCGAAGACCGTCATCGCCCTTTCCGGCGTTCGCTCTGCGTGATGGGCCAACACGCCGAACCAGTTCACATCCGCCTTCACGAGCAGTTCCTCCTCTCGTCGTCGTTGGCGATCCATTCAGCGCCGTCTCGAGCGAAGGGCGGATCGTGGTCCCAATCCCCACTAGCGTCATCGTCCGTGAACGCGCAAGCCAACGCCGACTCTCGTCGTAGCCCGAAGTGGGAGTCGCGACGCGAGGCGATCGTCGACACCTCAGCGCATCTCTTTGCCCGCCAGGGCTATCACGCAACGGGGATCATGGAGCTCTGCGCCGCCAATGATCTCGGTAAGGGCGCCCTCTACCACTACATCGGCTCGAAGGAAGAGCTGTTGGCGGCCATCCACGACCGCGTGATGGACGAAGTCATGATCGGAGCCGATCGGGTCGCCCAGGCAGGTGGGACCCCGTCGCAGCAGTTGGCCATGCTCGGTGACGAGTTGCTGGACGTCATCCATCGCTATCCCGACCACGTCTGGGTCTTCTTGCACGAGTTCCCTGCACTGTCGGGTCCGCGGGCCGACCGGTTCCGGAGCCGGCGCCGCGAGTATGAGCGCCGCGTGGAGGAGGTGTTGCGTGCGGGCGTCGAATCCGGCGAGTTCCGTGATATCGATCCTTGGCTGACCGCACGGGCTTGGCTGGGGATGCACAACTACACCTATCTGTGGCTCAAGCCAGGCGGTCGGCTCGCTGCGGTTTCGGTGGCGAAGCCGTTCGCCGAGATCTTCATGCGAGGCATTGCGACGTCGTCAGGCCGCGAACGCTGAGCGCAGGTCACGGAGCCGAGTAACCGCCGTCAACGACGAGCGCGGCGCCGGTCGTCCACCGCGACGCAGCGCCGGCCAGATACGAATACGCGCCGACGAGGTCGTCCGCCGAGCCGAGCCCGAGCGGGTGGCGCGCCGCAATGGTGTCGAGTGCCTCTTCCGGAAGCCCGGTGTGGATCCCCGAACGGAACGTGCCGGGACACACACAATTGACCCGGATCCCGTCTCGCGCGTATTCAACCGCGGCCACCTTGGCCAGTTGGATGACTGCGGCCTTCGTAGCGCAGTAGGGAGCCGAATGCGACCACGCCGTGAGGCCTGCCACCGATGCCGTGAGGATGATGGATCCCGTCTGCTGGGTACGCATCACGGGCACCGCCGCCCGGATTGCGTTCACAGCACCGAGGACATTGACCTGAAAGGCACGCTCCCAGTCTTCGGTCGAGAGGTTGTGAATGCGCCCGTTCGGCGACAGGATGCCCGCGTTGCTGATTACCACGTCGAGTCGACCGAACTGCTCGACGGCGAGCTGCACGACCGCCTGCACCTGGTCGAAGTCGCTGACGTCAGCGAGCGCGGCTGCTGTCGGGCTCTCCGTCGTCTTCACTGCGTCGACACTGGCGGCCAGAGAATCCGGGGCAACGTCGCTCAGCACGAGCGCGGTATCCGGTTCGCCCGCCAGCCGGCGCGACAACGCCATGCCCAGGACCCCTCCCGCGCCGGTGATCGCCACCACTCGTCTCGGTGCTTCGTGCGCAATTAGAGAGGACTCGGGAGATGCAATCTGACTCGACATGGCCTCCAGCTTGTACCGGTCAGTACAGTACACAACGGTGACGAAGGCCAAAGAAGCTTCAGCGGTGTTGTCCGGATCAGACCTGCTGGAGATGCAGCGGCGCATGCTGCTCATCCGCGGCTTCGAAGAACGCGTCGCGCACCTCTACCGTGACGGGCTCGTGCCCGGTTTCGTCCACCTCTCAATCGGTCAGGAGGCCGCCGCGGTCGGTGCCTGCTGGCCCTTGCGCCCGCATGATGTCATCACCTCCACCCATCGTGGCCACGGCCACTGCCTGGCCAAGGGACTGGACCCGCTCGGCATGTTCGCGGAGCTGATGGGCCGAGCCGAGGGAACGAACCGTGGCCGGGGCGGCTCGATGCACATCGCAGATCCGAAACTCGGCATATTCGGCGCCAACGGCATTGTGGCCGCGGGGTTGCCCATCGCTGTCGGTGCGGCAACGGCGTCCCAGATCCGCGGCAGCGATGCGGTGGCAGTGGCCTTCTTCGGTGACGGCGCCGTCGCGCAAGGTGCGTTCCACGAGGCACTCAACCTTGCGGAGGTCTGGCAGCTGCCGGTGATCTTCTTCTGTGAGAACAACGGGTACTCCGAGTTCTCGGCGACCGAGACGCAAAATGCGACGACGCTCGACCACCGGGCTGCGGGCTACGCGATGCCGTTTCACCAGGTCGACGGGAACGATGTCATGGCCACTGCAACCACCATGGGTCAGGCCGTCGACCAAGCCCGGTCCGGTGCGGGACCCCTCATGATCGAAGCGACGACGTACCGCTGGCACGGCCACTACGAGGGCGATCCGCAGCGGTACCGGTCTCCGGAGGAACTCAGCGCATGGCAAGAGCGCGACCCCTTGGTGCTCCATCGCCAGCGACTGCTCGATGCGGGTATCAGCGAAACCGAGATCAAGACGCTCGAGGGATCGGTGGCGGACCAACTCGATGCAGCCGTGGAGCGGGCGTGTTCGCTGCCGGCCCCCTCACCGACAGCCCTCTTCGACTTTGTCGTCCGGGAGCGGCCGGTGTTCACCGCACCTCCAGCCCCGACCGGCGGTGAACCTGAGATCCGGACCATGGACGCCATCCGCTCGGCGCTCGAGGCGGAGCTCGCAGCCGACGAACGCGTCTTCCTCGCCGGAATCGACCTGGGCGAAGGCGGCAACGTGTTCGGGTTGACGAGGGGGCTCCGCGAGCGGTTCGGCGACCGGGTCCGAGACACGCCCATCTCGGAGAATGCGATCGTCGGGCTCGCCGTGGGAGCGGCCATGGCCGGGATGCGCCCCGTGGTCGAGATCATGTACCTGGACTTCCTCGGCGTCTGTCTGGACCAGCTCCTGAACCAGGCTGCGAAGCTGCCGTTCATGACCGGGGGGTCGGCGGAGATGGGCCTCACGGTTCGCACGCAATTCGGTGCCGGCCGTTCTTCGGGTAGTCAGCATTCACAGAGCCTCGAGGCCCTCCTGGCCCATATCCCCGGCCTCACGGTGGTGATGCCCTCGACCCCGGCCGACACGTACGGGTTGTTGCGAGCGGCGATCCAGGATCCCAACCCGGTCATTTTCATCGAGAACCGCCTGTTGTACGGGATGAAGGGACCCGCACCCCCGGTCGACTACGTGCTGCCGCTCGGGCAGTCCGTGGTGGTCCGGCCCGGGTCCGACATCACCCTCGTGTCCGTTTCGCGGATGGTCCACGAAGCAGTCGCTGCTGCCGATGAGTTGGCGGGTGAGGGCATCTCCGTGGAGGTGATCGACCTCCGAACGGTCGCCCCCCTCGACCTGGCTCCCGTGTTCGACTCGCTGAAGAAGACGAGTCGGATCCTGATCGCGCACGAGGCGGTCGTTCCGTTCGGCATCGGCGCGGAGATTGCGGCCCGCGTCGCCCGGGAGGCCTTCTGGGACCTCGACGCGCCGGTCGAGCGCATCGGCGCGGCGCCTACACCACCGCCGTACGCGCCCGAGCTCGAGCAGGCGTGGCTGCCGGGCCGCCAGCAGATCGCCGACGCGGTACGCCGGCTATCGGCCGTCTGAGCGGCCCGGATTCACACAGTCGAGGAACCGCGACATCAGTCATCTGATGCCATCAGACGTCCACGATGAACCAAATGGACTTTCCCCGACCTTCGGGATGTTCTTCGATTCCCCACTGCGTGGCCACTCTGTCGACGACCAGCAAACCGCGGCCGTCCTCTGAATAGGGTCGGGGTACTCCCAGTTGCGGGGCACCGTCGCCGAAATCCCGCACTTCGACCCGAGCCCGTTTCTCATCCACCTTCTCTACCGTGATGTCGAAGTGTGACTCAGCATGCAGTACCGCATTTGTCGCCAACTCTGACACGATGAGCTGGACCTCGGGGATAGATCGAAGCCCGAGCTGTTCGACGCACTCAGAAATGAAGCGACGCGCTGCGGCAACAGAGGAGGACATTGGAGGGAACAGCTCTGATCGAACCACGTCGCTTTCAGCCGCTCCAGGGCCTCCTTTTCGACCGCTTGAGGCCGGCATGACGCGGAGCGCAAGAACAGCCACATCGTCGGCTGGTACAGAGGATCCAATCAACGTGTCCATTAAGGTCGCGCACAACCGATTGGGTTCGGAGTCGCGTACAACGGATCGCAGCCGCTCGAGTCCACGGGCGAGCGACTCACCTCGTCGTTCAATGAGGCCGTCAGTGTAGAGAACAAGCACCGTTTGATCCACGAGTTTCCACGTCGTCGAACGCGCCGCGAGGTCCTCGACCACGCCCAGCGGAGGCGCGACTGGAATGTCGATGATGAGCGCCTCCTCGCCCGGACGAGCGAGCACAGGAGGAGGGTGCCCTGCGGTGACAACGCGCAGCTCGTTGAACGGTGGCGACAGCGCGACGCAGACCACCGTTGCCAGGGCCTGTGGCTCGAAGAGCCGCAACTTTCGATTTGCGCCCTGGAGCACGTCCTCGGGCGTCATTCCCAAAAGAGCGTACGAGCGAAGCGCAGCTCGAAGCCTCCCCATGACAATCGCCGGCTGAAGACCATGACCGACCACATCGCCGGTCATGACCCAAACCTGACCGCTGGGCAACTCGAAAGCGTCGTACCAATCTCCCCCGACACCACCTTGTTGCGCCGGGGCATATCTACTGGCGAACTCGATTTGGGGATGACGCGGCAGTGCGGAGGGCAACAAGCTGCGCTGGAGCATGCTTGCTGCGATGCGCTCCATGTCTGCGGTGGCAACCTGAATCGCTGTGGCGATGTTCTCGGCCACCAACTCGAGCAACGTGATCTCATCGCTACGAAAGATGCGCTCTGCAAAACACCCGACATGAAGAACCCCGATCAGGTCGCTGCCTGCGATGAGCGGAACGCCCAGCATCGAGCGGATTCCCTTCTCCCAGAGAATCGGATTGGTGACAGTCGACGAGTTGACCTCCGCAATGGCAATAGGTCGGCGTTCTGCAGCGACGCGGCCGGCGAACCCGGCCCCAACCGGGACACGCACTCCTTGGCGAACCTCTTCTTCAAGGCCCCGAGCTGCGCGTGCCACGAGCTCGCTCCCCCCTGGATCGAGAAGCAGCACGGCGCACGTGTCGCACTGGATCAAATCGAAGACCTTCTCGAGAAGCACGTCCAACACCTGGTCGACGTCCTGAAATGCCCGGGACGTCTCAGTGAAAGCTCTGACGTCGCGCAGACGCTCGTCCTCGGTGGCGTCCGCTATGACTGTGTCATCGTGCGGTTGATCCAACGTGGGATCGTTGACCCAGTTCGATTTGGGTTCGTCATCGATTAATCGAGGCACCGAACTGGCCTTTACCCGCACCTGCATAAGTCACCGGCTGCATCCACAGTTGCAGTGCCACAGCGACCACCATGACAGACGACGGTGTGCCGCGCCCGAACGCGTCATTAGAGCGACGCCGGCATTGATTTCGGCCGGCCGGATTCAGGTTGCGACGGAGCGAGTCCCGCCAGATCGTTCGAATCAGCAGCCCAGCGCGCGAGCGATCACCACGTGCTGGATCTCGTTGGTGCCCTCGCCGATTTCGAGCACCTTGGCGTCGCAATAGAACCGGGCGACCGGGCTCTCCAGCATGTAGCCCAGTCCGCCGTGGATCTGGACCGCCTCCGAAGCAGCTGACACCGCCAGACGGCTCGCCTTCAACTTGGCCATGGCCGCTTCCTTCTGGAAGGGCTGGCCCAGGTCGCGCAGCGACGCGGCACGGTAGGTGAGCCAGCGGGCCGCCTCGAGCTCGGTGGCGATGTCGGCGAGCTTGAACTGGACCGCCTGGAACCTCGCAATCGGCTGGCCGAATTGCACACGCTCCCGTGCGTACTGGGTCGCCATGTCCAGCACCGCCTGGGTGAGGCTGAGCGAGAGGGCGGCGATGGAGATCCGTCCGACCTCGAGCGTCCTGAGGAATTGCGAGAGTCCCAGGTCCGGATCGCCGACGAGATGGTCATCCGGCACCCAGACGTCGTCGAAATAGAGCTCCCGGGTGTCCAACCCGCGCCAGCCGATGCCGCGCATCTTCGAACCCATGGTGAAACCAGGCGTGTCCTTCTCGATCACGAAGCTGGCGTAGCGCGGCGATTCGTCGGACTCGTTCGTCCGGGCGAGCAGGGTGACGCCGAAGGACATGTCCGTTCCAGCATTGGAGATGAACGTCTTCCGGCCGTTGATCAGCCAGCCGCCGTCCTGGCGCACCGCTTTGGTCTGGATCCCCCGCGCGTCCGAGCCGGCGTCGGGCTCGGTCAGGCCGAACGCTCCGAGAGCGCGGCCCTCAGCCAACGGCCGCAACCACCGCTCCCGCTGTTCGTCGTTGCCGAACAAGAGCAGCGGCAGTGAGCCGATGGTGACGTGGGCCTGCCACGCCGCCGCGACGGATTGATCGGCCAGTCCGAGCTGCTCCATGGCGGCGACGAAGCCGACCGTCGACATGCCGATGCCTCCCCAGCGCTCTGGTACGAGTATTCCGAGCAACCCGAGCGCGCCCATCTCCCTGAGCAGATCGGTGGCGCAACGGCCCTCCTCCCAAGCCACCGGCGCGCGTGGCGCGATCTCCTTCTGTGCGAACTCACGGCACAGTGCCGCCAGCTCACGCTCGGCTTCCCCCAGCGAGAAGTCCATGCGCTCCATCCTATGGACTGACCGGTACAACGCCCGTACACTGTTCGCGTGCCGACAGACCGCACCCCGCCCACCTTTCCCGAGTTCAGCACGGTCGAGGAGGAACGGCGCCACCGTAAGCAACGATTGGCCGCGGCCTTTCGGATCTTCGGGAAGTTCGGTTTCAGTGAGGGGACGGCTGGCCACATCACCGCCCGCGACCCAGAGCTGCTCGACCACTTCTGGGTCAATCCGCTTGGGATGAACTTCCGCCAGATCCGGGTCAAGGACTTGCTCCTCGTCAATCACGACGGCGAGGTCGTGGAAGGCAGCTGGCCGCTGAACCTCGCCGCCTTCGTGATCCACTCGCAAATCCACGCCGCGCGCCCCGACGTCGCGTCGGCCGCACACTCGCATTCGGTGTACGGGAAGGCATGGTCGTCGCTCCATCGTCCCCTCGACCCGCTGACCCAGGACGCGTGCGCCTTCTACGACGACCACGCGGTCTTCGACGACTACACCGGCGCGGTACTCGACCTCGAAGAGGGGAAGCGGATCGCCCATGCCCTGGGGGGCTGCAAGGCCGCCATCCTGGCCAACCACGGTCTGCTCACCGTGGGACACACCGTGGACGAGGCGGCCTGGTGGTTCATCACCATGGAGCGCACGTGCCAGGCCCAGCTCCTGGCCGAGGCCGCGGGGACGCCGATCCCGATCCGCCCCGAGGTGGCCGAGAAGACCGCCGGCCAGACGGGGGGCCACGGGACGGGCTGGTACCAGTTCCAGCCGCTCTACGAGCAGATGGTCGTCGAGGAGCCCGACCTCCTCGACGAATAGCGACTCGCGCGCTTCAGCCTTCGGACTGCGGCAGGTGCGACAAGAACCGGGCTGACCAGTCTCGAAGGTCCTTCGGAACCGAGTAGCCCGCTTCGTCGTTGATGTCCGCCCAATGATCGGCGACGTCCTCGATCGTGACTGCTGCACCCGGATGGACATAACCCGGAGTCGTCGCAAGGAAGATCCGTGCGAAGCGTCCGGCTCCCGCGGCATACATCTCGCCGTTGGCGGGACAGGACTCGTGTGCAAGGTAGGCCGCCATCGGCGCGACGAGGTCGGGGGCCATCTCCGGGGCATCACCGTCTCCCGCCATCCGGGTCATGGCGGCCGGCGCGATCAGGTTGACGCGGATGCCGTGCTTAGTTGCGGCGACCGCGAGGCTCCGGGTCAGGCCGATGACCGCCGCCTTCGCTGTGGCGTACGACGTGTTGTTCTTGAGCCCGAACACGCCGCTCGAAGTGGTCATGACAATGCGGCCGTACGTGCGCTCCATCATGTGGGGCCAGGCCGCTCGGGTGACGTTGAACGAGCCGATGGTGTGCACGGCAAGATGCGCGGTCAGGTTGTGCTCGTCCACCTCGGGAGGGCCGGCCCACCGCATGATGCCGGCATTGTTGATGACGACATCGAGATGCCCGAAGTTGCTGAGTGCCCCCTCCACCAATGCCTGCGCCCCGGTCGAGGTCGCCACGTCGCTGGTGTCGGCCACCGCGACACCACCGGCGCCCGTGATCTCGCCAGCGACTGCCCATGCGGGACCGGCGTCGGCGCCCGTCCCTTCGATCGATCCGCCGAGGTCGTTGACGACCACGGTCGCGCCGCGAGCGGCGAGCAACAAGGCGTAGGCCCGCCCGATCCCGCGCCCCGCGCCGGTGACGATCGCGACGCGGCCGTCGAATCTGAGCTCGTTCAGGTGCCGGCCTCTCAGGTGGCGACGGGCGCGAACCCGAGGAGCCCGCCCAGCGTGCCGCCGACCAGGGCATCGCGCTCTTCGGTTGGCACGCCGGCGAATTGTTCGGCCATGAGCTGGCGGCTCCCCCGGAACGTGCCCTCGGCGTGCGGGTAGTCGTTGCCCCACACGAGCGTCGACAAACCGGTGAGGTGGCGGCAGGCGACGGCCACGGGGTCGTCCTGGAAGGACACGTGGAACTGTCGGCGCACGTATTCGCTCGGCATGAGCGGGTAGGGCCACTTCTCGTTCAGCTTGAACAGCTGCGCCATGTGGGACTGCTGCTCGGGCGGCAGTGTCTCGTCCCAGAAGCCCAGCCACCAATCGGAGTCCTGGCCGATACCGGTGATCCAGCACTTGTCCATCGCCCCGACGAGCGAGGGCAGCCAGTGCGCGTTGAACTCGATGAGTGCGAAGTGCAGGTCCGGATAGCGCTCGGCCACGCCACCGCCGACCAGCTGGCAGATGACCTGCTGGGGAACGATGGTGCTGTAGATCGCCTGCGTGATCATCCGCTTCGACGCGGACTTCTCGGTCACGGGTTGGTTGACCTGCTCGGCGTTCTCCATGACGACCTTGAGCGTCGTCGCCTCGGGATCGTTGACCTTCACCCCGCCCGTCTGGGTGTGGATGAAGACGTGCACGCCGTTCGACTGCGCGGCGCCCCACACCCGGTCGTAGTCGCGGGAGTAGTAAGGCTTCGGCGGCGTGGCCGGCAGCAGGATCGCCCGGAACCCGGCCGCAGCGACTCGCTCGATCTCCGCCACGGCGTCGTCGATGTCGGTGATCGGCACCGGCGCCGTAGGGGCGAGGCGCGAGAAGTAGGGCGAGAAGCGCTCGATGATGTAGTCGTTGTAGACCCGGGCGTGCGCCATCGACAGCTCGTGGTCGTCGGAGTAGAGCCCGAACAGCGAAAGGTTGGGGTGCATGACCCCGACGTCGACGCCGTCGGAGGCGAGGTCCTCGATGATCATTTCGGGGTCGCCCTCGGGCATGCGTCCACCGGTCTGGCGATAGCGCGAGATCGTCCATCCCTCGAACCCGGGTGTGTGGAGCCGGCGGAAGACCCGCGCCCCACCCTCGACCAGTGGCTCGATCTCGAAATCCTCTTCCCAGACCCCGCGGTCGCGCAGGTGCTTGGGCAGGCGCGTCGTGAACAGGTCGGTCGGCTCGAGAATGTGTCCGTCAGCGGAGACGACAAAGGGCTTGTCCTGCATGTGCTGTCCCTCTCGTCGGGTTTCGAGAAAATCTTCGCAGGGCGCGCGAAGCTGCGCATCCAGATTAGACCAACCGGTCGGTACAGAACAACGGCGCCGGAACGACAAGGAGTGCAGACGTGACCAAGCGGTGGAAGCAGCGCCCGACCGGCTCGACCTGGGGTGACTGGGGCAACGACGACGAACTCGGGCGGATCAACCTGCTCACCTCCGAGAAGGTTCTGGCGGGCATCCGCGAGGTCGAAAACGGCATCACCTTCTGCCTGAGCCTGCCGCTCGACTACCCGGGCGGCACCGCGCTCAACCAGCGCCGGCACCCGCCCGTCGTCGCGCCGACCGAGGACATGCAGGGAGAGGCGGCGACCTTCTACAACGTCCACATGAGCGAGATGGAGAGCTTCGGCGATCCGAAGTACGTCGACGTCTGGGCGGACGACGTGGTGACGCTGTCGCTGCAGTACTCCACGCAATGGGACTCGCTCGC
>DASXBZ010000037.1:0-4643 GCA_036491435.1 Acidimicrobiales bacterium
TACGCCAAGGGAGACACCGTCGACTTCTTCGACGAGGAAGGTGCCGAATCCTGGCTGTTGTGGGCCAAGTCGGCGTCGGCTTGTGGGGCCAACCTCACAGTCTCGTGCGTGCTGAACAAGGCAGCCGTCACGAAGAACTGGGACGCGGGCGGCATTCAGGCCCCGGTGGCGCAGCTGACTCTGTCCAACCAGAATCCCCAGCCCTCGCCGTGCTTCGCCCTGCTCCAGGCTAAGGCCAACAAGTTCATCTACGACAAGGCGGTCACCCGGCCAACTCAGTCGATTTGGAACTGCAACCCGAAGAACGTCGTTCACCTGACTTCCCAACAGCAACAACAGGTGGCGTCCTAGTAAGCGACGCCGAGCGGCGCTGCTGCCCTCAGATAGATCTCGCGCGCCAGACCAATGTCGGCGAGGCTCGTCAGCCGATCGGTTCGAGACCGGAGCGGACGATTTCGATCGACCGCTTTACCATCGCATCGACGTCTTGCGCGCGACCACCTTTGCCCCACTCCTCCACCGCGGCCACCAGGGCGCCCGCAAGCGCGTTGCCGGCCACCGCGGCGAACAAGTCGATATCGCAATAGTCGGAATGTCTTACCCTAACGAAATCACCAATGACGGCCGCGAATGAAGATTGAACGACCCGTAAGTGAGCTGCAATGCGATCTCCGCTGATAACACTGGAGCGCAGCAGTGCCGCCTGGTTGACGATCTCCATGTCGTGGGGAAAGTTGCTCACAGCTGCCAGGACTGAGTCGAAGATGGACTCCGTCGACGGCCTTCTCGCAAGGGCATCTGCCAGCCAATCAAGACGAGTCTCGTAGTCCTGAAAAAGGACTGACTCCTTGGTCGGAAAGTGACGGTAGAACGTGCGCTCGGTCACGCCAACCTCTTCGGCCACTTCTGCCGCGGTGACGTTGTCGAAACCTCGATCAGCGAATCTGGCCAACGCAACCTTCCGTAACGCGTCCCGTGTGGTTTGTCGTCGCAGCTCGGTGCGGTTGGTGGTCGTGACCAGCATCGCGTCGAGAGCCTACTCGATCTACGGCTGGATATGTCAGAACTGACTTTATAATGTCAGGCTTGACATAACGAGAGATCCTTGAGAGACTGGCCGAGCTGGCAGGCAGAACGGGGAGCCGATGGCGATCTTGATCACTGAGGAGTGCATCAGCTGCCACGCCTGTTTGCCGGCATGCCCCAATTCGGCCATCAGCTTGGGGGACAGCATTTACGAGATCGATCCCGATCTCTGCACCGAATGCGTCGGGTTCAATGACACCCCGGCCTGTGCCGACGTGTGCCCTATTGATGTGTGTGTCCCAGACCCAGACCGTCCGGAAACCGAGAGCAATTTGTTCGCTCGGGCACTCCGACTTCATCCGGACACTGCGTCAGGTCTTTCGTTGTCTCCCAGTACCTCGCACTTCCGAGCAGAGGAGTTACCCGCATGAGCGACTACGACGCCATTGTCGTCGGCGCAGGTCATAACGGTCTGACGGCTGCAGCCTTGCTCCAACGGGGCGGCGTCCGCACCCTTTGTCTCGAGAAGAATCGCTACAGCGGCGGCATGGCCGCGACCGTCGAGATCTTTCCGGGCTATCGCTTCGAGATTGCCGGTTCGGTGCTGTTCCCTTTGGCTGACGAGATCCGCTCCGACCTCGGCTTCAATGAGTGTCCGACGATAAATACCGATGTCATGTCGGTCAACATCGGAAGACCTGATGACGAGCCGATGATCTTCTACCGAGATCCAGTGCAGCTGATGATGCACTTGGATGAGAAATACGGTCCCAGTGCCGTGACCGGCATGGCTGAACTGCTCGCCTGGAGCGAAGGCCCCGCCCGCGCCATTGGCCGCTTCGAAGTGCGCGAACCACCAAAGACCCTCGACGAGATGTACGCATGTGCTCGGACCGAGTCCGAGCGGACCGCGATCAACGAGATGCTGTTCGGTTCGGCGATGGACGTTCTCGGTCGGTTCTTTCCTGATCCGGAGAAGCACCGGATCCTTCGGGGCATGCTGTCCTTCCTGGCTGTGAATTCGACATATCGCGGTCCCTATACACCGGGGAGCGCCGCCTGTCTGGCGTTCGCGCTCGCTGCGCCACCTGGCGTTGAGATGATGAGCAAAATCGAAGGTGGAATCGGTTCTCTCGCGGACCACGTAAAGGCGCTCTTCGAGGCTCACGGGGGCGAACTGCGGCTCAGGACACCCGTCAAGAAGATTCTGACGGAAGGTGATCGGGTGACCGGTGTTCAGCTTGAGGACGGTGACGTCATTAGTGCTCCAATCGTCATCTCCAACTTGGACCCAGGGGTGACCTTTACCCACCTCATCGACTCGAGCATCCTTTCGCCCGAGTTGGTTGAGCGTGTTTCAACCGTCGACCACCGAGCCGCCTACATTCAAATGCATTTCGCGTTGGATGGTCTTCCCGAGTATGCCCCGCCTTACGAATTTCTGAACGAACCAGGTATGCAGCACTCGCTCGGCATATTCGGGTCGGCCGAGGAGATGCAGCGGGATTGGGAGGATTGCCGACGGGGGATCGTCCCCGCGGATCCAGCCATGGGCTTTCAGGTTCCGAGTCTGCACGATCGTAGTTTGGCGCCAGAGGGCAAGCATGCGGCCAGTGCATTCGCGTTCTACTTCCCGGTGGAAGTGGACCAGAGCCAGCACGGCCGCCTGAAAGACGAGATGGCGAAGAAGGTAATCGAGAAGATGACGCGCCTTGCCCCGAACTTCAAGGACATCGTGATCCGCCACACGACGTTCGCCTCATTTCATATGGGCACGATGTTCGGCTGCCCGGGTGGGGATTTCTGTCACGGATTGCTTCATCCTGGGCAGATGGGTTGTTTCCGGCCTGGACCGCGGGGGTGGCCGGACCTACCCGTTCCGTTGCGGGGCCTCTATCTTGCGGGTGCTGGATGTTATGGGGGCCCGGGAATCACCTTCATCCCGGGCTACAACGCCGGATACCAGGCACTGGAAGACGCTTCTGAACTCGTAGCCACCCACGCCTAGCCTCGATCGACCGTAGGACGGCCTGATCTGACGGCCGGGTATCCGCGGAAGCGTGCACAAAGTAGGTTTGTGGCTAGGTTGGGAGTTCAAATCCCCCCGGGGGCGCACACTCCGGGACGCGCCGCTAGCCCAGAAATATTGCTCCCAACACACCGGGGGGAGCGAGGTGAGGCGCAGACTGAACATGTTCGCAGAACGCCGTATGTCGGACGTGTTGTCGGGGTGGTCGGACGTCGGGCGCGGGCGCCTCGCGTTACTCCGTCAACCCTTCTGGACGGACTGCGTCAGGTGGCCTGCCGGAGCGAGACTGCCGACCGAACCGTGACCGAACAGGGCCGCTCGGCATGATGCCAACGGGGCTCGGTGTCGTCGATCTGATGATCGGCTTTCCCAGGGCGGACCCACGGGAAACGTACACGTCGTTGCGTGCTCTCGCGAAAGACGAAGACAGTCAGCGGATGGAGTTCCCGGCTGAGTACATGTTCAACGACGTGCCAAACCAGCTGGGCAGCGAGCAGGACCCGGTCGACGTGACGCTGATCGCCATGGACAAGCACGGGATCGAGATAGGCCTCGTCGGTCTGCGCAATCCGGCGACGCCCGATGCGCTCCGGTGCCATCCCGACCGCTTCGTCGCAGGCCTTGAAGTCGACCCAAATGACATTGGGCGCACCGTGCAGAGCATCAGAGTGGCTCATGGCGAGCATGGCATCGTCGCCGTGACCACGTTTCCGGCTGGCTGCAATCCACAAGTTCCCGTCAGCGACCGCCGCTACTACCCCGTCTATCAGACGTGTGTGGATCTCGACATTCCGATCGTGGTGAATGCGGGCATCGCCGGGCCGCGGGTTCCCTCGGATTGCCAGCACGTGATGCATTTCGACCAGGTCTGCTACGACTTTCCCGACCTGCGGATCGTCATGCGTCACGGGGCCGAACCTTGGGAGGACCTCGCCATCAAGCTGATGCTGAAGTGGCCGGGCCTTTACTACATGACCTCCGCGTTCGCCCCGAAGTACTACCCGAGCGCCATTGTCGAATACGCCAATACAAGGGGCGCGGAGAAGATCATGTACGCCGGGTACTTCCCCATGGGGCTCGGACTCGACCGCATCTTCGACGAGATGCCGAGTGTTCCGTTCCGAGACCACGTCTGGCCACTGTTCCTACGCGAAAACGCCCTGCGGGTGTTCAAACTGGGACACCGGCAATGACGACGGTAGGGCGTCGGATCCCCTATGCCGGAAGCGTCCACGACGAACGGGAGGTCGAAGCGATCGTCGCCGTGCTCTCGGCAGGTCCGCAAGCGCTGCGCAGTGGCAAGAACGTGCGTGAGTTCGAAGCCAAGATCGCCAAGCTCTTCGGGAAGCGCCGTGGCGTCATGTGCAACTCGGGGTCATCGGGCCTGTATCTGGCCATCGAGCTGTTAGACCTCTTGCCGGGTGACGAAGTCGTGACCGCAGCCGTAACGTTCTCGACCGACATCGCACCGCTCGTGAAGGCGGGGGTGACACCGGCTTTTGTCGATGTTGAGCCGGACACCTACAACGTCGACGTCGCCGGGATCGCCGAGATGATCGGGCCACGCACCAAGGCCATCCTCGTCCCT
>DASXBZ010000038.1:0-29299 GCA_036491435.1 Acidimicrobiales bacterium
ATCCCAAAGGACCTCGGGCGAGGGGCGCACCTGCCCCAGATCGCCGGTTATGCGGGTAGCGCAGAGCCATCACACTGCTTCCGAGTTTCGTTGTTATTTCAAGTTAAGGGGGCGACGCCTACCGACGCCGCCTCTTCTCGCTGGCCCTTCACCTAGAGGTCACCGCTAGCCGCTTTCCGCAACCGAATCGACCATCATCACCTTTGGGACTTCAACGCCGCTTCAGATGCCCAAGTCTCCTGCCTGGCGCTGGAAACCCGGGCGACGGGCGGACGCCGGTCCCTCCGGGCTGCGGGTCCGCCTGTCCTGCCGGATATACCGCCGCTTCGGAGCCTGCCCCATGCGGCCATCCCCACACCCCTTCCCGTCCTCCCAAACCATGGGGTCTGATTAGCGACTTGTGAGGAACCTGGCGCTCCTGTGTGAGCACCACCATGGCCTGGTCCATTCCAAGGCGTGGCAGCTGTCTGGAGATGCCAACGGCGAGCTCACCTTCGTCGGCCCGAGGGGCCGGGTCATGACCTCGCGGCCGTCGCCGCTGTGGGCCCGGATCAGCGCCCCACCGCACGGCGTTTCGAAGCGCTGAAGACGCCCGCGTCGGCGGCGTCGCCGATCAGCGGGTGTTGAGTTCGGTACGGCGCCAGGGCCCAGACCGGCCGCCGGCCTTCTCCCACAGGGCGAGATGCTCGACCGTCATGGTGCGGTCAGCGGACTTGCACATGTCGTAGACCGTTAGGGCGGCCACCGCACAGGCGGTCATGGCCTCCATCTCGACGCCGGTGCGGTCGACGGTCTCGACCTGGGCCTCGACCTCGACGAAGTCGTCGCCGATCGAGAAGTTGACCCCAATGGAGCCGACGAGCACGGGGTGACACATCGGGATCAGCTCGGCGGTGCGCTTGGCGGCCTGGATCCCAGCGATCCGGGCCGCGGCCAGCACGTCACCCTTGGTGATCGCGTTGTTGGCCACCTTGGTCGTCGTCTCGGGCAGCATCGAGACCCGGCAACGGGCGAGCGCCCGGCGGTGTGTGGGCTCTCGAGGCGTGACATCGACCATTCGGGCACCGCCCAGCGGGTCGAGATTGGCCAGCATGCGGTCGGTCACGGAGCAGCAGTCTACTGACCTGGGGCCGACCTGAACTGCCGAGAAGGGTGGTCGAGCGGTTAGACTTAGCAGTCTCAGGTAGTGAGTGCCAGCGAGCGCGGAGGAATCCCATTGCCGACCTACGAATACGCCTGCACGACGTGCGGGCACCAGCTCGAGGCCGTCCAGAAGTTCTCGGACGACCCGCTGACGGAGTGCCCCGAGTGTGGTGGCGCGCTCCGCAAGGTCTACGGCGCCGTCGGGATCGTGCTGAAAGGCAGCGGGTTCTACAAGACCGACTCGCGGGCCGCCGCCCGTGGGAACGGAAACGGAAACGGAAACGGGAACGGGAGCGGGACGAGCAAGGAAAAGGAAAAGGAATCCTCGAGCTCGTCGTCGTCTGAATCGTCGACCAAGGAGTCGAAGGACAGCTCGTCGAAGAGCGACAGCGGAAGCGGCGGGAGTAAGGACTCCAAGCCGGCGGCCGCAACTGCCAGCTGATCAGCTCACTCGCCGCTGAGCTGCATGTCGGCGATCGCCAGCGTCTGACCCGCCGCTGACCCCGGCAGCCAACGCAGGTCGGCGCCGATGGCCACGACCGACTGCAGCATGCGCTGGAGCGTCGAGGCGACCGTGATCTCCCTTACTGGTTCGGCGAAGGCGCCGCCGCGGATCATCAGACCTTCGGCCCCGACGGAGAAGTCACCGCTCACCGGATTGACGCCGGAGTTCACTCCGCTGATGGACTGCACGTAGAGGCCGTTGTCCACCGCAGCCAGGATCTGCTCGGCGTTCAACGCCCCGGGTGTCAGCACGAGAGCGCGACACCCGGCACCGGGTGTGCCGGCGAAGCCACCTCGGACCGCCGACCCGGTCGAGGCCGTGTTGGCTCGGCGGCCCGACACGGTGTCGTAGACGAACATGCGGAGCACGCCGTCGGAGATGAGGACGTTGCGCCGACACGCGAGTCCCTCTCCGTCGTGCGAGGCCGCTCCGAAGGCACGGGTGTCGGTCGGGTCATCGACGAGCGTCACGGCGGCGTCGGCCACCGACTCGCCTATGCGGCCCGCGAAGAAGGACCGTCCCTTCACGACGGCCTCACCCGACAGTGCTGACGCGACGATGGCGAGCAGCGTGGAGGAGACTCGGGGGTCGAACACGACGGTGCAGCGACCCGACTGCGCCTTCTGCGACCCGAGCATGCGAGTGGCGCGCAGGACGGCGTCGTCCATCGCCTCGTCGGGCACGAGCTCACCCGGACCGCGTCCGACGCTGAAGCCGCTGCCGGTCTGGGTGTCGGATCCCTCGCCGGCGATGGCGTCAACAGAGAGGAAGGACGTCGTGCGCCTCCGGTACGACGAGATGCCAGTGGTCGAGGCGAGCGCCACTTCGGTCCGACTGTCCGAGTAGTCGGCCGAGGAGACCTGCCGCACCCGGGGGTCGGCGGCGCGGGTCGCCCGCTCGAGCTGCACGGCCAGCTCCACCTTCTTCTCCATCGGGGTCGAGGCGACGCCGTCGTCCCAGAGGTCGAGTTCGATGGCCGCGATGCCGTCGGGCTCGGCGAGGACGACGTACGGGTCGGGTGTGGCGAAGCGGGCGTTGTCCCGGGCGTCGGCGAGGGTGGCAGCGATGACATCGGGATCGAGCGAGCCGGCCCATGCGAAGCCGGCGCGGCTGCCGACGGCTTCGGCGTCGGGGCCGTCGCCGTCGAGGAGGACGCGGATGCCGACACCCGACGAGTCGGCGGATGTCAGCGACTCGACCTCGCCCTCGTACGCCCGTACGTCGGTGTCGGTGCCCCGGGTCACGTAGACCTCGAGGCTTTCGCCCGCCTTGGCCTGCTCGACGACCGAGGTCGCGAGGGCCATGAGGTCGTTGCCGGTGTCGCTCACGACGTGCCCCCGAGCGTGATGCCGGTGATGCGAAGCGTGGCCTGGCCGCAGCCGACCGGCACGGCCTGGCCGTCCTTGCCGCAAGTGCCCGGTGTCATGTCGAAGTCGGTGGCGACGGCGTCGATGCGGCGCAGGACTTCGGGCCCGTTACCGATGAGGTTGGCGTCGCGCAGGGGCTCGGTGATGCGGCCGTTCTCGATCAGGTACGCCTCGGTCGTGCCGAACACGAAGTCGCCCGTCGCCGTGTTGACCTGTCCCCCGCCAAGCTTCTTCACGTAGACGCCGGTAGGGGTTTGAGCGATGATCTCGTCGGGGTCTTCTTTTCCTGCGAGGAGGTACGTATTGGTCATACGGACCATCGGCAGGTGGTGGTAGCTCTGACGGCGGCCGTTGCCGGACGACTTGCGGCCTTCCTTGCGGGCCCGCAGCCAGTCCCACATGTAATCGGTGAGCACGCCGTTCTCGATAAGCACGTTGCGTGCGGGTGGGTTGCCTTCGTCGTCGAAGGCGAAGTTGCCCCATTCGCCGAGGACGGTGCCGTCGTCGACCAGTGTGACGAGCGGACTGGCGACGAGCTCGCCGATCTGGCCCCGGTAGACGGACGCGTCCTTGACGACGTGATCCGCTTCGAGCCCGTGGCCGCAGGCCTCGTGGAACAGGATGCCCCCGCTTCCGCCCGCGAGGACGATCGGAACCTCACCTGAGGGTGCCGGGCGGGCGGAGAGCTTGGTGAGGGCGCGGGTGGCGGCGGTGTGGGCGAGGTCCTCGACGGCTCGGCGTTCGAAGATCTCGAAGCCCTCGGTGCGGGCGTACGACTCGTAGCCGGTCTGCATGCCGGTGTCGCCATTGGCGACGCACTGGACGTTGAAGCGATTACGGATCTGGTCGTCGGTGGTGAGGAGGCCGTCGGAGTTCGCGATGAGGACACGACGGCGGCTGTCGCCGATGCCGACCTGGACCTGCGTGATGGAATCGCCGGCGGCGCGGGCGGCGTCGTCGGCCCGCGTGAGGAGCTCGAGCTTGCGGGCCTTGTCGACGTCGCCGGGAAGGGTGCGCTCGCCGCGGTCGTGACTGGATCGGGGGCCGAGCGCGACGGTGCGGGTGCCGGGACCGCCCTCGCGGGCGACGGCGGCGGCGGTGCGGGCGGCGGCCAGGAGGCCGGGCTCGGACAGGTCGGCGGTGTGGGCGAACCCGGTGGTCTCGCCGTCGACCACGCGGATGCCGGCGCCCCGGGAACGGCCGGAGGAAAGCTCCTCGATGCGTCGGTCGTCGAGGACGGCGCCCGAGGTAACGGCGTCCTCGGCGAAGACCTCGGCCATGTCACCCCCGCCCTGCAACGCGGTCGACAGGACGCGTTCGAGCACGTCAGGTTCTATGAGGGCGGTGTCGGTCACGGCGGTATCGTAATCGTCGTGCCCGAACGCTCATCCGAGGCTGCCGCCGCGACCACGGCGGGACATGGGCCGCACTCCGGTCTGAGTGCCCAGGTCGAACTGATCGTCGGCGAGGAGGACACCGCAGAGCATTTCCGCTCGGGTGACGTTCCCGTCCTGGCCACGCCCCGGCTGCTGGCGCTGTGCGAGGAAGCGACGTGCCGGGCGACGGACGGGCACTTGTCCGACTCGCAGGCGAGCGTGGCGACGCGGGTCCAATTCGACCACCTGGCGCCCGTGGCCGTGGGGTCGGTCGTGCTCGCCGAGGCGACATTGGTGAAGGTCGAGGGCCGTCGCCTGATCTTCACGGTTTCTGCGGCCCGACTGGAAGGTGACGGGGGTGGACTCGTCGGCGCGGGCCGCCTGACGCGGGTGGTGGTGGACCGCGGCACGTTCCTGGCCAAGGCGGGCGCGACGGGCAAGTCCTGACGACCTCGTCTACGAGGTCGGTGCGGGGGGCGGGACCGCTGACGGGGGCGGGGCCGGTCGTCGCGTCCTTCGTGACCTTCGGCCTGTTCTGGGGCAGCTGGGCGGTCATGCTCTTCGACATCCAGCGGGCGTACGCGCTGTCCGACGCCGAGCTGGGCGTGGTGCTGGCCATCGCCATCGCCGTGGCGGGCGTGTCGAGCGCGGTGATGGCGCACCTGGCCGACCGCGTCGGGGCGCGGCGCATGCTGTGGGTGGCGCTCCTGGCCTGGTCGGTCTTGTTGTGCGGTCTGGCGCTGACCCGGGAGCGTTGGGTCTTCGTGGTCGTGCTCGTCTTGACCGAGGTCGCGGGCGGCAGCGTCGACACCGCGATGAACGCCGAGGCGTCGCACCGGCTCGTCCGCCATCCGTCGATGCTCGTGCGGGTGCATGCGTTGTTCAACGCCGGGGCACTGGCGGGAGCGGCGGCGGCTGCGCTCGTCATCCACGCGGGCGTGTCGTGGCGCTGGATCTGGCCGGCGATCGCCGTCGTCGGTCTGGCGGTGGCGCTGTGGGCCGCCTCCGCCGACCCCGGCGCGTACGGGGCGGCGGCCAGGCATGTGGAGGTGGACGGAGGCGAGAAGAGGTCGGCGCACCCGTTGCGGCGCTTGCGGCGGGACGGGTTGGTCGTGTTGTTGTTCGTGTTCGCCTTGGCGGAGGTGACCGAGGGCGGCGTCGACACGTGGGGCGTCCTCTTCTTGCGGAACCACTTGGCGACGGGGGTGCTGTTGGGGGCGGGCGCGTACGTCGTGGGTCAGGCGGTGGCGGCGACGACGCGTGGCGCGGGGGGTTCGTTGCTGGGACGGCTGTCGACGGGGGCCGCGTTGGTGTTGGGTGGGTGTGTGGCGGGCGGGGGGATCTTGTTGGAGTCGGTCGCGCCGGCGGCGGGCGCGGCCGCGGTGGGACTGGCGCTCGGTGCCGGGGGCGCGTCCTTGTTCTGGCCCTTGATCATGAGCTCGGTGAGCCGGACGGCGTCACAGCTCGTGAGCGCGGTGGGGACGTTCACGGCGGCGGGGTACGTGGGATGGGTGGCGGGGGCGCCGATCGTGGGATGGGTCTCGGAGGCGTGGGGGCCGGCCCGGGGACTGCAGGTGCTGGCGGTGGCGGCGTTCTCGGTGGCGGCGATCACGTTGGTGAGCGGGCGACGCGGCTGGGGCCGTGGTGGCGACGTGGGCGGGGACGGAGGCGGGGCCTCGGGCGGCGTCGGTGGTGGTCGGGGCGGGGTCGTGCAGCGCCCGCAGGGGGACGGGGGCAGCGGGTAGCCTGAGGCCTCCTGTCATGATCTTGCAAAGTATCGAGACGCCAGCCGACGTCAAGGCCCTGACCAGCGAAGAGCTGACCCAGCTGTGCGAGGAGATACGTTCGTTCGTGGTCGAGACCGTGACCACGACCGGGGGCCACCTGGGGTCCAACCTGGGTGCGGTCGAGCTGACGCTGGCGCTGCACCGGGTGTTCGACTCGCCCCGTGACGTCCTGCTGTGGGACACGGGGCACCAGGCCTACGTGCACAAACTGCTGACCGGTCGTCGCTACGGCTTCAAGGGACTGCGCCAGGCGGGTGGGTTGAGCGGGTACCCGAACCGGGCGGAGTCTGAGCACGACTGGATCGAGAATTCGCATGCGTCGACGGCCTTGTCGTACGCACACGGCATCGCCTCGGGGTTTGCGTTGCGGGGTGTCGAGGGCGAGCGACGGGTCGTCGCCGTCGTTGGCGACGGCGCGCTGACCGGTGGGATGGCCTACGAGGCGCTGAACAACTTGGGGCACTCACGACGGCGTGTCGTCGTGGTATTGAACGACAACGGTCGGTCGTACGCGCCCACGGTGTCGCAGTTGTCGCAATCGTTGACGGCGCTGCGGTTGAACCCGACGTACACCGCGGCCCGTGAACGTTGGCGCCAGCGCCTGCGGGACCTGCCGGGATTCGGTGAGCTGGCGTACTCGAGCGTGCGTGCTTTGGACAGCGCCGTGCGGGAGATGGTCACGCCGCACACCTTCTTCGAGGCGCTCGGGGTCCGGTACGCGGGACCGATCGACGGGCACGACATCGCGCACATGGAGCAGGCCTTCGCCCACGCCGCCGAGTGGGACGGGCCGATCGTCGTGCACGTGCTGACGCAAAAAGGCCGGGGGTACGCGCCCGCCGAGGAAGACGACGTGCAACGGCTGCACGACTTCAAGGTGCCGACGAGTGCTGGTGCCGGCGCTGGTGCTGCCGGAGTTGGTGCGGGTGCGGGCGTCGGTGGGTCCGAGAACGTCGTCGGTTCGTCGGCCGGGATCGCCGTCGGGGGGCCGGGCAGCACGGACAGTGGCGGATTGTCGTCGCTCTCGTCACCGGGGTCGGTGCCCGAGACCGAGACCGAAGTCGACGGGTCGCCGCAACGGGCGGCGACGTACGGGGACGCGTTCTCGCGGGGTTTGCTGGCGATGGCCAAGGAGGACCCGCGGATCGTGGCGCTGACCGCGGCGATGCCCGGGCCGACGGGGTTGCTCCCGTTCCAGGCTCGCTTCCCTGACCGCTTCTACGACGTCGGGATCGCCGAGCAGCACGAGGTGACCGCCGCCGCCGGGATGGCGATGGCGGGGCTGCGCCCGGTGGTGGCGGTGTACTCGACCTTCCTGAGCCGGGCCTTCGACCAGGCGAACCTGGACGTGGGGCTGCACGGGTGCCCGGTGGTGTTCGTGCTGGACCGGGCTGGGATCACGGGCGACGACGGGGCGAGCCACCATGGGATCCTCGACTTGGCCTTGGCGCTGTCGATTCCCGGCATGACGGTGTTCGCACCCTCCGCGGCCGAAGAGGTCGAGCCGATGCTGCGGACAGCCTTGTCGTTGTCGGGTCCGTCGACCATCCGCTTCCCCAAGACCGCGCCGCGTCACGTGGCCCCGGACGACGTCGGCGAGGGCCTGTCCGCTCGGCGATTGCGAGGCGGTGATGGGTCGGTGTGCCTACTCGGCGTCGGCAAGATGGTCGGGCGGTGCCTCGCCGCGGCCGACGAACTGGCCAGTGAGGGCGTCGAGGCGACGGTGTGGGACGCACGGGTGATCTCGCCGCCCGACGTGGCGATGCTGGCGGACGCTGCTCGCCATCAGCTGGTGGTGACCGCTGAGGACGGCGTGCGATTCGGCGGGGCCGGCGCATTCCTGATCGACGCGATGTCGGCGCAGGTGGAATCGGAGGGGTTGTCCATGCCGGCGATCCGGGTGTTGGGCATACCCCGGCAGTTCCTGGCGCAAGGCAAAGCGGACGACATCCTGGCCAGCCTGGGGCTGGACGGCGCGGGCATCGCGGAGAGCGTGCGGAGCGTGAAGATCGAGGTGCCAGCGGCAGAGCCGCCCCACTGACCTCGTCTACGAGGTCGTCTTATGCGGGGTCGACGATGGGACCCGGCTGGCGCCGAGATCGGCGGGGGCCGCCGCGCAGATCACTCAACTTGACCCGCTGCCCTGACTTGAGCACGGCTCGCCGGTAGATGCCCGCGGCGATCCAGGCCATCACGGCCGTACCGGCGATCGCGAGCATGACCGAGATCAGGAACTGCCACCAGGCGACCTGGTCAAGGCCGACGAGCACGGGCATGGCGAACGGCGCCGTAGGTGGCAGGTAGGCGAGCACCTTGAAGAGGAGGCTCGGGTTGCCCGAGCTCGCCACGGTGATGGAATACACGTAGGCGATCAGGATCGGGAGGGTCAGCGGCAGTGCGAGCGTCTGCACCTGATCCTGACGCTCTGCGGTGGAGCCGGCGGCGGCGAAGAGCCAGCAGTAGAACGCGTAGCCGAGTATCAGCCAGACGAGATCGCTGAGCAGCAGCAGTCCGCCCGTTCCGCGGAGCAGGTCCGAACCGACGGCCTTACTCACGATGAACGCGAAGCCGACTATCAGGGTGGCTTGGCCCATGGCGACGAGACCGATGCCGAGCACCTTGCCGCCGAGCAATTGGATCGGCCGGACGGCGGCCAGCAACACCTCGACGACCCGGCTTGCCTTCTCCTGCATGACGCCCATGAGGATCCAGGTGTTGTACTGGTTCAACATGAGGAAGATCAGGATGACGCCGATCACCGACGTCCCCCTGTTCACGTCTTGGTTGTTCTTGTTGTGGCTCTGCAGGCTCTCCACGGGAACCGGTTTGGCCCCGGAGACCTGTTCGATCTGGGAGCCGGAGAGTCCCGCTTGTTGGTAGGCGTGCAGCACGCCGAGCTCCGTTGCGAGGACCGATACCAGCGTGGACATGTCGGTTGTGCTGTTTGAGGTGATGGGCTGATTGACGAGGATCTTGTCGCCCTCGACGATTGCGACGTCGAGCTTGCCGTCCCGGAGTGCGGTTTTCGCCGACTCCTCGGTCTGTTCCGTCACGACGTGCACAGGGACGTTGCCCTGCTTCCCGCTGTACGTGATCACCTGCGTCAGTAAGGCATTCGGGGAACCGACCACTCCGACCCGTTGCGGTGGCGTGGTGTGGTTGCTGTGGATCTTCGGGATGACGATGGCGGCCCCGACGGCGAGAAGGATAATGATGGTTCCGACTCGGAAGATACGACCTCGGACGCGCTCGAGGATCTCGCGCCTCGCGACCAGGCCGACGCCGCCAAGGTTGGCGGTGACGGCGAATCGACGACGTGTCTGTGCGGCTCCGTGGTCGGGGGGGTCGACTGCGAGTCGGCGTTGTCGCCGTCGTTGCCGGACCAGGACGCGCAGCCCTATGGCGACCGCGACGATGACCAGAATGAGGACGACCCTCACCCCACCGCCTCCCGGAACACCTCGGAGAGTCGGCGGCGGCCGAAGGAGAACTCGGTAACCCGCCCGGCCGCCATCGCGGCCCGCAGGACGATGTCGCTGTCGACGTCGTCGTCGAGTACGAGCCTGACCGCGCCGGCGGAGACCTCCGACACCGACACGCCCTTGAGGGCGCGAGCCCAATCCGCCGTGCGTTCGCCCTCGACCCGGACGACCAAGCTGCGAGCGCCGCTGCCGGCCAGGTCGTCCACCGTTCCGGACACGACGAGGCGTCCGTGGTCGATGATCGTCACCTGCTCGCAGAGGTCCTCGACCAGGTCGAGCTGGTGGCTCGAGAAGAGCACACAGCACCCCGCACGCGCCTGGTCCATCAGCACGTGACTGATGGCGTCGATACCCGTCGGGTCGAGCCCGGAGAGGGGCTCGTCGAGGACCAGGAGCTCGGGCTGGTGGATGAGGGCCGCGGCGAGTTGGACGCGCTGCTGGTTCCCATGTGAGAGGGCCTCGACTTTGCTCGTGGCCCGGTCGGCGATTTCGAGACGCTCGAGCCAGGTCTGCGTGGCCGAGGCCGCATCTTGGGGACTGAGGCCATGCAGCCGGCCGAGGTACTCGACCTGCTCGCCGACCAACATTCCGGGATAAAGGCCTCGCTCCTCGGGCATGTAGCCGAAGCGGCGCCACTGTGCGCGTCCGACGGGTGCACCGTTCCATCTCACGACACCCGCGTCGAGATCGATCAAGCCGAAGATGGCGCGCATGGTCGTCGTCTTGCCAGCCCCGTTGGGCCCGAGGAAGCCCACAACCTGACCGCTCGGCACGGTGAAGGTGAGGTCGTCGAGCGCGACCAGCGATCCGAAGGTACGACGCAACCCTTCGAGTTCCAGCAGGCCTCCCACTCAGTGCAGGCTAGGCGGGCGCGATGCGCTGGAGGTGGTTGCTCTACGGGTGGTTGGCGCCGTGCTCGCGGACGAAATCGTTCACCGCGTAATACGCATCGATGGACTCACCGGCGTCCCCCCAGAACCCCGACTGAATGTCGTGAGCCATCTGCCCCTTCCCGACGAAATGATTGTTGACGTCGGTGATCTCCAGTTCGCCTCGCCCCGATGGCTCGAGGTCGCCGATGATGTCGAACACGCCGGCCTCGTAGCAGTAAATGCCGGTGACGCAATACTCGGAGGCCGGGGTTTCGGGTTTCTCTTCGATGTGCACGACGCGCCCGTCGTCCCCGAAGACCGGGACGCCGAGGTGACGCAGGTGTTCCGGCTCGTCCACGGGAGAGAGCAGGATGCGGGCGCCTACCGGGTTTGCCCGGAAGGCTTCGACAATGGGCCTGATGGAACGTTCAACGATGTTGTCGGCAAGCATGACGAGCACGGGGCCGCCTTCGGCAAAGTGCGACGCCAGACCGAGCGCTTCGGCGATCCCACCAGCTTTCTCTTGATAGCCGTACGACAGTTGGTTGATTCCGTACTCGCGGCCGTTCCCGAGGAGACGGAGGAATTCACCCGCATGAGTGCCTCCGGTCACCAGCATGATCTCGTCGATGCCGCTCTGGACAACCGCCTCGATCGCCCAGGCAATCATGGGCCGGTCGTAGATCGGCAACAAGTGCTTGTTGGTGATGCGGGTCAACGGATACAGGCGCGAGCCCGTGCCGCCGGCCAGGATGACTCCTTTCACCGTGTCCCCTCCGCCTGGTCGATGGTATCCATGGGGTCTGTCTAGTCGAACGTCAGGACGCCGCGCGCTACACGTCCGGCGTGCATCTCGTCTACGACGTCGCCGAATTGCTCGAGTGGACGGGTGAGCGAAACGAGCTCGTCCAACATGAGCTGCCCGGATTTGTAGAGATCGACCATCAATGGAATGTCATGGTGAGGGCGGGCAGAGCCATAGCGGTTACCGAGCAGCCCGCGGTCGACGTAGGCCAAAGCATTGACGTCGACCGACACCTCGGTTCCCCGGGGCGGGATGCCGATGGCAACGGCGTTCCCACCCCAGTCGAGGCAGTCGAGTGCGCTTCGCAGGACGGCCGGATGCCCGACGCAGTCGAAGGCCCACGTCACTCCGCCAAGCGGGAACAGAGCGCCGGCGGCCGATTCACGATCGGCCGGTACCAGCTCGCGGATGGCCGCTGCCGCATCGCCAGTGCTGGCGTCGACGAAGTGGGTGGCCCCGAACTGACGGCCCAGCTCTTCCTTGGCGGCGACCGTGTCCACAGCCACGATGCGGGTAGCGCCGGCGATACGGAGGCCCTGGATGACATTCAGCCCCACGCCGCCGACGCCGAAGACCGCTGCCGTGTCGCCCGGCCGCGCCTTGGCGCGGTTCAGGACGGCACCGACGCCGGTCAACACTCCACACCCGATGAGGCACGCCGAGGACAGCGGGACGTCCTTGGGGATGCGGACGGCCTGGACTTCGCTGACGATCGTCACCTCGGAGAAGACGGAAGCAGCCGCGAAGTTCGATGCGGGCTCGCCCTTAAAGGTGAACGGCGTCGAGATATTGCCGAGCGAGCTCTTGCACCACGTCGGGTGTCCAGTGCCGCAGGCGCGGCACGCTCCGCAGCTGGCCAGCGTCGCGATCACGACGTGGTCGCCGGGCTTGACCGACCGCACGGCGTCACCCACCGCCTCGACGACGCCCGCACCCTCGTGGCCGAGCACGGCCGGTGCAGGGAACGGAATGGTCCCGTCGATGACTGAGAGGTCCGAGTGACACACACCTGCGGCCTGCATCCGCACCTGTACCTCATTCGGACCGGGCCCACGAACCTCGAGTTCGTCGGTTACCTCGACTCCTTCTCCGGTGTAGACGATGCCTCGCACTTATTCGCTCCTCTCGATGGTCACCACACGGTCTGCTCCAGACGCATGACGACCGCGCAGTTCTCGTTTCAACACTTTCCCGCTGGCGTTCACCGGCAAAGCATCGACGAGCACGACGCCGCGGGGAACTTTGTAGTTGGCCATGGCGCCACGGGACCAGCCCAGGATGCTACGGCCCAGCTCGTCGGCCTCGTCCTCGGAATCCGGGGACAGGGCGCCGGCCACCGGCACGATGTAGGCATACCCGACTTCGCCCATCCGTTCGTCCGGCACTCCGACGACCGCGGCCTGGGCCACGGCTTCGTGGCCCCGGAGGATCGCCTCGATCTCAGCGGGATAGGCGTTGAAGCCACCCACCACGTACATGTCTTTTACTCGGTCGGTGATGGTGACGTTGCCCTGCGCATCCATCACGCCGATGTCACCGGTGTGGAGCCATCCATCGTCGTCGATCGCGTCTGCGGTCGCCTCCTCGTTGCCCCAGTACCCGGACATGACGGTGTAGCCGCGAACGAGGATCTCGCCCGGTTGGCCCCTCGGCACCTCCTTGCCGTCCGCGACGATGTGCACCTCCAGTCCAGGGATCGCCCGGCCCGAGGTGCGCGCAACCACTTCGGGCGGATCGCTGCGCCGGCACATCGTCACTGTCCCGCAGGACTCAGTGAGCCCGTAGGCCGTCAGCACGGTGGCGAACCCGAGCTCGTCGCCCATCGCACGGACGAGCTCGACGGGAACCACGGCGGCGCCGGTCACGCCAAGGCGCAAAGACGACAGATCGTGCTTCCCTCGGTCTGGATCGCCCAGCAACGTCTGGTAGAGGGTTGGTGGTCCGGGTAGCACGGTGATCCGTTCCGCCTCGATGCGACGGAGCACCGCCCCAGCGTCGAACACGGGCTCGGGGACCACGGTTGCGCCGGCCATCAAACACGCGAGGATTCCGGCCTTGTAGCCGAAGGTATGGAAAAACGGGTTCACGATCAGGTATCGATCACCTGAGCCGAGTCCAACGATCGAGGCCCACGTCCCGAAGGTCCGCAACGACTGCGCATGCGTCGCTACCGCGCCCTTCGGATGGCCGGTGGTACCGGAGGTGAAGATCAGGTCCGAGATGTCGTCGGGCCGTAGCGCAGCTGCCCGTGCACTCGTCGTCACCGGATCAACCCGCTCACCAGCGTCGAGGAACTCGGCCAGGCCGACGATCGGTACCGGAGCCGGCCGCTCGACGCCACCGTCCGCACTTTCGTCCCTGAGCAAAACGATCAGCGACAGTGGAGCAACGTCAACGTCACCCAACATGGCGGGGTAGTCGAAACCCAGAAAACCTCGGACGGTCACCAACAGCTTTGCGCCCGAGTTGCGAAGGATGTATGCCGCCTCTCCCCCTTTGAATCTCGTGTTCAGCGGAACGATGACGCCGCCTGCACGGAGCACACCCAACGCGGCGAGCATCCACTCCGCGCAGTTTGGGCCCCACACGCCAACGCGGTCTCCCACCTCAAGCCCCGCCGCAACGAAGCCACGGGCGTAGCGATCGACCTCCGGCGCCAGTTGCTCGTAGGTCAGCCGGAGGTCACCGTCGACCAGGGCCTCAGTCGACGCAAGTCGTTCCGCCACGTCCTCGACCAGGCGCGGCACGGTCCCCCAGATCAGGTCGGCCCGCGAATCCTCCTGTTCGGCGGGTGCGCCGCCGATCCCGTCGCTCATGGGTGCTGGCTGCTCACGGAGATGACCTCTCCTGACATGTAGGAGGAGTAGTCGCTGGCCAGGAAGACGATCACGTTGGCCACCTCCCACGTCTCCGCTCCCCGACCGAAGAGCTCGCGGCGTCGCAACACGGCGAGATCCTCATCGGGGATCGCCCTGTTCAAGAAGGGGTGCTCGGCCAGACTTGGCGACACTGCGTTGACCCTGACGCCCGACGGAGCCGCCTCGGCGGCGGCACACCTGGTGAGCGCCATCACGCCCGCCTTGGCAGCCGCATAGTGGGCCTGACCCGGCTGTGCCCGCCAACCGAGAACCGAGGCGTTGTTCACGATGACACCGCTCCCTGCAGGCAGCATGCGGCGGAGCGCGGCCCGGGTGCAGCGAAACGTCCCGGTCAACGTGATGTCCAACACCGTCGACCACTGTTCATCGGTCATTTCAGTGAGCGGTACTGTCCCGCCGAGCCCCGCGTTGTGCACGGCGACGTCGATCCGGCCGTAGCGATCGATTGACCCGTCAAACAGCGCGTCGACCTGCGACTGGTCACGAACGTCACAGGCCAACGAATACACCCGCTGCGCGTCCTCGATCTCGCCGGCCAATTGTTCCGCCGTCTCGGCCAGACGCCGTTCGTGCGCATCTGACACCACGACGGTCGCACCCTCCTCGAGGCATCGGCGGGCGGTGGCCGACCCGATGCCTGTCCCGGCCGCAGCGGTAACAACGACGACCTTTCCCTCTAACAGGCCATGTCCGACCGGAGGGGGCGGCGGCGGTGGCGGCTCGAAGGAATCACCGAGGCTCGTGCTGGTCACCTGGCTCCCCTCGGTTCGGCCGGAAGACCCAGCACCCGCTCACCGATGATGTTGCGCTGGATTTCGTTCGATCCTCCATAAATGGTCTCGGAACGAGCGAAGAGAAAGGAGCGCTGCAGCTCGTTCAGGCAATACCCCGAGTTGTCTGCGGTTGCGTCACCGTCCAAGACCGTCGACTTCATCCCCATGAGATCCATGGAGAGTTCACCCAAGCGCCGGTGCCACGACCCCCAGTAGAGCTTGGCGATGGAAGCCTCGGGCGGGGCCACCGGCCCATCGATACCGGCCAGCGATCTCAACGTGTTGTATCGCATGATCGCCAACTCGATGTGGGCCTGCGCCAGACTTTGACGCACAACGGGTCTAGTCGTCCGACCGTTCTCCTGCGCCAACCTCGTGATTCGATCCAGCTCACGCCGGAAGGTGAGTTGGTGGCCGAGCAAGGCCACACCGCGTTCGAATGCCAGCGTGGCGAGTGCCACCCGCCAGCCGTCACCTACCCCGCCCACGACATTGGACGCGTCGGTGCGCGCCCCGTCGAAGAACACCTCGTTGAACTCGCTCGTTCTCGTGAGCTGCGTGATCGGGCGCACCTCGATGCCCGGCTGGTCCATCGGCACAAGGAGATAGGACAGGCCCTTGTGACGAGACGAATCGGGTTCGGTGCGGCACACCACGAAACACCAGTCGGCCTGATGGGCAAGCGATGTCCAGACCTTCTGTCCCGTGACCACCCACTCGTCGCCATCGCGGACCGCCCGGGTCTTGACGTTCGCCAGGTCGCTTCCCGCGTCGGGCTCCGAATATCCCTGGCACCACAGTTCGTCGCCCTCCCGGATCGGCGGCAAGAACCGGGTCTGCTGCTCGCGCGTCCCGTAGTGGATCAAGGTGGGGCCGAGGAGTCCCTCGCCCATCACGTTGACCCGCCCCGGAGCAGCCGCCCGCGCGTACTCCTCGTTGAAGATGACTTGTTGGGTCATCGTGGCGCCGCGGCCTCCGTACGCAACCGGCCAACCCAAGCAGGTCCACCCGCCGTCGGCCAGGACTTTCTCCCACCGGCGGCGGACCTTGAAGCCGAAGGTCTCGTCGCCCGAGCCTCCTCGGCCCTTGAGCTCGGCGAACTCGCCGACGACGTTCTCGTCCAGGAAGCGCCGCACTTCGGCGCGGAACGCCACGTCCTCGGGGCCGTCGCGCAGATCCATCGTCCGGGAGCGTAGCCAAGCCCCGCACCCTGATCTGACGGGGCGTCAGATCTTTAGGGAGGCGCACGGCCGCCGGCCGTCCCGCCCTGAAATACTCATGGCGCGGGCCGAGAACACGAAGGGGTGGGTCACGATGCCGTACTCCCAGGGCCGGGTCGTACACGACGCCGACGCCCACATCATGGAGACACCGACCTGGTTGCGAGACCACGCCGAACCAGCCTTCCGGGACCGGCTTCCGGTCCTCCGTTATCCGGGCGGGAACGAGCTCCGCCAGACCGGTGACCCTGCCGAGCAGCAGCGGGACCTGGAGGCGGCCTTCGAGCGACTTCGGGCACGGCACGAGACGGCCGAGTACCGAGCTGACGAGGAAGCAGAAATCATGGCCCGCAAGAACTTTGCGGCCACCGGTTCGTTCATCCCCGAGGACCGTCCCCGAGCGCTCGATCTACTCGGGTTCTCGAGCCAACTCGTCTTCAATACCTTCCACAACGGTCGGCTCCACGACCTCGAACATGGCGGCGACCTCGACCTCGTCTACGCGGCCGCCCGGGCGCACAATCGAGGCATGCTCGAGTTCTGCTCGGTCGACCACCGGCTGCTCCCCTCCCTCTATGTCCCGCTCTGCGATCCCGACAAGGCACGGCGTGCCGCCGAGGACGCGCTGGGGCAAGGTGCGGCGGCGCTGCTCGTGGCCTCGGGGTGTCCGCCGAACTATTCACCGAGCCACACGGATCTGTTCCCTGTCTGGGCGCAAGCCCAGGAGGCGAACATCCCGGTGGTCTTCCACGTGGGCGGCACGGGCGACCTGATCGACAAGCACTACTTCGCCAACGGAAAACCGATCCCGCCGGACTTTCATGGTGGAGAGGAGAACTTCCGATCGGTCGACTACATGGGAATCCCCGTGCCTCCGGCCCAGACGCTCGCCACAATGATCTTCGACGGCGTGCTCGAGGCATTCCCGAACCTGCACATCGGCGTCATCGAACAGGGAGCCATCTGGGTGCCATCGTGGCTCCGGCAGATGGAGTCGGCGTTCGAGGCGTTCCGTCGTCACGAAGAACGCCTCCAGGCGCTGTCGCTTTCGCCGTCCGAGTACGTGCACCGCCAGGTCCGCTTCACCCCGTACCCTACCGAGGACGTCGGCTGGATCATCGACCAGGACGGAGCCGACCTTGTCCTGTTCTCGTCCGACTATCCGCACGTCGAAGGTGGGCGAAAGCCCCTCGAGCGCTTCGAAGCGTCGCTAGGCGACCGGAGCGAAGAGGTGCGGCGCCAGTTCTACGTCGACAACTTCCTCTTCCTGATGGGGAACGCCGGCGTGGCGCTCGCGGCCTGAGCCGTGGCCGATTCCGACACGATCACCGGACAGATCGAGCCGGGCTTCGAGGTGGTCCGGGACGCGTTCGCCGCCAACTTCCAACAAGGCCGCGAGCTGGGCGCGGCATTTTGCGTGCACCTCGAAGGTCGCAAAGTCGTCGACCTCTACGGCGGTTCGTTCGACCGTGCAGGGACAGGGCCGTACGGACCCGAGGCCCTACAGCTCGTGTTCTCCACGACGAAGGGTGCGACGGCCATCTGTGCCAATCTCCTGGCACAGCGCGGTCTCCTGGACATGGACGCGCCGGTGAGCGCGTACTGGCCCGAGTTCGCCCAGGCCGGCAAGGGCTCGATGCCGGTGCGGTATCTGCTGTGCCACCAGGCGGGCGTGCCGGCCATCGATCGCCGGCTCACCCCCGAAGAGCTCCAAGCCTGGACGCCGGTCGCCGAGGCCTTGGCCGAACAGACGCCGTTCTGGGAGCCCGGCACCGCCCACGGGTACCACGCGCTCTCCTACGGCTATCTCGTCGGCGAAGTCGTACGCCGGATCACTGGCCGTTCGCTCGGGACATACTTCGCCGAGGAGGTGGCGGGGCCGCTCGGTCTCGAGTTCTTCATCGGGCTCCCCGAACAGTACGAAGGCCGCGTTTCCCCCATCGTCGGGGCCAACTTCGAAGGCGGCATTCCCGGCGACACCGACCCGGACGGCAATGGCGACGGCGACGGGCCGGCGGGCTTCGCTTCCACTCTGGTCGCCCGGTCGCTCAATCTCGGGGGCGCGATCCGGGACCGTGATTGGATGAATCAGCGCGCCTGGCACGCCGCAGAAATGCCAGGCGGCAACGGCATCACCAACGCAACCTCCCTGTCCCGGATGTACGCAGGCGTCATCGGCACCGTCGACCATGGCCCGCCCGAGCCTCTCCTGACGCCGGCCCAGGTCGAACGGGCGCGTACCCCGCTCACGTCGGGACCGGACCAGGTATTCGCCTCAGTGGGGTTCACTCTGGAGCAGAAGATCGGTCTCGGTTTCTGGAGGTCGAGCCCGGTGACCCTTTTCGGCGGCGAGGGCTCCTTCGGCCATGGCGGGGCAGGTGGCTCCTACGGATTTGCCGATCCCGAACACGGGCTCGCGGTGGGCTACGTCATGAACAAGATGGCCATGGAGTTCAGCGGAGACGCCCGCAGCCACGGCCTGATCGGCGCCCTCTACGAAGCGATCGGAGCGAGGCCGAAATACTTCTGACCTGGAGATTGTTGAAATCTTCGGAAGAGAGGTACCGATGTTCACACGCAAGCGCGAGACCCAGGACGCGACCCCTTACGAAGTAACGAAGACCGACGACGAGTGGCGCCAGGAGCTCTCGCCCGATCGCTACACCGTGCTCCGTCGAGCCGGGACCGAGCCCGCGTGGTCAGGAGAGCTGCTGCACGTCGACGGCGAGGGCGTGTTCCGCTGCGCCGGCTGCGGTGCCGAGCTGTTCAACACCGACGCGAAGTTCGAATCGGGTACGGGCTGGCCCAGCTTCGACCGGGCCATCGCCAACGGGACGATCATCGAACGAGTGGATCGCTCGTTGTGGATGAACCGAACCGAGATCCTTTGTGCCCGGTGCGGTGGGCACCTCGGGCACGTGTTTCCCGACGGCCCCACCGACACCGGACTCCGTTATTGCGTCAACTCCTTGTCGCTGACCTACGAGCAGGACGGCTCGCCGAAGGACTGAACCTCTTCGGCCAGACGGGCGGCGACGGCGCCGTAGAGCGACTCGAACCGCAGCGCCTCGGCGCCCAGGCCCAGTCGTCGCAGCAACGAGCCACCAAGGGCGAGTGCGCCACAGATGTCGGCGACCTCGTCTCTCAAGAAGTCGATCGATGGCGGCGCGAGCGGACCTGGAAGACCAACAGGCATCCCAGCCCCGCAGCCGCCAGGGCGGTCGCGGCTTCCGAGCGACGCCGCAGCGCACAGGCCAGGCCGTGGATCGCTGCTCCCACGATCCACGACCATGCCGTCGTCGTGATGAGCCAGGGCGACACTCACGCCTCGACGGAAACGTTGTCGCTGGCGTCGCCGGCGCCATCACCGGTCAACGCGCCGCGGCGCTCGGTCTTGTGTACATCGGCCGTCGCGAACCGCAGGCTCGGCCCGACCTCTTCGGCCGTGATCTCGACCTTGGATCGATGCTCCCCGTCCTCGGTCTCCCACGTGCGCTGCTCGAGTCGGCCTGTGACGACGACGCGCATGCCCTTGGCCAGGCTGAGCGCAACGTTCTCGGCCAGGTCCCGCCAACAGATGACGTCGAAGAACGACGTCGACTCCTGCCACTCCTGGGTCGCCCGGTCCTGCCAGCGGCGGTTGACCGCAACCCCGAGCTGGGCGGTCGCCTGACCCTCTCGGGTGTACCGGATCTCCGGTTCCCGGGTCAGATTGCCGATGATCGTCGTGGTGTTCGCCATTGCATCCTCGCTTTCGTCGCGCCCTCGGATTCGAGAGCGTGATGGAGCATGGAGACCGTGGCTTGCAGCAAACCTTGCACGAAACCTTGCAGGAACAAACTTCTTCTCCCGAGCGGCGCCCGGGACCTACCTAGTTGCCCCCACCAGAGCGCTCCGCCAAGAGACGGCCGCCGATCACGTAGGCCACCACGCCGATCACCAGCGACCCCACGATCGTCCAGCGCACGACCGCGGTCTCGAGCGACGTCGGGGATCCGTTCGTGCTGATCTCGGCGAAACCGCCGCCGATCACCAGGGCGGCGAACGCCACGACGAAGAAGATCAGGGCGACCTTGCGCGGCAGATTGCAGAAGAAGCGCGACTGAGAGCGGTCTGGACGGGACCCGTTGGTGGCCGGAGCCTGGTCCCGGTTCGCCGGGTCAGCGGCCACGAGGACCCCGGCCCGTCGGCACCCGCTCGGCCTCGCCTCGTACCGGCAGGGCGTCCGCCAGTGCGGCCTGGAAGTGCTCGCAGTCGAAGACATTGGGGCTCGGACACCGAAGCGCATGGTCCAGCTGGTCGGCGACCGTGCCGAGATGTTGGGCCTGCGCCCGCAGCTGGTCGCGTTTGCGCTCCGCGAAGACTTTCCAGCTCGGCCCGCCCCCGGTGGCCAGGACCAACTTGATCTCCTCCAAGGTGAACCCTGCATGTCGGCACATGGCGACGACGGCGAGCGTCGTGAGGACGTCGGGCGGGAATTGGCGCCGCAATCCCTTGCGGTCGACGCTCGCGATGATCTGCTCGCTCTCGTAGTAGCGCAGCGCCGACGGCGCCATCCCCGAGCGGGACGCGACCTCCCCGATGTCGAGCAACTTCGCTTCGCCTTCCCGGCCAGGTGAAATTTCGGATCGCCGCATTGACTTGAAGCGTACTTCAAGTGGTTGGGTGGACCCAATGGGGAGCCGCGCACAGAACTTCGATGGCACGGCCGGGCGACTCGCCGGGCCGCTCATGGCCCGGATGAACCGCGACATGGAAGTAGCCGCGATCGACGAATTGGCCCCCGCCCACGACGCATCCGTGCTCGCCGTCGGCTTCGGGCCGGGCGTTGGCCTCGCCGAACTGGCGAAGCGCGTGCCACGCGGCATCGTCGGCGGGATCGACCCGTCGGCCGAAATGGTCCAGCAGGCCCGTCGTCGCAATCGGGCGGCAGTCGAGACCGGTCAGGTCACGTTGGCACGCAGCACAGCGGGTTCGATTCCCTGGCCGGACGAGACGTTCGCCGGTGTACTCGCCGTCAATTGCGTGCAGCTCTGGGATCCACTCGACACCTCGGTGCGGGAGGTCGTACGGGTGCTCGCTCCCGCCGGGCGGTTCGTCGCGATCACGCACGTCTGGGCGATCGAGAAGCGCTCTCCACTCGAGCAATGGGTGTGCGCGACCTCCGAGCTTCTCGGCGAAGCCGGGCTCGCCGACATCACCGACCGGACCAGTTCGTTCCGCTCCGGCAAGGGCCTGGTCCTGCGGGCCGAGAAGCGCCGCCTCTGCAACCAGAAAGCACCCTGACGACCGCCTTCGAGCAGTAGGTTCGCCCCATGGGGGATGTCGTCGGCGGACGGCTGGAGCTCGACGCGCACCCGGAGGCACTCGGGGATGCGGTCGAGCCACCAATGGCTGAACCGTCGCGGCCGCAGTACCGCCAGCGGCCGCGCGCGAGCCGCGGGCACAGCCGGTTGCAGTTCTGGCGTTCACCCGACGACCAGCCGCGCTGGGCCCGGCCGGCACTCCTGACCGTCGCGGCACTCTCCGCCCTCGCCTACGGATGGGGCATGAACGGCGACGTGCTCGAGACGTTCTACGCCGGCGCCGTGCGCAGCATGTCGCAGAACTCGCACAACTTCTTCTTCGGCGCCTTCGACCCGTGGGGCACGGTCTCCGTCGACAAACTGCCCGGCGCCTTCTGGATGCAGGCGCTCTCCGTCCGGATCTTCGGCTTCCACGTCTGGGCCTTCGTCCTGCCGCAGGTCGTCGAAGGCACGCTCACCGTGCTGGTGCTCTACCGGGCTGTCCGCCGCGTGGCCGGCGCGGGAGCGGGGCTGTTGGCAGCCGTCGCGCTCGCCGTCACACCGGTGACGATCCTGCTCAACCGCGGCAACATCTCCGACTCGCTGCTGATCCTTTTACTCGTCCTGGCCGCGGACTCGGCAACGGATGCCTTCATGTCGGGTCGACTGCGCCCGCTGGTCCTTGCAGGCGTCTGGGTCGGTCTGGCCTTCCAGGCCAAGATGCTCCAGGCCTGGATCGTCCTCCCCGCGCTGTACATCGCCTACCTCATGGCGGCGCCGGCTCTGAGCCTGTCCCGCCGCTATGGGCACATCGCCGTATCCGTCGCCGTCGCCCTCGCCGTTTCGCTCAGCTGGATGTGCATCGTCGCCCTTGTTCCCGCCCACGACCGCCCGTACGTCGACGGAAGCTGCAACAACTCGGTCTTCAGCCAGGTGTTCCTCTACAACGGCGCCGATCGCGTGAGTGGAAAGGTGCTCGAGCAACCCGGTTGCTCCCCGCCGCCCGCGGCGACGACGGGCACGTCCACGGTCGGAGGGGCCCCGACGACGTCACTGAACAAGGGCCCGGCGAGATACCTCGCCGGCGAGCTCGGCCGCGACGCCGCCTGGCTCTTCGTCCCTGCGATGGTCGCGTTGGCCGGCATCCTGCTCGCCACCCGGCGCCGGCCGCGCACCGATCCCTGGCGCGCGGCCGCCGTGCTGTGGGGCTTCTGGATGATCCTGACGTGGGGGTTCTTCGCCGACTCCAAGTTCCTGAACGCGTATTACCTGGCCGCACTGGCGCCCCCGATGGCGGCGCTCTGCGGTCTCGGCCTCGTCCTCGCCTGGCGGACATGGCGCACACACCCCAACAGCCCGGTCGTGCCCGCCATCGTCGGGGCAACGGTCCTTGGAGGCGTCGCCGAGGCCCTGTCCCTCGTCCCCCGCAGCGCCGGCGTGTGGCCTTGGGTCATGGCAACGACCCTCTTCCTGACCGTGTTGGCCGCAATCTGCCTCGCAATCTCTCTGCGCCGGGCCCCGCCGAAGTGGGCTGCTCGCGCTGGCCTTGCACTGGCTGCCGCCGCGCTGCTCGTCGGGGCGGCGTGGGCGTCGGGCACCGCGGTAGCCAACCGCCTGGGGCCATTCGACTCGCCCTACCAGTCGCAGGCCCTGACGACCGCCGAGCAAGCGGGTTGGCAGCACGACCTCGCGACATGGCCGGCGCTTGCCGCGCACGCCGCGAGCGTCCCCGAGGAGCGGAGCATCGAGACGGCCGAGACGTCGGCGGAGGTCAGCCAGGACGTCCTGGCCACGGGCCACGAATATCTACCCGTCGGCGGGTTCTCCGGGCAGGTGCCGAGCACCCCGCTGGCACAGTTCGTCAAGGACGTCCACGAGGGCCGGATCAAGAACGTGCTGGTCGCAGTACGACCACCCTCCCGTAATCCGGACATGCGGTGGGTCCTCAGCCATTGCGGCCCGGCACCGGCAGCCGCCAACTCGTCGGGAACACCCACCCTGACCAACGGCCGGCGCTACCACAGCTACGCCTGCGTCCCCTCCGACGCCGCAGCCGCAGCCTCAGCCCCAGCCACAGTGACAGCCGTCATCCGCCCAGCGGGCTAAACGTAATCAGCGAACCGACACACGCACGGGGGTCGGCGCACCCACGTCCAGACGCCCAGACGAACCTTCGTCAGACGTCGAGGAATCGCCGGATGGCGATGGCAGAGCCGATCGTCCCGATCAGCCCGCCGACGATGATCACCACCACGTTGGTCACGATCATCTGCGACGTCGAGGTCTGAATCGTCGTGAAGACGTTGCTCGACGTCCGACCACCACCCCACGTGTTGATCAGCGCGTACAAGATCCACACCACACCCGCGGCCAGCAACGAACCCAGTAAACCCTGCAGCAGTCCCTCGGTCATGAAGGGAATCCGGATGAACCAGTTGGTCGCGCCGACCAGTTTCATCACGGACACTTCTCGTCGCCGGGCGAAGATCGCCATCCGGATCGTGTTCAAGATCAGCACCGCCGCCGACACGATCAGCACGATCGCGATGATCACGAACACCCACTTGATGATGTTGATCGCCGTCTCCTCGTTGTGGATCGCCTGCTGCGGCTCGGTCACCGCCTTCACGCCGGGCGTCCCGTTGAAGGTCCGGACCACCTGGGCCGCGTCACTCAGTGCAACAGGCGTGCACCAGTAGGAGGTGGGCATCTCGGCCACGGTCGTCGCCGCGATGACGTCCGACGGCAACAGGTGCCGGGCCTCGGAGAAGTTCCGCTCCTTGTCCCAGTACTGACAGGGCTGGACCACGTAGTTGAGCTGGGCCAGCTGCGTCTTCACCGCGTTGATCTGTTGGCTCGAGGCTTGGGGGTCCATCCAGACGGTGACCTTGGTGCCCCGCTCCAGGGTGCCGGTGGCGTTGGCCGAGCCCTGGCGCAGCAGCAAGGCGGCCCCCACCAGCGACAGCGACACCGCGACGGTCAACACCGCCGCGATCGTCATGAGCCGGTTGCGCCACAGGTTCGCGCCCGTCTCGCGGACGACGTATTCGAGGGAAACAGGAGCCATGCGTTCAGCCAGTCAGTCCGTCAGCCAAGTCCGAGTCCGAGTCCGTCAACCCATGCCGCCTGCTGCGACGTCGGCACCGACGCGCTCTTGCGACGCCCCGTCGAAGCCGTAGACGCCACGCGCCTGGTCGCGCACCATCGCGCCGTTCGACAACTCGATAACCCGTCGGCGCATCTTGTCGACGAGCACCTCGTCGTGCGTCGCGACGATCACCGTCGTCCCCGTCCGGTTGATGCGGTCCAGCAGCTGCATTATCCCTTGAGAAGTCTGCGGGTCGAGGTTCCCCGTCGGCTCGTCGGCCAACAGGATCAGCGGCCGGTTCACGAACGCACGGGCGACGGCCACGCGCTGTTGCTCACCGCCCGACAGCTCGCTGGGCAGGTTGTCGCGCTTCGTCGACAGGCCGACCAGGTCCAGCACCTGGGGCACCTGGTTGGCCACGACGTGGCGGGGCCGCCCGATGACCTCCAACGCAAAAGCCACGTTCTCGAACACGGTCTTGTTCGGCAACAGCCGGAAGTCCTGGAAGACGCATCCGATGTTGCGGCGCAGGTACGGGACACGCCATTTGGGCAGGTCGACGATGTTGCGGCCGGCCTCGAGGATCTGGCCGGCGTCCGGCAGCTCCTCACGCAGCAGCAGCCGGATGAAGGTGGTCTTGCCCGAGCCCGAGGCCCCGACGAGGAAGACGAATTCGCCCTTGTCGATCTCGATGTTGATGTCGCGCAGCGCGACGCACGAACCACTCTTGTACGTCTTGCTGACGTTTTGAAAACGGATCATCTAGAAGATCGACACCAAGAGGACTCGAAGGGAAATTGCGGTCAGCGCCCGTCGACGCACCAAAACATCCTACTGGAGTCGCCATTGCGGTTGAAGGTCACCGGCTCCGGTGCTGGTCAGAGACCCAGGAGTCGGACAGCCCGCCGCCTCTGACCGCCGCACACCGCAGCGGCGGGCGGACTCCTACGCGCCGGACTCGCGTTGGCGCCGCAACTCGGCTTCCATGAACGCGTCGAGGTCCCCGTCGAGGACGGCGTCGACGTTGCCGGTCTCGTAGTTCGTCCGCAGGTCCTTCACCAACTGGTACGGCGCCATCACGTACGAGCGGATCTGGTTGCCCCACGCATTGTCGACGCGCTCGCCGCTCAGGCCGGCGAGCTCGGCCTGGCGCTCGGCCCGCGCCCGCTCGGTCAGCTTGGCCCCCAGGATCTGCATCGCCTTCGCCTTGTTCTGGTGCTGGCTGCGCTCGTTCTGGACCGCCACCACGATGCCGGTCGGCAGGTGCGTGAGCCGCACCGCCGAGTCCGTCTTGTTCACGTGCTGGCCGCCGGCGCCCGAGGAGCGGTAGGTGTCGATGCGGAGATCCTTCTCGTCGATCTCCACCTCGCTCGCGTCCTCGAGGAACGGGGTGACCTCGACCGAGGCGAAGCTCGTCTGGCGACGGTGCTGTGAGTCGAACGGCGACATGCGCACGAGTCGGTGCACGCCGCGCTCGGTGGCCATCAAGCCGTAGGCGAAACGACCCTGCACGATGAACGTCGCAGACAACAGGCCCGCTTCCTGTCCTTCCGTCGCCTCGTCGAGCTCGACGGTGAAGCCGCGACGCTCGGCCCAGCGCTGGTACATGCGCAAGAGCATCTCGGTCCAGTCCTGCGCGTCCGTGCCGCCGGCGCCGGCGTGCACTTCGCACACCGCGTCGAGCTCGTCGTACTCACCGGAGAACAGCGACTGCAGCTCCAGCGCGCCGAGACGGGAGCCGAGCGCGTCGACCGTCTCGACGAGCTCGCGTTCGAGGGCGGCGTCGGCCGACTCCTCGGTGAGCTCCAGGAGAGCCAGCGCGTCGTCGAGGGTGGACCGGAGCCACTCGAGCTGTCCGAGGTCGTCGGTGACCCGGCCCAGCTCGCGGGTGACCGACTTGGCGTTTTCCTGGTCGTCCCAGAGGTCGGGCCGGGCCACCTCGGCCTCGAGCTCGACCCGGCGGGCCTCCAGCTTGTCCCGGCCCAGGTAGCGCTCGGCTTCGGCCAGGCGGTCCCCGAGGGCGGTGAGCTCGGCGGTGAAGTCGCGGGGTTCTTGGGCGCCGGCCGCGGCGGCGTCAGGCGGCGCCATGGCAGAACTTGAACTTCTTGCCGCTCCCGCACCAGCAGGGCTCGTTCCGGCCGACCTTCTCGGTCTGGGCCTTGACCACCGGGCGGGCGGCGTCGGGGTCAGGAGCATTCGGCCGCTTGATCTGCGCTTTCCCGGCTCGTCGGCCGGAGCCGGAGCCGGACCCGGAGCCGTTGCCCGTGGCGAGGTCGGTGCCGTCCGCCCGGGCCTGGGCGGCCTGGGCCGCCTGGGCGGCCAGCGCCTCGGCCGGCGAGAGCAGGGTGGTCTGCGCCGGGACCTGCGCGCCGCGCTCGGCTGCCAGCGCGCCGGCCAAGGAAGAGGTCTCGGCCACGGGGTCCTCAGCGGCGGCGTACACCGCCTTGTCCAGGTCCGGCTCGGCCGAGGCGGCCGGCTGCACAGCCTCGACATGGAGGATGTAGCGCAGGTAGTCGTTGTCGATGACCTCGAGCAGCTGGCCGAACATGCTGTAGCCCTCTTGCTGCCAGGCGTTGAGGGGGTCGGCCTGGACGGTCCAGCGCAGGTGGATGCCGTCCTTGAGGTTGTCCATCTCGGAGAGGTGGTCGCGCCAGCGGGCGTCCATGATCTGGAGGTACACGTCGCGCTCGATCTGGCGCATCGTGTCGGCGCCGCCGGGCATGGCCTCACCGTGCTGCTCGTAGTAGTCGAGCGCCTCCTCGACGATCGACTCGACGAGGTCCTCGGTGGTCGCCGCCTGCTCGAGGTCGGCGACGGTGAACTTGGTCGGGTAGTACTGCGTGATCCCGTCGACGAGGCCCTTGATGTCCCAGTCCTCCTCGAACTCGGTCGGGCAGTGCTCGGCGACGAGCTTCTCGGCGGCGCCGGCGAGCAGGTCCTCGGTGTGCTCCTCGAGGTCGTCGCCGTCGATGATCTGCAGGCGCCGCTCGTAGATCACCTTGCGCTGCTGGTCCATGACCTCGTCGTACTTCAACGCGTCCTTCCGCATTTCCGCGTTGCGGGCCTCGACGGTGTTCTGCGCCCGCTCGATCGCCTTCGCCACCGTCTTGGACTCGATCGGCACGTCCTCGGGGAGCGTGCGGCCCATCACCCACGACATGGCGCCGGTGGCGAACAACCGCAACAGCTCGTCGTCCAACGAGAGGTAGAAGCGCGACTCGCCCGGGTCGCCCTGACGGCCGGAACGGCCCCGCAACTGGTTGTCGATGCGGCGGGATTCGTGGCGCTCCGACCCCAAGACGTAGAGGCCGCCGAGCTTGCGGACCTCTTCGCCCTCGGCGCGGCACCGGGCTTCGACCTCTTTCTCGCGGTCGTCGAGCAGCGCGAGCCCCTCGTCGCTCTCGAGGACCACGCCGTCGGCGGCGAGCTCGTGCTGCGCCAGCAGCTCCGCGTTGCCGCCGAGGATGATGTCGACACCGCGGCCGGCCATGTTCGTGGCGACGGTGACGGCGCCGCGGCGACCGGCCTGGGCGACGATCTCGGCCTCACGGAAGTGCTGCTTGGCGTTCAGGACGTTGTGGGGGATGCCGCGCTTCTCGAGCAGGCGGGAGAGGAGCTCGGACTTCGCCACCGACGCGGTGCCGATGAGCATCGGCTGGCCGATCTCGTGGCGCTCGACGATGTCGTCGACCACCGCGTTGAACTTGGCCTCCTCCGTCTTGAAGACGAGGTCGGAGTTGTCGCCGCGGACCATCTCCTTGTTCGTCGGGATCGGCACGACGGGGAGCGCGTAGGTGGAGGCGAACTCGCCGGCCTCGGTCTCGGCCGTCCCGGTCATGCCGGCGAGCTTGTCGTACATGCGGAAGTAGTTCTGCAGCGTGACGGTGGCCCAGGTGTGGTTCTCCTCTTTGATCTGGACCCGCTCCTTGGCCTCGACCGCCTGGTGCAGCCCGTCGGACCAGCGCCGGCCCTCGAGCGTGCGGCCGGTGAACTCGTCGATGATCTTCACCTCGCCGCCGGCGACGAGATAGTCCTTGTCCCGCTTGTAGAGGTCCTTGGCCTCGAGCGCCTTGGTCAGCTGGTGCACGTAGTTGACCGAGACGTCGTCGTAGATGTTGTCGACGCCGACCGCCTGCTCGACCTTCTCGATGCCCGACTCGAGCGGCACGACGTTGCGCTTCTCCTCGTCGACCTCGTAGTCCTCGTCACGGGTCAGGGTGCGGGCGATGGAGGCGAACTGGTAGTAGAGCTGCGCCGCCTCGTCGGCCGGGCCGCTGATGATCAGCGGCGTGCGGGCCTCGTCGATGAGGATGGAGTCGACCTCGTCGACGATGGCGAAGTTGTGGCCCCGCTGGGCCATGTACTCACGGGCGCGGGCCATGTTGTCGCGCAGGTAGTCGAAGCCGAACTCGTTGTTGGTGCCGTAGGTGACGTCCGCCTCGTACGCCGCTTTCTTGAGCATGGCGTCGTCGACGGACGCGGTGACGAGGCCGACGGTGAGGCCGAGCCAGCGGTGGACCCGTCCCATCCACTCGGCGTCACGGGCGGCGAGATACTCGTTGACCGTCACCAGGTGGACCCCTTGCCCACCGAGCGCGTTGAGGTAGGCGGGGAGGGTGGAGACGAGGGTCTTGCCCTCGCCGGTCTTCATCTCGGCGATCCAGCCGAAGTGCAGCGCCATGCCACCCATGAGCTGCACGTCGAAGTGGCGCTGGCC
>DASXBZ010000039.1:0-12512 GCA_036491435.1 Acidimicrobiales bacterium
CAGATGGTCGAGGTCAGCGTGCCCTGGCTCACCTGAGGGTTCAGCGCTCCCGGAGTGCAGTGAGGATCGGGCAGCGGATCGGCACCGACGTTGGAGTAATGGCACGAGCCGGCCGGGGGTTGGGGCTCGACGACGTAGGTCACCTGTGGCCCCGGTCCATCCGTCAGCGCCGCTGCAGGATCAGAACTTGGAGTGCTGGACGCCGACGGCGGCGTGCTCGTCGCGGACGTGGTCGGGTTCGTGGTCGAAGGCGCGCGCGCACTCTGGGCTCCATCGGAGGACGGCGACCGGTCCGGCCTTCCCGCGCCGTGCGCCGTGGTGCATCCGGCGAGGCCGACCGCCACAACAAGCAAACCGACCCCGAGGCCGATCCTCACGCGCAAACGCGCACCGACAGAACTCGACAACTCGTGGACAGAACCCGTCCCTCTAACCACGGCGGGGCACGGTAGCCGCGGCCTGTCTCCGGACCCCCCGAACGATCAGGCCCGCGCAACCGCGTGCGGCGTGCTAGCTCGCCGTCAGAGAGATCGTGACGGGTGTCCCGGCGGGAATCTGGCTGGTGCCACCGCCGTCCGTGCCGACGACTTGATACTGACCGGCCGGTACCGGCGGACCCGGGCATCCCTGTGCCTGTCCGGGCGTGCAGGAGTCCTGTCCCCACGGAATCGCAAAGCTCTGTGTCCAGTTCGCTGCGATCACGGTCGGTCCCGTGAACGTCGTCGGGCATCCCGTCGAGACCGGCGCCGCGTTCGTCCACACCAATGTCCCCGCGGCGTTCGTGATGTTCACCCGTGGGCACCCGTAGCCCGACGCGTTCACGGTGCACGGCGGTCCGGCGTTGGCAAACTTGAGCGTGATCTGAACGGGTTGTCCCGCCGCGTACGAACCCTGATCCGTGGTGACCTGTGTCGCGAAGTTGCTCCAGACGCATCCCGGTGGGAACGGGATCGTCGTGGTGGGCGTCGCCACAGGCGCCGGCGCCGGAGCCGGAGCCGGAGGCGGAGTGAAGGTGCTCGGGTCCGTCTTGGGAGCCGGTGCGGTCGTGGTCGTCGTTGTCGTCGGCGCACTCGTCGAGGTGACCGGGTCGGTCTTCACATGCGACACAGCCCCGTCCCGCACCGATTTCGCGCCGAGATGCTGAGGCCCCGCCGCACAGCTGGCAGAGACCAGGGCCAGCACGCCCAGCGCAGCGACCCCGAACGACCGGCGGACGATCCGTTGCCTCACGGTGTCCGCGGTCCCGATTGGCCGACGCCGAGGCGTGATTCGACCCAATTCCGTAGTTCCCCTGCCGCCCATCCCCATATCCTCTCGCAGCCGGACCTCTGGGTAACGGATAGAAGGTCACGAATCACCCCCAAAAATCAGACAACAGGTACCGTTTTCGGCATGCCCACGCACGAAGTCACCGTCGAGCTCCCCACCGGCATGGTCCTCCACTCGGATGTGCGATTCGTCGTGAAGAGCGACGACGAGAGGCTCGGCGAGCTCCAGATCAGTCAGGGAACCATCGACTGGGTCCCCGGCAACGCTCGAACCCGGTACCAGATGGAGTGGGAGAAGTTCGACGAGATGATGGTCAGGGACGGAACGGCCGGGCCCCGTTAGCAGCCGACCGGCAACGACCTCTCCAGCGTCCGCCGCCCAGAAAGACCCTGACGCTCAACCCTCCGGAGCGTTGTAGGAGCGCGGCGCCCCGCCCCCGAGCTGCCGGAGTGCCTCGTTCCGGATGAAGCGGCGGAACACCACCACCCGCTCCGGCGGAGGTGGCGGCGCGATGTCGACGAGCGCCCCCGGGTCCTCGAGCATTCCCCAGAGCTCACCGAGGTCGCGCATGGCCTCCAGGGTGGTCAGGATCTCCAGATCGAAGACCTTCCGGCCATCGGTGGACGCCCATACCACGGCATCGCGGCCGGCCAAGCGGTCCGCCGCCGTCGACAGCAGCAATTGGTAGAGGCGGGCGACGGCGCCCCGATCAGGCGGGGTGGGGCCGTGCTCGAGCTGGATCGCCCGGACCAGATCCTCGATCTGGACCCCGCTCTCGATCGCAACGTTGGTCGGCAGATCGACGAACCGGAGCGAGATCCCGTCGCGCACGACCAACTCGTATTCGAGTTGGAGCTGCGGCTCGCTCGGGCCGCTCTGACCGTCGATCAACTCGGCCCACACCGTCTTCGTTTTTTGCGTCGAATCCACGCCCCATCGCGCCGCCAGTTCGGACACGACGCGGAGCCCGCGGCCACTCAGTCCCAGCGTCAAGGCGAACAACGCGCCGGTGCTGTGGGGCGTCACGTGCGGCAACACCGAAGGACACTGATCGGTCACCTCGATACGGACACCCTTGGCAATGGGCCGCAACGTCAAAACGACATCTTGCTCGGCGTGCAGCACGGCGTTAGTCACCAGTTCGGTCGTCACCAACGCCGCGTCGTAGTCCAGCGGTCCGAGCTGCCACCCGCGCACGAGCGGTTCGACGAAGGCTCGGCTCAGCACGCCGGCATCCAGGCTCGGGTGCAGTCGCAGGAACTGCACCATCTCCGACGTGGACGATTCGGAGGTGCCGGCCGAGGGGGTCACCGTCGTCTCCTCTGCAGAGCGTCGCGCTCTCCGCTGCGTGTCATCGGCCCCTTCTGCCCGCTCGATCCAACCGGGGGATGCATGCCCATCTCGTCGCGACAAACTAATCCCGAGCAGGTCAGAACACGACATCGCGCCAACGAAACGGGTGTTGAATCACCCGGCTACCGACCGACTGCGGTCACCGCGTTCGTCTCTCCTCTGCGACGGCCGTGGCCGATCCGGTCCGGCCGCCGAGTCGGGCCCGCCGGAACCGGCGCGGCGGACTGACCAAAAGGCTCAGCGTCGAGCGCTGCGTTGCCCCTGACGCCGGGAGCCGCGTCCCGACCGCTTCGGGCCCGGGCGCGCATGGATGCGGGCGCTCTTGGTGGGCGCCGCGGCGTGGTTCTCTTGCGGGGCGTCCGACTCCGACGGTCGCGGCGGTCGGGCGCCGCCCTCGACGGAGAGGGAGGAGACGTCGGGCGCCGCGATGTCCCGGTGCAGTCCCAACGTTGAGCGGAGAATCCTGGTGCCGCGGACGTGTTCGTGGCCGATCAGCGAGACCACGAGGCCGTCGAGGCCGGCCCGCCCGGTGCGGCCCGAGCGGTGCACGTAGCTGGTGGGGTCCGCCGGCGGGTCGTAGTGGACGACCAGCGGCACCGCATCGACATGGATGCCGCGCGCCGCGACGTCGGTGGCGACCAGCACGTCGAGGCGGCCGGCCCGGAAGGCGGCGAGCGCGCGCTCGCGCTGGGCCTGGCTGCGGTCGCCGTGGATGGCGGCCGACTTGAGACCGGAACGGCCGAGGCGTTGCGAGAGCCGGTCCGCCCCGCGCTTGGTCCGGCAGAACACCATGGCCGGGCCCTTCGCCCGCACCACGTCGGCGGTCACCGCCGCCCGATCGACGTGCTCGACGCGCCAGAAGTGGTGGTCCACGTCGCCGCGGTCCTCGGCGGAGGACGCCACCTCGTGGAAGACGGGGTCGTGCTGGTAGTCGCGGACGAGCTTGTCGACCGGCCCGTCCAGGGTGGCCGAGAAGAGCAGGGTCTGGCGCGCGTCACTCGTCATATCGATGAGCCGGCGCACCGCGGGGAGGAAGCCCATGTCCGCCATGCGGTCGGCTTCGTCGACGACCACGACGTCCACGTGCGACAGCCGCACCGCGCCCTGCGCGAGCAGGTCGGTGAGGCGCCCGGGGCACGCGATGACGATGTCGACGCCGCTGCGCAGCGCGTTGCGCTGTGGGCCGTAGCCGACGCCGCCGTAGATCGAGGTCACACGGGCACCGACGGCGGAGGCCAGCGGCTTGAGCGCGTCCTCGATCTGGCCGGCCAGCTCGCGTGTCGGCACCAGGACGAGCGCGGAGGGGTTGCGACGGCCGCGGCCCTTGGGGCCGGACTTCGCCGGCTTGTCGGACAGGCGCGACAGGATCGCCAACCCGAAGGCAAGTGTCTTGCCCGACCCGGTCGGGGCCATGCCGCAGACGTCACGTCCGGCGAGGGCGTCGGGCAGGGTGGCGGCCTGAATCGGGAACGGGCGCTCGATCCCGTTCTGTTCGAGGGCCGTCCAGAGTGCCCGAGGGACGCCGAGGTCCGAGAAACGGACGGGCGCGAGGGCAGGTGCAGCAGGGGTGTTCACAAGACTCCAATCGGTCAAGGCGTAGAAGATGGCCGACTCGATGTGTTGTCTCGTGGGCCCAGCCGACTCGATGTGGTCGGCCCACCGCAGTGCGATTGCACGCGGTATCGAGAGAGAGCATAGCGGACGCAGGGCGTTCGGAGGGACCGGGGTGCCGACGTCTAGGGTGAATGCGCCGCACATCGTCGGCACACCGCACGGGCTTGTTGGCGAAATCAGATGCAGAAAGCGAACCACGCCTTCGTCTGCTGCATCCTTCAATTCGATTTCGAGGAACGGGGAACCACCGCCCAGCATGCGCGCGCAGACTGCCGAGGAGGACCTGCTCGGCCTGTACCTCAAAGAGATCCGCCGCTATCCCTTGCTGTCCAAAGGCGACGAGATCCGTCTGGCCCAGCTGGCTGAAGCCGGGCGCGACGCCAGCGCGGCGCTCGCCACGAGCGTGGAGGTGGGCCCGGCACGCACGCGCCAGCTCCGCCAGACCGTCCGCGCCGGCGAGCAGGCGGCCGAGGACTTCACCAACGGCAACCTTCGCCTGGTGGTGTCGATCGCCAAGAAATACCAGGGCTCCGGGTTGCCCCTGCTCGACCTGGTGCAGGAGGGGAACCTCGGCCTGATCCACGCCCTCGAGAAGTTCGATTGGCGGAAGGGCTTCAAGTTCTCCACCTACGCCACGTGGTGGATCCGACAGGCCATCGTCCGCGGCATCGCCGACGGGGGCCGCGCCATCCGACTCCCACCACAGGTCCGGGAGCTGCTCAACCAGATAGGGCAAGCGCGCAGTCGTCTCGAGGCCCAACACAGCCGGCACGTCAGTGTCGACGAGATCGCCGACGACCTCGAGGTCAGCGCCGAGCGCGTCGCCGTGCTCCTCCGGCATGCGGTCACGCCGGCGTCACTGTCGGAGCAACTTGGGCACGACGGCTCGGCCGAGTTGGGCGACATCGTCGAAGACGACAACGCGGTGTCACCGTTCGAGTTCGCGGCCTCGGCCATGTTCGTCGGCGAGGTGTCCAAGATGCTCGAAGGGCTCGACGGGCGCGAACGCGAGATCCTCAAACTCAGATTCGGCATCGACTGCGGATGGCCGCACACACTCCAAGAGGTCGGTGCGCGCATCGGACTCACCGGTGAGCGGATCCGCCAGATCGAGGCGCGGGCGATGGCGAAGCTGCGGCATCCGACCGCGGGCCACGACGTCTCTTTCTGACAATTCGATCAACACGACGAACGGATCGACCTCGCAGCTGCTAGGGTGTTTGTCAGTCGTCAGCGCGTTGCTGATGCGGCCTGGTCGAGACAACCCGAGTTGGCCCATTTTGAACGGAGCCACACATCTCCCAGCCTCCACACGGAGCCCTGAAGGGTCTCAACGTGTCGCGGTCCGGTTCACGCCAAGTTGCAGTGGGCTACCGCCTTTGGCACCGCAATCCCCTCTCGATGGGAACGGCCCGTGCCTAGGCACAACCACAGCAAGGCGCAGCGCCGTTCGACGTCGTCACCTGCACCCGAGCGATCGGGTGGACGGCGTCGCCAGGCGAGCGGGGACACCGACGCCCAAGCCCTGACGCTGCGCGAAGCGGGCAACTCCTTTTCCGCCATCGCACGCTCGCTCAGTTTCGAACGTGCGACCGAAGCGCACCGCAGCTTCATCCGCGCCCTCGACGCAAGCGAGGGTGAAGAGCGCCGGCGCCTGGTCAAGAACGAAGAAGTACGGCTGGACCAGCTGGAGCAACGGATCCGCGACAGGGATGCCAAAGACGTCCCGAAGATGGAACGTCGGCTGCAAGGCGTGCAGAAGTTGCGGGAAGCCATCCCGAAATGACGACACTGGCTCCGACACCTTGTGTCTTGTGCGGACGGAGCCCGACATCGCTGATGGCACCAGAGCACCGGACCCTCGACCGGGGTCCCGATCCGGATGACAACTCGTACTCCATCACCGTGATCCTGCCCGACGTCCCGTTGTGCGACGAGCACACCGGCGACGTGCTCAACGGGGATCTCCACCTCGGATGGTGCGACGACCCCGCGTGCCGTTGCTACGGCCGGGAAGGCGAGCCCTCGGCGTGCGGCGCACCCTACGGACAGCTCGGAAAGAAGCGTTCCAGGTTCTCTGCGAAGGACCAAGGAACGGCAACGATCGCAAACAGAGAAAGAGAATAGATACATGGAAACTGGAACTGTGAAGTTCTTCAACCACGACCGTGGCTTCGGATTCATCGCGCCGGCGAGCGGGGAGAAGGACGTATTCGTCCACGCTTCCAACATCGCCAATGGGAGCCTCGAGGACGGCCAGCAGGTCGAATTCGATGTGGCCCAGGGTGCCAAGGGGCCAGAAGCCCAGAACGTCCGGACCATCTGAGGTTGAAGCACCAAGACCCGCACGCGACCGCAAGGCCGGTCGCGGCGGGCATCGACAGCGGGGACCGCAGCCGTCACACGGGGCGCTCCTCATCGCGTTTGAGCGGGAGGAACCGTGCAGAGAATGGAAACGACAACGACCACCCTCACAACCCTGGCGGGACCTCGTGAGTTCCACCGCCTGACCCTCGACGTCCGCGCCGCGGGCCTTTTGGACCGGCGACTCGGCTACTACTGGGTCAAGGTCATCCTCACGCTCGCGGCCTTCGGCGCGGGGTGGGCGGGGTTCGTCATTCTCGGCGCCTCGTGGGCCACGCTCGCCATTGCCGTGTTCCTCGGGGTCGCCGCCACCCAACTCGGCTTCATCGGCCACGATGCGGGCCACCGCCAGATCTTCGAGTCCCGACGGGCCAACCGCCTGCTCGGGCTAGGTGTCGGGAATGCCTTGATCGGCATGAGCTTCGGCTGGTGGGTGCCCAAGCACAATGCCCACCACGCCCACCCCAATGAGCGGGGCGTAGACCCGGACATCGGGCCCGGCCTGCCCGTGGCGAACGGGCGACAGGCGGGCGGCCCGCCGCCCGCAAAGCAGGGTGGTGTTGGCGGATGGCTCGGTCGCCACCAAGCCGCGCTCTTCTTTCCACTGATGCTCCTCCGCAGCACTGGCCTCTATGTCTCGGGCTTCCAGGACGTCTACCGCCGCCGTCGCGACCGTTCGGTCATTACCGAGGGACTGCTCCTCGTCGGGCACGCCGCGTTGTACGCCACGGTCGTGTTCTGGGTGCTCTCGCCGCTCAAGGCGGTCGCCTTCATTGCGGTGCACCAGGCCGCCTTCTCTTTGTATCTCGGGTGCAGCTTTGCCCCCAACCACAAGGGCATGCCGATCCTCGAGGACGGAACCGAGATGAGCTTCGCCCGGCGCCAGGTCGTCACCGCACGCAACCTGTCGGGGGGCCGGCTGACCAACTTCCTCTTCGGCGGCCTCAACTACCAGATCGAGCACCACCTGTTCCCCACGATGCCCCGGCCGAACCTGGCGCGAGCACAGTCGATGGTTCGCGCCTTCTGCCGCGAGAACCAGCTGGGCTATGCCGAGGCGCGGCCAGTCGCGTCCTACGTGCAGGCGGTGCGCGCGCTCAAGACACCCGCCGCTTTGCCGATTCCCACGTCGGTGCCGGTGCCCGCCACCCTGTAGTACGGCCGGGCTCGTCGCCGGCGCTAGCCCAAGCGCGTCAACACGTTCCGGGTGATCTGCTCGATCTGCGGGTCGCGGCCCGCCAGGCCGTGGGCCCAATCGGTCGATCCCGACGTCACGACCGTGGCCCCGGCGTCGTTCGTGTAGGCACCGATCACGGCATGGCCATGACGGATGCGCTCCATCGCTTCGGGCTCACGCGTCCCGAAGATGCGGGCGGCGATGTACTCGAGCTCGCTCGGCTCCTCCGGCTTCGGTGGGCGCGGCGCGGTCTCGCGGGTGAAGTGTTGCGTCGGGCAGGTCCCGAGGATCTCGAACGTGTCGGGCGTGCCGTCCTCCCCCGTCGGGTACGGCAGCCCGTCGCGGTAGGTGAACACGCACCCGTCGCACTCGTAGCCGACGACGGTGGCGCCCGCACCGAGGACGTCGCCGTAACCGAGCCCCGTCCCCTCGAAGATCCAGTGGCCGGGACGGTGCACCGTGTAGCCCCCGAGGCCGCTGGTCACGTTGCGCCCGATGCGGTGATAGCCGCCGCGGGTGAAGGAGACGCCGGTCATGTGGTTCTCAGGGCGGGCGACGATCACGTCGGACCAGAACGTCGTCACCTCCGCCTCCCGGCGGGAACCCATGAGCGGGTCGTCCTTGAAGAACCCCTTGTACCCGACCATGGCGTCGTGCTCGTCCCCCTCCCCCACGAGGCGCACCTGCCACAGCGACGTGTTGCCCGAGAAGAACGCCGCGTTCCCACCGCGGGCGATGAACGCCTCGACGGTGTCGCGCATCCCCTTGGACCAGTACTCGTCGTGGCCGACGGACAGATACAGGCGCGCGCCGTCCAACACTTCGGGATGGAATTCAAGATCTGCATTCGTGCACACTGCGATCTCGAACCCCTCGCGCTCGGCCCACTCGATGAAGGGCAGCTCCCAGTCGGGCCACCCCGCCGAGCCGGCCCACCCCGAGAGATGGTTGAGCTGGATGTAGCCCACGTGCGCCGCGTTCTGCGGATCCGGCTCGCCGGTCCCGGTCACGCGCCGACCCTTGCCCGGCGGCTTGTAGAGGTAGCCCGCCGCCATTGGCCGCTTCATAGCGACCTGGACGCCGCCGTTGTAGAGGTTCGGGCCCCCGAAGTCGTTGTAGGCGTGCCATGTGTTGGTCGACAGCGCGAGCACGATGGGCGCCCCCGCCGCGGGCCGCACCACGAAGAAGGCGAAGCCGCGCCGGACCTTGTCGCCGACGTCGATCTCCATGACGACCTCGTAGTAGCCGGACCTCCAGGCCGGATCGATGTCGAGCGCGAGGGCGACCGGCCACTCACACCCGAGCGAGGCGGCGTCCTGCGGCGCCTCGTGGTCGCCGGCCTCGAGCGAGTCGGACTGGAACACGACGTCCCGACGCCCGCCGACCCGAGCCACCTCGACGCGCACCGGGCGTCCACCCGACGACGACAGGTGCAGGGCGACCTGCTCCCCCGGCCTGACCGATTGGGGCCAGCAGTACCCGGTCACCACCTCGCGCGCCATGTCCGGACCATAACGGGACCTCCACAACCCCGCTGAAGCCAGGTTCCGGACGCGGACTGACACTCCGCTGGTCAGGTTGTTCCGGCGGTTGGGGTCTGGCCGCCGCCACGGGCCCACCGGAATCGGCGCGGCGGCTTCCAGAACTCCTGCCCACCGACCCGGGTTGGTCCGCGCCGCGCGCGCTCGACCACAATCCCGGGGACACTGACGGCAGTCGAGGGAGGTGGCATGGCCAGATCGGAGGGCGAGGTGGACACGGACGCGTTCCGCGCCGAGCTGCGCGCCTGGCTGGCCGAGCACCTCACCTCCGAGGTGGCCGCGGCGGGCGCAGACGGCATGGAGGGCGACGACCTCGAACTGCTGCGGGCCTGGAACCGCACCCTGGCCGACGGCGGATGGGCGGCGCCGGCGTGGCCGGCCGAATACGGCGGGCGCGATGCCGGCGTCGACGAGCAGCTGGCCTATCTCGAGGAGATGAGCCGGGCGCGGGCGCCCGGACCGGTGAACGTGATCGGCGTCTCGAACATCGCGCCGGCCATCATGCAGTTCGGCACGCCCGAGCAGCAGGCGCGCTTCCTCGGACCGATGCTGCGGGGCGACGAGATCTGGTCCCAGGGCATGTCCGAACCCGACGCCGGCTCCGACCTCGCCTCGCTGCGCACCGCCGCGGTCGAGGACGGCGACGACTTCGTGATCAACGGGCAGAAGACGTGGAACTCGCTCGGCCATCACGCCGACTGGTGCCAGCTCTACGTGCGGACGGACCCCGTGGCGAAGAAGCACGCCGGCATCTCGTGCTTCCTGGTGGACATGCGGACGCCCGGTATCGAGGCGCGGCCGATCACCACCATGACGGGTGGTCACACCTTCGCCGAGCTCTACTTCACCGACGCGCGCGTCCCGCGCACGGCCATACTGGGCCCGCTCCACGGCGGCTGGACCGTGGCCATGACGACGCTCAGCTTCGAGCGGGCCGGCGTGGCGCGCCTCCACCTCTCCCTGGCCCGGCGACTCGATGACCTGTTGGCCGACCCGCGGGCCGACGCGGGCCGGAAGGACCCGGTGCTGCGGGACCGGCTGGCCCGGGTCTACGCCGCCATCCGTTGCATGCGCCTGCTCACCGAGCGCTCGCTTTCGGACCCCGCTGCCGCGGGTGCCGGCGGCAGCTTGGCCAAATTGTCCTGGGCCTGGTGCGATCAGGAGCTGGGCAACCTGGCGGTCGACCTGATCGGCCCCGAGGCGCTCGGCGTCGACGACCCCTGGGCCGAGAACTTCCTGGCGGTGCGGCAGGCCTCCATCGCCGGCGGCACCACTGAGATCAACAAGAACATCGTGGGCGAGCACGTGCTCGGCCTGCCCCGCTGAACCTCACCGCTTGAGCCAGCGCCGCGCCTTCTTCTTGGCGATGGCCCGCCACTGACGCCGCCACTCCCGACGCAGATCCGCCTGCCGTTGCCGCTGCACCTCGATGAGTCGACCCGCGTCGAGCGTGCCGGCGGGCGTCAGCCTCGTGGACTCGGTGCGCAGCCACGCCTCGGCGAACACGGCGTCGTGGTGTTCACCGAGCACGGTCTGCAACCGCTCGGCCCGTCGGGCCGTCCGGCGGGCCGGCTTTCCCTCGACGGGACTGGCCAGTTCGCACGCGTAGCGGAGCTGTTTGGCGCCGATCCGGATCTTGTGCAGTTGCACGTCGGTCGGCGTTCGGCCCGCCTTGCGCACCCGCTTGCGCAGGGAGCGCCATGGCACATGGGCGACACGGGGCAGGCCCCGCCGCGCCGGTTGCCCGGGATGGACGGCGACATGACCGCGTGGCGCGTTGACGAACAGCGGCGGTGAGACCGAGGCGGCGTCGAGCCGGTCCAACAGGCGCACGTAGCGATCGCCGTCGAGCCCCTCGTGCAGTGCGGTCACGGCGCGGCGTCGTTGTGCCGACAGCACGGTGTCGAGTTCGCGGGGACCGGCGTCGGCCCCCTCAGGCCGGTCGGACTCGATCTGTTGGCGCAGCACGTCGAGATCCCGCACCTCGCCCAAGAGGTTGCCGAGCCAGCGCAGGTCGTCGCGCATGTGGTCGTTCCAGACCGGATCGATGACGGCCTTCAGGGTCTTCAGGTCGGACCGGAGCCGTCGGCTCGCCACGCGGGCCTGGTGGACGTCGTGGGCCCGGGGCTCTGCCGCCTCCAACCGGAGGAGGTAGTCGTACGCCAGGAGCCGGCCCAGCCCGTCCTCCAGGCTGGCGCGAACGACGTCGCCCATCCGGGCTCGCTTCGTGAGCGTCCGTTTCGACTGTGCCCGTTTCGCATCGGCGCCGAGGGCCTTGGCGAACTTGGCTCCGTCTCCCGCATGCGCGCCCGCCGCGGTCAGGGCGTGGGCCACGGCATCTGTCGTCTTCGCTTGACCCGCGCCGTGGACCTCCTCGGCCAGCTCGAGCTCCAACTGGCGGAAGCGCATCCCGTCGTTCGGGCCACCTTCGACCGTGACGAGGTCGTCGTCGAGTTCGCCGAGTCGGTCACCGTCGCGGTCGTGCAGGACCATTCGTTGCCTGGTGGTGAACAGGTCGAACAGCTGCCGCAGCTCGGCGTGACGGAGCAGGCCCTTGAGAATGGCGGTCACCTCCGCAGGCACCGACGCGCGCGTGCCCGGCCAGGACAGCTCGGTGCGCTCCAGTGCGTCACCGGCAGAGTCGCTCGGGAGCTTCAGCGTCCACATCCCCTCTTCGGGGCCCTCGCCGACTCGATGCCGCAACGTGATCCCTTGCCGCCAGAGGCGCAGGTCGGCGGTGTCGAAATAGGCGGCCTGCAGGTGCTGCTCAGGGAGCCGGGTCGTTTCGACGAGGTTCCGCAGGTCCGGCAGTGGCAGCGCCGGCGAGGCCGAGAACTTCAGTTCACGTTCGAGGAGGCGACTCGATGTGGCCATAACGCCTCCCTACCCATCGCGCCCCTTCTCGATGCCCGCGTTCCCTACCTTCTCGACCGGTCCCCAACGGACCCCAGGGCACCCCCGCCACACGGATTCGTCCCGCCGGACCGGCGCCGCCACGCCGCGGCTGTGCCAAACTCGCCCCGCACCAGGGCGGAGACGGTGGTACCGGTCGACGACGCCGGCGCCAAGTTGGAAATCTGAAGCGAGGAGCACATGGCCCGAGTCCCCATTGAGCAAGGGTTCTTCCGGATCCCCGACGACCCGGCCGAGCCGCCGCGCCTGCTCGGGAGCCGCTGCCCGTCGTGCGGCGAGGC
>DASXBZ010000040.1:0-3800 GCA_036491435.1 Acidimicrobiales bacterium
CCGCCGCCGAGGCCCTCGTGGGCCCGACCACCTATGCGCGCGTCGACATCGTGGAAGGGGCGGACGGCGGGCACGCGCTCCTCGAGCTCGAGCTCCTCGATCCCGTGCTGTTCTTCCCCCAACACCCGGACGCCGCGACGATCTACGCCAGGGTGCTCTCGGACCGCTTGGGCTGATCGATCCTCACGGAGACCTGACCGAGCTCGACCGCGGGATCCCGAGTGCGACCACGGCACCGATCGCGGCGAACACGATCAACGCGATCATCGCCAACGCATACGAGTGCTGCGGGGTGGCGAGCCCCGAGACCAGGATCGTGCCCGCCACGGCGGTGCCCAGCGATGAGCCGAGGTTCGAGATGCAGCGCGACAAGCCCGAGATCTCCCCCTGCTGCGCCTCGGGGAACGCGGACTGCACCACGTTGACCGAAGGGGTGAGCATCACACCGACCCCCAGCCCGATGATCAGAAGGCCAGGCGCGAAGGCCCAAGGACTGGGCGAATGTTTCACGACGGCCAGGAGCACCACGACCCCGACGATCGTCGCCACGAACCCGCTCAGGATCAGGAGGCGCTGCTGGAACCGGCGGGCCAATGAAGCCGCGACCAGTGAGGCGCCGAGGATGCCGAGGGTGGAGGCGGTGAAGATCACGCCCGTCTGAATCGCGTTGTACCCGCGCACGACCTGGAGATAGGCCGACACGACGAACGACACGCCTATCAGGATCAGCCACTGCAGGTTCTGCGTGACCATGCCCAAATTCGACGTGCGGTTGCGGAACAGCTTGATCGAGACCAGTGGCTCGCGTCCGCTCCGTTCTCGGCGGACGATCCAGCCGAAGAAGAGGGCGATCACGGCCGCACCGGCCACCAGGAGAACGATGCACAGGGCGAGGTTGTTGTCCGCCGCCAGGATGCCGAGCACGAGCACGACGAGGCCGACCGCCGACAGGACCGTCCCGACGTAGTCGAACGGCCGGGACGGGTCAGCGGGCAGAGGGTCTTTGATCCTCCGTCCCATGAACGCGATCGCGATCACCACGATCGCCTGGAACCCGAAGGCCGCCCGCCAGCTGATCGCCGTCGTGAGGAGCCCGCCGATCAGCGGACCGGTCGCCGCGCCGATGCCACCGGCGGCGGTGATCATCCCGAAGGCGCGTGCCCGCGAGGTGGTGTCGTCGAAGTAGAGCGTGGTCAGGATGTAGACGGGCGGGATGAGAAGGGCCGTGCCCACGCCCTCGAGGATCGAGTTCCCCACGATGAGCACGCCCAGACTGGTGGAGACCGCGCTGAGGATCGCCCCGACCGCGTAGATCGAGAGACCGAGCGTGAAGCACCGCTTGCGCCCCCAACGGTCCGTGAGCTTGCCGCCGGGGATCATGAGCGCCGCCATGACCAGCAGGAAGAGCGTGATGCACACCTGGACCCCCTGCACCGTGGTGTGCAGGTCGTGACTGATGTCAGTGATCATCACGTTCATGTTCGAGCCGGCGAAGCTGCAGATGAACTGTGCGAGCGCCAGCGGGACCAGCATGCGCCGCAAGGCGGGTGCGGTCTTCAGTTGGGCCATCTCGACGCCTCGCCTCCGGCCCTACGCTCGGCGCCGGTACGCAGACGGCGGCCCGGCGCGGTCCTCCTCGAGGGAGGGCGCGGGGCCACGGCCGTCCCACATGGGAGGTGCCGTCAGCCTGCTGCCAGGATCTTCGCCTTCTGCGCCTCGAATTCGGCGTCCGTCAGGATCCCCTGGTCCTTCAACTCGGCGAGTTCCTTGAGCTGGGTGACCATGTCTTTTTCCGGCGCCGCCGCAGGAGGCGGGGCCGCCTGTGCATACTGCTGCTGCTGGTCCGCGTACTGCTGATCCTCCTGTGCCTGCCATCGACCAGCCTGGCGCCGGGACACCCGGTTCGAGACCGCAGTCGCCGTGCCGGCGATGGCCGCGGTGCGTGCTACCCCTCGCAGAAGTCCCATTTCCTTCTCCTTCCTCGAAAGTTGTCTCGGTCCTAGGCGCCGGCGGCGTCCAGCGCCGCCACGAGCGCGTCCTGCGGGATGAAGCCGGCCGCCACCAGACCGGCGCCTGCCTCGCGGAGCGCCTGGGTGAACGGTGCCGCCCACCGGTTCTCGTAGATCATGACCGCGGCCGCAGAGTTCGGCTCGAGGGCGTTCGCCGCATCTTTGAGGTCGGACTCGTCCAGCAAGCCCGACGACACGCCGGCGAACAGGCCGAAGTCGAATTCCCCGTCCGCGTCGATGTCGGACAGCTCCATCACAGCGAGGGAGCCGTCGTCCGCGCGCATGACGAACCGGAGGTCGAGGATTCGGACGAGACCTCGGTCGACCAGGTTCAGGAGCTCGCGAAATGCGTTCCCCGTGTACTTGTTGCCGGAGTATTCGACGATCAGATATCCGATCGGACCGAGCACGTCGTCGTCGCTTCTTGCCACGCTCTGCACACCTCCTCGTCCCGCTGGGCACGTCCGCCCAGTTGCGGCTCCCTCTGCGCACCCTACATGCCTGGCCGACTGTTGTCCCCTTGCGATACAGCAGTCGGGTCGCGACGCGCGAACACTGGGTTACCGCTGTGACGCCTCTTCCTCCACCGTCAGTTCCGCCGCCGGGTCTGCCTCCAGCCTCTCGTCGGGGATCGGGTTCCCACTCTGCACGGAGCGTCCGTACGTGCCGTCGGCCAGCCGGGCGTCCGCCCGCTCGATCGCGGCCAGGCGATCACGCAGCCCCGCCGCGATCGCGTCGGTGCCTTGCTCGTCGGTCAGCGGCTGCGCCGAGTCCTCGATGTCGCCCGTTTCGAGGGACGAGGCGCGGTCCCCCTCCGAGGCCTCGGTGAGGTCCCGGAGCAGCCCTTCAACTCGGGTTCGCTCCTCGTCGAGGAGCTGCCGTGCGCGTCCGTCGTCCATGTCGCCTCCTGGTCCGCCGTGCGCACCCGGCCCACGGTCACGAAAGTGCGAGCATACGGCGGGCCGTCGCCATTACCCTCACCGCCATGGCCGCTGCGGACTGGCCCGTGCTCAACCTGACCGACTCCGCCGAAACGATGGACGCGGTCCACATCTGGACGCAGATCGTCGGCAAGATCCGCCTCGAGCTCGAGCCGATGGTCAACCACTGGTGGCAGGTGCCGCTGTATGTCTCCGCCCATGGGCTGGCGACATCGCTCATGCACGCCGAGGGGCTCGGTCTTGAGATCGAGTTCGACTTCATCGACCACGAACTCGCCATCCGCACCACCGAGGGCACCACCCGGAGCGTGCCGCTGGCCCCGGGCTCGATCGCCGACTTCTACGCGGCGACCATGGCCGCCATGACGGAGGTCGGCGCTCCCGTCCACATCCATCCCTACCCGACGGAGATGGCCACCCATGTGGCCTTCCCCGAGGACACGGCGCCGCGTCCCTACGATGCCGACGCGGTGCACCGGCTCTGGCTGGCGTTGGTCCAGATGGCGCGGGTGATGTACGTCTTCCGGGCTGGCTTTCAAGGCAAGGTCAGCCCGGTCCAGCTGTTCTGGGGCGGCGAGGACCTCGCGCTCACCCGCTTCTCGGGTCGCACGGCGCCCCGGCACCGCGGTGGCGTCCCCCACTGCCCGGACTGGGTGCAGCAGATGGCGTACAGCCATGAGGTCAGCAGCTGCGGGTACTGGCCGGGCGGCACCGACGAGGGCGTGTTCTATTCCTACGCCTACCCGGAGCCGCCGGGGTTCGCGGCGCGCGCGGTCGCGCCGGACGCGGCCTCCTACGACGAGGAGTTGGGCGAGTTCCTCTTGCCGTATACGGCCGTGCGCGAGGCGGA
>DASXBZ010000041.1:0-4618 GCA_036491435.1 Acidimicrobiales bacterium
GGCTCCTCGGGATCGAAGAGCCGGCGCGTGTCACCGGAAGCAGCAGCGGGCGCTCGCGAGCTGGACATCGCGGTCCACGCTACTGAGGGCCTGTGCCCCGCCCGGCGACCGCCCGTCGGCCCACCGTGCGGCCCGATGGCAAACTAGAGACGACGGTGAGTCGGCCGGGTGGCCGCGGCCCGGACCGGCGCAAGCCGGGATCGTGTCGAGGAAGGTCGGGACTCCGCAGAGCAGGGTGCTGGCGAAGCCAGTCGAGGTGACTCGCAGGACAGTGCCACAGAAAACAAACCGCCGATGGCGGGTCCGGGGTGCCGGGCCCGCACAGGTAAGGGTGAAAAGGTGCGGCAAGAGCGCACCAGCGACGGGGGCGACCCCGCCGGCTCGGTAAACCCCACCCGGAGCAAGGCCAAGCGTGGAAGACGGGCTGCTCGTCCGGCCCCCGAGAGGGGGCGCTTCCCAGGTAGGCCGCTCAGATGGATGGCCACCCCGGCTATCTGCCCTCATCGGGGCAGGGGCCGGACAGAATCCCGCCTACAGGCCGGCTCACCGTCACTCGGCATCGCCGCCAGGGCCTGGTGAAGTGGCACACGGGTATGGGACTTCTGTGACCACGCGCATCGGCGACCTTGCGAACGCTCTTCTGGGCACGGACTCGGACTCCGATACTGAGCGGTCGGGCACTGACAAGGTCGAGCATGGGGCCGAGGCGGTTCGCCACAACCCCGTCTTCCGCGGATTCGCACGTGTCGGACTGCTGGCGCGCGCCGTCGTGTATCTGGTTGTCGGAGGACTGGTCCTCGACATCGCGGCGAGCGGACGCGGGCCGGCGCAGGCGGACAGCGAAGGGGCGTTCGCCGAGATCGGACGCCAACCGGCCGGTACGGAGATCCTCGGCCTGTTGGCAGCCGGATTGGCCGCCTATGCGGTATGGCGGTTCGTGGAGGCCTGTTCCCGGCGCCCACGCGGCCAACAGATCTCGCCGTGGACCCGTGGCGGCTGGTTCGCCATCAGTGCTCTGTACGTCGGCTTATGCGTGAGCGTCGTCCAGCTCATGGCGGGCTCGAGCGCAAACGGGGGCCCGGCACAACACCCCTCGTCGTTCGCCACCAGTGTTCTCCACTTCTTCTTGGGACCCGTGCTGCTCGGCCTGATCGCAACCGCAATCGCAGTCGGTGGAATCGCGCTTGTCATCTGGGGAGTTCGGCACGACTATGCCAAGTCCCTCGAAACGGAGAAGATGTCCAAACCAACCAGGAGTGTCGCTCGATGGAGCGGCATCATCGGCAACGCGTCGCGGGGCGTCGCCGTCGCATTGGTCGCCTGGTCCTTGTTCGGCTCTGCAGTCTCGGACAACCCGGACAGGGCGAAGTCCCTCGACGCCGCGCTCCACATGCTCGCCGGCAGTCTGCCCGGGGCCGTGCTCCTCGTGGCCGTCGGTGCGGGCTTCCTGTCGTTCGGACTTCACTCGATCATCGAGGCACGGTTCGGGCGGGTGTAGCGACGGCAAGCGACGGATCAGCGAATGCGTCGGAACCATCCGGTCCATAGGACGGTTGTCAGGGCTGCCATGGGGCTTCCGACGCCTTGTGAAAGCTGAGCGCGGGAGCGTGGCTGGATCCCGATCTGCCGCAGGGAGCGGTCCTCACACTGTCCTCATGAACTCCGTCATTGGCGGCAAACGTTGCGCAATGATCGTCAGAAAAGTGGCAGGTCAGAGACGGGGGATGACCCATTCGCCCTGGTTATAACGCCGACCATCACAGAATCCCGCTTGTAGGCCAGCTCACTGTCTTCCGGGGTTGTCCGCAAACGGTCCTCACGTTGTTCGTCAGTGTCCGCAATCGTTGCGAAGCGATCGTCAACAAAATCCCAGGTCATAGAGCGTACATCGCCGGTTCTCCGTGGTCACACATTCGGGGGCTCAGAATCCCGCCTACAGGCCGGCTCACCGTCACTCGGCACTCGTGGTCCGGCCGTGTCTGCCGCCGAACCGGCACGGGTCAAGACAGCACGCCATCGCTACACTTCCGTTTCGAGAGGTGACGGGTGACGACAACTGACGCACTCGAATCGTGGGGATCCTTCAACGTGGACGACCCATTCCCTCTGTTCGCCGACGTCCGCAAGCTCGGCGCGGTGCATCGCACGACCTTGGCCGACGGTCACGACGCGTGGCTCATTGTTCGCTATGACGAGGCAATGGCCGCGCTCAACGACTCCCGCCTGTCCAAGGACATGCACGCCGCGCTGGCCGAGGGATCCGGCGTCGTCGCGGAGGGCCTGCCTGGACCGGAGTTCGCCCGGCACATGCTCACGGTCGATCCACCCCATCACACTCGACTCCGGCGACTCGTCTCGAGTGCGTTCTCTCCGAGGCGTGTCGAGGCCCTCGGCCCGCAGATTCAGTCCATCACCGACAATCTGCTCGATGACATCGCCGCACTTGGTCCCGAACGCCGTGTCGATCTGGTCACGACGTTTGCGTTCCCCCTCCCCTTCACGGTGATCTGCGAACTGCTCGGCGTGCCCGAGGCGGACAGGGCTCGCCTGGGTCGCGAGTTCACCCGGCTGCTCGTCCCGACGTCGACACCGGCAGAGTTCGCAGAAGCCAAGAAGGCGTCCGACGCCGTCGTGAGCATGCTCAAGGATCTGGTGGCGTCCAAGGAATCTGCGCCCGGTGACGACCTCGTCAGTGCGCTGATCGAGGCGAGGGAGGGCGACGAGCGGCTCAACAATCAAGAGTTGCTCTCGACCATCTTCCAGCTCATGGTCGCGGGTCACGACACCACGGCCAGCCTCATCGGCAACAGCGTGGTGGCACTCTTCCGAAACCCCGAGCAGATGAGCACACTCCGCGATGACCCGAGCAGGATTCCCGGTGCCATCGAAGAGTTCCTCCGTTATGACGCGCCGGTGCCGCATTCGACCTTTCGTTACACACTCGAGCCGGTCGACATCGCCGGCGTGAAGATCCCAGCAGGGGCGCAGGTGATCATCAGCCTGGCGGCCGCCAACCGGGACGAGTCCAAGTACGAGGATCCCGAGTCGCTCGACATCGACCGGACCGTCGCGCGTCACCTGGCCTTCGGGCACGGTGTGCACCACTGCCTCGGCGCGCGGCTCGCACGGATGGAGGGGCAGATCGCGCTCTCGTCGCTGTTACGGCGGTTCCCGACGCTCGCCCTGGCCGTCCCGTCAGACGAGTTGCGGTGGAGTCATGGCGACGGCCTCGTCCTGCGTGGACTCTCCGAGCTCCCGGTCATCCCCGGACCCGCCGTATCCAGGACTGGCGCGACGCCTCCACAAAGACCCGCCCATGACTGAATCGACGGGCAGCACCCTCGACGAGGGCCAATGGCTCGTCGTCGACGAGGGGTGGGGCCGGCGTGCCGTGGAATTCGCCACCTTGTGTGAACCGACGAACAGCCGGGAGTACGTGACGATGCACCACCGGCTGCGTGTGGACGCCGGCGATCGACTGCTCGACATGGCCTGCGGTTCCGGCCTGGCACTGGAATTTGCGGAACTGCGCGGCGCGCGTTGCGCTGGCATTGATGCCTCACCACGGCTCCTTGCGGTCGCAAAGGATCGCTGCCCGGATGCCGATCTGCGGGTTGGCGACATGAATGCCTTGCCGTGGGGTGACGACGCGTTCGACGTCGTCACGAGCTTCCGAGGGATCTGGGGAACAACGCCGCATGCGCTCGCCGAGGCGCTCCGTGTCCTCGTTCCGGGCGGCCGACTTGGGCTCACGGTTTGGGGGCACATCAAGGCGTCGGCGGGCGCTTGGGCGTTCACGCCACTCACACTCGCCGAGGAGCCAAAGGTGCGGAACCAGGCGGCGATGGTCGCCTTGGGGCGACCAGGTGCCGGCGAAGCGATCTTGGAAGATGTCGGGTTTACCGACATCGAGAGGATCGACGTCCCGTTCGTGTTCGAGTTCGCCGACCCGGATGCCTACGCCCGCGCGTTGGCATCGACCGGTCCGGCCTTCGAAGCGATCCAGAAGGTCGGTGAGACCGCTTTCCGGGAGGCGGCGGTGGAACTTGGGCGACAGCAGGTCCGGGACGGCCTCCCGCTTCGCGCCCCTGTCCAGTGCGTCGGCTACCTCGCGACCAAGCCGCTCCCACCGGCACTCGCGTGAGGCTCCCATGAGCGAAGACTCCGCGTCAGCCGCTGCATCGACACAAGACTCCAGTTTCCTCTCGTCCGCTCCGCTCTCGCCGGAGGCAAAGAAGATGTTCGACGGTGACATCGAGGGAATGGGGTATGTCGCGAACGTGTCGCGCCTCTGGGCGCACTTGCCGGCGGCACTCAACGACATCGCCGACCTCATGGGGCGGACGGTTGATGCGGGAGGCCTGTCCCCGACCCAGCGGGCAGTTCTCGTCACGGCGACGGCGTCGACCTTGGGCGATTCCTACTGTTCGATGGCATGGGGCAAGCGACTCGCGAGTGAAACGAGTCCACATGTCGCCGCCGCGGTCGTCGACGGCGAGTTGGACGGCCTCGAGCCCGCCGAGCGGGCACTGGCCCGCTGGGCTCAGCTGGTTACCAGAAACCCGAACGCCATCACCGTCGACGACGTGCAGGCTCTTCGCAACGCCGGGTACGACGA
>DASXBZ010000042.1:0-14264 GCA_036491435.1 Acidimicrobiales bacterium
CCGCCTCCGTGTTAGACACACGCGGTGATCAAGCTCTCGTTTGCGGTACGGCGGCGGCCCGACGTCGATCCGGCGGAGTTCCACCGCTACTGGCGCGAGCAGCACGGGCCGTTGGTGCGGTCATTCCAGCCGGCGCTCGGCATCCGCCGCTACGTACAGACGCACCGCCTGGAGACGCCACTCAATCAGGTGCTGCGTGCCAGTCGGCATGCCCTGGAGCCCTTCGACGGAGTGGCCGAGCTGTGGTGGGACGATCTCGATGCCCTCGTTGCGGCCACCTCGTCACCGGAGGGGTCTGCCGCGGGCCGGACGCTGCTCGACGACGAGGCGCGGTTCATCGACCTCGAACACTCCGCGCTGTGGCTCGGCCAGGAGAGCGAAATCATCCCCCAGGATCCGAATCAAGAGTAGGGAGCGTGGGCCGGCCGGTGACGAGCTACGTCAGCCGGTCGCGCACTGGTCGTTCCACGGCTGCTCGCCGTCGGCGTTGTACAGCGCGATCGCGAGGTCGTCCTGCTGGGCCGGTGTGGCCTCGTTCGGTGGCACGTTGATTAGCTGCGGCATCCCGGCCAACTGCGCCGCCTCGTTCCACGTCGACTGGCTGAATTGGAACCCACCCATGTACTGGCCGTCCGGCGACACGGCCTGGTAGTCCCCTCCGGACTCGGCCTGCAGGACACACTGGAGGAACGGCGGCAACTGCGGGTCCACGGTGGACGTGCCGATGGCACTCGCCGGCACCACGGTCGACGTCGTCGCCGAGACCCGTGACGTCATCGCAGCCGCGGCCGTGGCCTTTGCTTGTGCCGCCCGCACTGCGCTTGCGGCGGCCGCGGCCTGTGCCGCCTGTTGCTGGGCCACCGCCACTGCGAGCTGGCCCGTGATCTCGGACTGCTGGGCCTCGAGCGAAGAGGCCGTGTTGCGTGCGGCAGCGGTCAGGGTCGCCTCTTGGTTGGTGGTCGCCTGGTCTTGTGCCTTCTGCTGCGCAAGCGTGGCCCGCTCGGTCTGCAGCCTGTTCTGGTCCATGTGCACCGCATCGATGGTGAGTGCGATGTCACCGCTGGCCACGTCCTCGTACTCCGCCCGCGTCGGCGCCACCGTTTGGTTCCCGAAGATCGTCGGCGTGCCACCGGCGTCCCCGCCGAGGTGGATATACGCCCATACCGCTTCGGACTGGAGCCGCTTCCGATCGCGGCTGACGCGGTTGGCGTCGGACTGGATCTGGCTTTCGGTCGATGCGATCGCAGCTTCGTCTTGTTGGACCTTGGTGACGTCGGCGCCATATTGCTGTTGGTACGTGTCAACCTGGAGTTGCTGGAGCACGAGATCCTTGGCGACTTGGGCCGCCTTGGCCTTGAGGTCGGACACTTGGTCGGCCGCGACTGGTCCACGAAGCACGACCACCGATGCGGTGATCGCGGCTACGAAAGACAGGCCGATCATCCCCGCCCGAACACCAGCGAGCATGCGCGCCCGCCATCGGAGACCTGGCTTCGTACTCGGGTGGTCCTGGACCCCGGTCACGATTGGACAAACGTTTAGTCGTTTCTGCGCCGATAATGCAACTTCAGGCGCATTTTCTAGCTGTTTTGTGCTTGGGAACTGACGTTGATGCCGGTCTCCCGGCCAGTATTCGTCGTACTGCCGCAACGATCATGGTGGGCGCCTCGTTCGCGCTGATCGTTTGCATCTTCGGGTCTATTCGCCGCGACCCCGAGGCACGCGCGTCGAGGACGCGCGCACGATGAACGACATGTTGACGCGTGTACCGCTCCGCGTCGGTCAGCGGCGCCGTTGCTCCTGCACCAGCGGAACACCGAACGGCAAGAACGCGACGATCGCAGCGGCCAACGCGAGGAAGGCGCCGTACGACCAGCTGAAGCCGGACGGCTTGAGCAGGAAGGCCAGGACCACCAAGACCAGGTTCACCGCGGTCATGATCGTGAGAAGCTGCTCTTTGGACAGCCGGCCCTGGTCCGCCAGGTCGCCCGCGCCGAACGCTGTGATCAGGACGTAGAGCACCAGCACGATCGCGTCCAGCACGGCGATGAAGAGCCAGCCGTGCTGGCTCAGCCCGCTGATGGAGACCGAGACGGGACCGACGGAGAAGGAGTACCAGGGCAGCCAGAACGAGATCAGAAGGAGAACGGTGGCCGGGCCGAAGATCAATTCCTTGCGGTTCAGCTCGTTGACCCGCCTGCGCACCTTCCCGACGCGTTTGGGCTTCGGCTTCGGCATGACGGTCGGCCGTATTGCCGCGCCGCAATTGGGGCAGAGCGCAGTACCGGGGAACACCTCGACGAGGCAACGCGAGCATGCGGGCAACGGGCCGGCCTCCTTCCTGGTCTCACGGACGTGCCTGGGCTCAGGCTACAGGCGGGCCTTACGCGCGCGGGATACCGCTCGCGTCGTTGAATCGCATGAGGATCCAGCGGTCCTCGTCGGGAACCCAGGCCCACTCCGTGATGGACGCGTGCACGATGTGGACCCAGCCCCGGCGGTACACCTCGGGTTGGATCCCGAGGAACGAGATCATCGTGGACTCGATGACTCCGGCGTGGACGGCCGCCACGACCATCTCGCCGGGATGGCGCCGGGCCAGCGCCCGGACCGCGTCGGATGCCCGCACGATGAAGCTCGACCAGCTCTCGCCGCCGGGTGCGATCGGCGCGCCGGGGTCTCGGTCCCAGTCGGGCACGCCGAACTCTTCGATGACGTCGTTCCACGACATCCCGTCGCTCTCCCCCGGGTGCAGCTCACAGAGGTCGCAGTCCTCGACGACGGGCCCCAGTGCGCCGGGGCCGGGGCCGACCACGGGGCGGAGGCGCTCCGCTGTCTCGATCGCCCGGGGCAGCACCGACGAGTAGAGCGTGGTCGCGTCGCGGAGCTCGCCCGACTCGTACAGGCGGTCGGCCAGCGCGGCGACCTGGCGCCGGCCGAGTGCGGTCAGTCCGGTGCAGCCCTTCACACCGCCGACGACCCGGTTGAGGTTGCATTCGGCCTCGCCGTGGCGGACCAGCACGATCCGCGTCGAGCCGGGCACGGGCGGGAAGACCCGCAGGACGCCGGTCGCACCGTCCTCGGAGCCGGGATCCTCGGCGACCGGCTCGCTCACGCCAGGTTGCCGACGAACTTCTCGAGCTGGCGCAGCGTGCGGCACTCGACCACGTCGTCGCAGTGGGCCGCATACTCGCCGACGATCGAGTCGCCCGAGCCCCAGTAGTCGCGCGGCTCGGGGTTGAGCCAGTAGACGCGGCGGGCCCGAGCCTGGAGGTCCTCGAGCACCCACGACTGGGACGCGTGGTAGTTGTTGCGCGCATCACCCAGGATCATCACCGACGAGCGCGACGTCACCTGGTCGCCCCAGCGCCGCTCGAACTCGGTGAATGCGTGGCCGTAGTCAGAATGGCCATCGACCCAGATCACATCGGCCTCGGTGTTGATCCGCGCCACCGCCTCGGCCGGATCGACCACACCCTCGAAGAACCGCGTCACCTCGTCGATGCCGTCGACGAACACGAACGAGCGCACCTTGGAGAACTGCGACGAGATCGCGTACACGAGGTGCAGGGTGAAACGGGCGAAACTGGCGACCGAGCCCGAGATGTCCGCGATCACGAAGATCTCCGGCTTCGCCGGCCGCGGATGGCGGAACCGGGGCTCGACCGGCACCCCGCCCGTCGAGAGCGAGCGGCGCATGGTGGCCCGGAAGTCGAGCGGGCCCTTGCGGCCATGGCGCCGCTTGCGCGCCAGGCGCACCGCGAGCTTGCGTGACAGCGGCTGGAGGACCCGGTGCAGCATGGCCAGCTCGTCGCGCGTCGCGTGCATCACGTCGATGTCCTCGGGCAGCGGCTTGCGCACCGAGCGGGCCAGCGCCTCGGCGCCGCGGTCCTCGACCAGACGACGCCGGATCTCGGTCTCGACGGCGCGGCGGAACTTGTCGATACGTGCCTTGTACTCGTCCGCGGCCAAGCGCTCTTCGAGGTCCGTGAGCGCGCCCCCGGCCGCGCCGGCCTGGGCCTGCTGCATCAGGCGCTCGAGGACGGCATCGAGATCCAGGTTCCGCAGCGTGCGGTACAGGTAGTACGTCCCACCGACGGGACGGCCGGGCTCCATGCCCGCATAGCGGTCGACGGCGTTGCGAGCGACGACGTTCATCATGGCGGTGTCCGCCGACATCAGCGATTTGAACAGCAACTCGGCCAGCTCCTCGGGCGTCATGCCCTCGCCGCCGCCCCCGCCCTTCCACGAGCGGCCCTGGCCCGGCATCCGTCCCTCGTCGCCCGGCGCCCCCTCGTTCTCCGTGTCGCCCTCCGCCTCGCCGAGCTCGTCGCCCTCCTCGCCGGCGCCGCCGGGGCGCACGGCGAAGAACACCTCGAAGGCGGTCTCGAAGGCGCGCCAGTGCGACGAGCTCTTCACGAGCGTGGCGGCGAGCGCGTACTTCAGGCCCTCACGGTCCTCGAGAGGGATGTGCTTGACGGCTTCGGCCGCGTCCAGGTGCTCCGTCAGCGAGACGGGCAGGCCGGAGCGGCGCAGTTCGGTGACGAAGCCGGAGAGGAGATCGAGCACGGTGGGGCGCCGCTCAGCTCGACGAAGCCGACAGGAGCTCCTTGGTCGCCCGCTCGATGTCGGCTTGGTACTTCAACAGGATGTGCAGCGTGTCTTTCGCCTCCGCGGCGTCGATGGTCTGCACGCCGAGCAGGACGAGCGTGCGCGCCCAGTCGAGCGTCTCGGAGACCGACGGCGCCTTGCGCAGCTCGAGCGTGCGCAGCGACCGCACGATCCGCGCCACCTGGTCGGCCAGCTCCTCGCTGATGCCCGGCACCTTGGCCCGCACGATCTCACGTTCGCGCTCGAGGTCGGGGTAGTCGATGTGCAGGTACAGGCAGCGCCGCTTGAGCGCCTCGGACAGCTCGCGGGTGTTGTTGGACGTCAGGAACACCATCGGCAGCTGCGCCGCCCGGACCGTCCCGAGCTCGGGGATGGACACCTGGTACTCCGAGAGGATCTCGAGCAGCAGCGCCTCGGTCTCGAGCTCGACGCGGTCCACCTCGTCGACCAGCAGCACCACCGGCTCGGTGGCTCGGATGGCCTCGAGCAGCGGGCGGGTCAAGAGGAAGTCCTCCGAGAAGATGTCCTCCTCGAGCTCCTGCCAGCTCGGGCCCTCCGTCTCGCCCTTGCCGTGCTCCCCCGCTTGGATCCGCAGCAATTGCTTGCGGTAGTTCCACTCGTAGAGTGCCTTGGACTCGTCCAGACCTTCGTAACACTGCAGGCGGATGAGCCGGGCGCCGGTCAGCTCCGCCACCGACTTGGCGAGCTGCGTCTTGCCGGTGCCCGCGGGCCCCTCGACCAAGACCGGCTTACCCAACCGGTCGGCCAGGTAGACGACGCCGCTGATGGACTCGTCGGCCAGGTAACCGACCTCGCTGAGGCCGCCCCGCACTGCGTCCAGAGACTCGAACCGGGGGGGTCCCGACTCGGGCAGCCCCAAGCGGCCGTTCATTGTCTCGCTCACGCGCGCACCTGCCCGTCGCCCCGTACGACCCACTTCAACGTCGTCAACTCCTTCACTCCCATCGGGCCGCGTGCGTGCAGTTTCTGGGTGGAGATTCCCACCTCTGCACCGAGCCCGAGCTCCTCACCGTCTACGAACCTCGTCGACGTGTTCACCAAGACCGCCGCCCCGTCGACCTCCGCCACGAAGCGGTCCGCTGTCGCCACGTCCGAGGTCACGATCGCCTCCGAATGGCCCGAGTTGTAGCGGGCGATATGTGCGATGGCGTCACCGACGTCGTCCACCATCCCGATGGCCACCACCGGCGCCAGGAACTCGGTCGCAAAGTCCTCTTCCGTGGCCGGCAGGGCGTCGGGAACGTGCACCCGCACGCGCTCGTCCGCTCGTATCTCGACGCCGGCCGCGACGAGCGACTGAGCCAGGCGCGGGAGGAATTCGGCGGCGACGTCCTCGTGCACGAGGATCGTCTCCACGGCGTTGCACACCCCGAAGCGGTGCGTCTTTGCATTCACCGCCAGGTCGTGCGCCATCGTCAGGTCGGCAGCGGCGTCGATGTAGATGTGACAGTTGCCGTCGCCGTCGAGGACGTAGGGCACCGTCGCGTGCTCGACGAGCGACGCAATCAGCGCGGGCCCGCCGCGAGGGATGAGGCAGTCGATGAAGCCGCGCAGCTGCATGAAGGCGACCGCCGTCTCGTGGGAGGTCTCTTCCACGAGGGCAACGGCGTCCTCGGGGAGGCCCGCCTTGACGGCGGCCCGGCGGAGAACCCCCACGACGGCGCGGTTCGACTCCAGGGCCGACGAGGAGCCGCGCAGGAATGCCGCGTTGCCGGCCTTGAGGCACAGGCCGGCGGCATCGCTCGTGACGTTGGGCCTGTTCTCGTAGATCACACCGACCACGCCCAGCGGGACGCGCACCCGGGTGACGCGCAGGCCGTTGGGCCGCACCCACCCCTCGGTCACCTCGCCCACGGGGTCGGGCAGGCCGGCCACCTTGCGCAGGCCGCCGGCCATGGAACGCACCCGCGCTTCGGTCAGGCGCAGGCGGTCCCGTGCGGCCTCGACCATGCCGGCCGCCTCGGCCCGCTCCAGGTCGGCGGCGTTGGCCTCGACGAGCGTGGGCCAGTCTTCGTCCAAGAGGTCGGCCGCCAGGCGCAAGGCGTCGTCGCGGGTCGAGCTCGTCGAGCGGGCGACAACCCGGGCGGCGGCCTGGACGCGGCCCGCGAGCTGCTCCAACGCGGGCGAGGTCATCGTTTCAGGTTACAAGGACGAGGTCGTCCCGATGGACGACGACCTGGCTGCGCCGGCCCATCCACTCCTCGGCCGACGCGGCGGGCACCCGGACCAGGCCCTTGGCGAAGACCTGCCCGTCGGGTCCGGCGATCTCGACGGCGTCAGCGGGCCGGAACTCGCCGGTGCACCCGACCACGCCGGCGGCCAGGAGCGAACGGCCGCGCCCGGTCAGCGCCGCCCGCGCCCCGTCGTCGACCGTGATGGTTCCCGCGGCGCCCAACGCGAACGCGATCCACAGCTTGCGCGCCGAGAGCCGGCTCTGCCGGGCCCGGAACACCGTGCCGACGCCCGGCTCGTCCGCCACCGCTGCCGCGAGAACCCCGGCGCGGCCCGCGTCCGCGATCACGGTGCGTACGCCGGACCACGTGGCGATCTTGGCCGCGGCGAGCTTCGAGGCCATGCCTCCACTGCCGACCGCGCTGCCGCGCCCGCCGGCCAGGCGCTCGAGCTGTTGGTCGATCTCGACGACCTCCTCGATGAGCGAAGCCTCGCGGTCACGCCGCGGGTCGGCCGTCAGGAGCCCCGGTGTGTCGGTCAGCAGCACGAGCAGCTGCGCACCGACGAGGTGCGCGACGAGCGCGGCGAGGCGGTCGTTGTCGCCGAAGCGGATCTCTTCGTCGGCGATCGCGTCGTTCTCGTTGACCACGGGCACCACGCCGAGCTCGACGAGGTGCCGGAGCGTGCCGCGTGCGTGGAGGTACTGCGTGCGGTGCACGAAGTCAAGCGGGGCGAGCAGGACCTGGCCGGCCAACGCGCCGTGGGGCTCGAGCCCGTCCTGCCACAGTCGCATGAGCCGGTGCTGGCCGACCGCGGAGACGGCCTGGAGCACAGCGGGATCGGCGGGGCGCTGGCGCTGCCCTTCGGGGTCGAGGGCGGCCCACCCGGCCGCGATGGCGCCCGAGGTGACGACGACGACGGTATGGCCTTCCGCCCGCGCCGCCGCGACCTCGCCGCACAGCCGATCGACGGTCTCCGCCGTCACCGACGACGACCCCACCTTGACGACGACCATCACGAGGGCACCCGCCTCACTCGTCCTCACCCCAGGTGAACGTCATCGCGCCGACGGTGACCTCGTCCCCGTCGCGCGCGCCCGCCCGGGCCAGTGCCCGGTCGACGCCGAGTCGGCGCAGCCGGCGGACCGCCTCGGCCTGTGCGCCGGCGTCGGTGAGGTCGGACAGCGCGACCGCGCGCTCGGCGGCACGGCCCACAACCAGCCACGCCCCGGCGCCGGCCCGCTGCACGTCGACCCCCTCCGGCAGGGGCCGGTGCACGACCACCTCGCCGGTGCCGGCGGCCAGCCCCGCCGCCGCCTCGGTCCGGGCCTCGTGGACCAGCACGGCGAGCCGGCCGACGAGCTCGTCGACACCGGCGCCGGTGGCCGCCGAAAAGACGAGGTCGCACACGGCCTCGCCCGCGACATCACCGCCGGCGGCCAGCAGGTCCGCCTTGCTGCCGGCAACGACCCGCGGGCGCTCGAGCAGCTCCGGCCGGTACGCGCCGAGTTCGGCCAGCAGCACGCGCAGTTGGTCAGCCGCCGGTTCGCCACCGGCGAGCGGCCCGCCAAGGTCGAGCAGCACGACGAGCACGCGAGCCCGTTCGATGTGGCGCAGGAATTGGTGGCCCAGGCCGCGCCCGCCGGCCGCACCCTCGACCAGCCCCGGGATGTCCGCCATGACGAAATCCGTGGCGTCGTAAGAGCTCCCGACGCGCACGACGCCGAGATGCGGCTCGAGCGTCGTGAACGGGTAGTCGGCGATCTTCGGCTTGGCAGCCGACACCGTCGAAATGAGCGTCGACTTGCCCGCGTTAGGGAACCCCACCAGCGCGACGTCAGCCATCAACTTGAGCTCGAGGTCGAGCCAGAACTCCTGGCCGGACTCGCCCTGCTCCGCGAAGGCCGGCGCCCGGCGCCGGTTGGACAAGAAGCGCGCGTTGCCACGACCACCCTGTCCGCCCTCGGCCCCGAGGAAACGCATGCCCGCCGTGGCCATGTCCACGACCACCTCTCCGGTCCGGCTGCGCACGACGGTGCCGACGGGCAAGGGCACGTCGATGTCCTTGCCTCGCGCGCCGTGGCGCTTCTGCCCCGAGCCGTGGCCGCCGTTCGTGGCCCGGCGGAAGGGATGGTCCTTGAAGGCGAGGAGGGACGACTCGTTCTCGGAGGCGACGAGCCAGACATCGCCGCCGTGGCCGCCGTCGCCCCCGTCCGGGCCGCCGCGGTCGACGTGCGCCTCGCGCCGCCACGACACTGCGCCTGCGCCGCCATCGCCCGCGCGCGCGTGCAACTGGGCCTGATCGACGAAGCCGGGCATGGGCAGAAAGACTACGAGGCGAGCAATCGGTGGGCGCGCTGAGAGACCTCCGTGCGGGCGCGGGCCTCGTCGATGTACGTGCAGCGTCCCGCCTCGACCACGCATGAACCGCCCACCCATACGTCCGTGACCAAGTAGCCCGCACCCGCCCACACCAGGTGCCCGAGCAGCTCCGCGTCGGAGACCGAAGGCGTGAAGCGCGGGTCGTCCGTGCGCAGCCGGATCAGGTCGGCGGGCCGCCCCGTTTCCAACGCGCCAACGGGCAGTCCGAGCGCCTCGCCACCGCCGCGGGTGGCCAGGCGCAGCGCCGTGGCGGTGGTGACCGCACCCGGGTCGCCTGCCTTGGCCCGGGCGAAGAGCGCGGCCAGGCGCATCTCATCCCACAGGTGCAGGTCGTCGTTGGAGGCGGGGCCGTCGGTGCCCAATCCGACCCGTACGCCGAGCTCGAGCAGCGCCTCCAGCGGGGCAACGCCGGAGCCGAGCTTGCCGTTGGACCCGGGGCAGTGCGCCACCCCCACCCCGTTCCCGGCCAGGAGCGCGAGGTCGTCGTCGTCCAGCCACACCGCATGCGCGGCCACGACGCGACCGTCGAGCGCGCCGACGTCGGCCAACAGGGCGGGCGCGCTCATTCCGTACCGCTCCATGACGACGACGCACTCGGCCTCCGTCTCGGAAAGGTGGATCTGGAACAGCGCGTCGCGCCGCTTCGCCTCGGCGGCGATCTCCCGCAGACCATCGGGTGGGACGGTGTAGGCGGCGTGTGGGCCGAAGCCGAGATGCAGTCGGCCCTCGCGCCCGTCCATCGTGTCGAACAGACGGCACGCCTCCTCCAGCATCTCGTCCCAGCGTTGGCCGGGAGCGGTCGGTGTCCCCGGGACCTCGAAGATGCCCGGTGTGAAGACGCCCCGGATGCCGGCGGCGAGCAGCGCCTCGATCACCGGAGACGGGTGCCGGTATTGCTCGCACGTCGTCGTGATGCCGTTGGTCAGCAGCTCGGCCGCGCCGAGCGTCATGCCCCAGTAGACGTCCTCGTCCTCGAGCCGCGCCTCGCGTGGCCAGACCGCCTCGCTCAGCCAGCGGTCAAGCGGCAGCCCGTCCCCCGCACTGCGCAGCAGGGTCATGGGCGAGTGCGCGTGGCAATTCACGAGCCCCGGCATGAGCACGCCGCCGAGCTGGCGTACCTCGGTCCCGGCCGCCGGCGGGACCTGTGCGGGGTCGCCCACCCACGAGATCAGCCCCTCGGCGATCTCGACCGCGCCCGGCGCGAGCACGGTGTTGTGCTCGTCGACGGTGAAGACGGCGTCACCGACGAGCCGCAGGGTCACGGCGCGCCGACGAACAGGCGGCCGGAGAGGTCGCGCGAGACCTGCAGCTTCTCGTCGCCGCCCTCCACCGTCACCTCCACGGTGCCGTCCGCGTCGCGCCCACCCACACGCGCGACCGCACCGGGGATGAAGCCGCCGTCGTCGAGCAACGTCAGCGAGCCGAGGTTCAGTTCGACCTCCTCGCTGATGCGCAGGAGGCGCACCCGCTCTCCCACGCCGACCTCTGCCAAGGGCCGCGTCGCGACGGCGGGCGCCGCCGAGTGTGAACCGGGGATCGGGTTCCCGTGCGGACACGTGGCGGGGTCGCCCAGGAGCTCGACCAGCCGCGCCTCGACGTCGTCGGAGATCACGTGCTCCCAACGCCCCGCCTCGCGGTGCACCTTGTGCCATTCCAGACCGATGACGTCGACGAGGAGCCGCTCGGCCAGCCGGTGCTTGCGCACGACCTTCTCGGCCAGCGCGCGGCCGCTCGGGGTCAGGGACAGACGCCGGCCTTCGCGCGTCACGTAACCGTCCTCGATCAACCGGTCCAGCATCTCGGAGACCGAGGGCGCTGAGCGGCCCAGGCGTTCCGCGATGCGCGCTTGGATCACCGGGATGCCCTCCTCGGCCAGCCCCAGCATCGTCTCGAGGTACTCCTCGACCGGCGGGTGGTACTCCTGGGGCGAATGCGCGTGCGACGCGTGCTCAGCCATCGTGACAATGGTCCGAGGGCGGCACGTCGAGCGCGGGATTGCGGTCGAAGAAGCCGAACGGGACCAAGGTGAAGCCGGTGTACTCGACGGGCATCACCGGCCAGTCCTCCGGTCGGGGGATGTGGGTCACGCCGAACGAGTGCCACAACACGATGTCGGTGTCGACGATCGGCCGGTCCCGCGCCGTCCATTCGGGCAGGCCGGCTCCCCCGCGGTGCTGGTTCGGGTAGTCGCCCGCGGCACGCCGCTCCTCGGGGTCGAATGGCGTGACCCACAGGTTGTGCGATGCGAAGGCGGCCCTGCGGCCCACGCTCGACTCCGGGTGCGCCAGCAGCGTCGGCGTCGATGCGGGCAACAGCTTGTACGCCGTGTGCTCGCCGACCCCGTTGCGTACCGAGCGGTTGACGATGCGCCAGGTGCGACTGTGCGACGGGTCGACATCACGCCGAGCCACCGCCTCGGTGTCGAGGAGTGTCGCCGTCGTGCCGAAGACGTTGCCCCACGGGTTCTCCGGCGTGCCCGGCTCGCCGGCGCCCGTCGCGTCGACCTCGAACACCGCGTTGTCGGGGCCGTCGACCTCGATGTCGAGTCGGACGTTGAAGAGATGCTGGTGATACGGCGCGGCCAGACCCGGCGCCACCATCTTGGCGTGGTCGCCGGCGTCACCGTTCGCCACCGCCATGGTGGACATGATCCCGGAGAGTTTGACCTCGAGCTGGATCGTCCCGTCGAGATAGAAGTACCAATAGAACCCGTACTCGTAGTTGCCGACCGTGGCGATGAAGCTCACCACCAGCCGCCGCGACCGGCGCACCTCGGTGCGGCCCGAGACCATGTCGACGTGCTTCCAGAGGATGCCGTAGTCCTCTTCGTGCATGCAGATGGCGTTCGCCCGCGTGTGCGGCTTGCCCTTCTCGTCGGCGAAGACGTCGTCGAAGTAGCGGATCTCCCCCAGGCAGTCGCAGCCCAGCGTGAGCGAGTTGGCCATGCGGCCCAGGCCCCACTCGCCGGTGTCGAACGCGCTCTTCCAGGCGTGCATCGGGCCCGGGTGGCCGTAGGGCACCACCATCTCGCTGACGGCGGCCCGGTAGAGGACCGGGCGCACTCGGCCCCCGTCTTCGTAACCCACCGTGTACAGGACAAGTCCCTCGAGCGGGTCCATGCCGAGGCGCATTGACCACTTCTGCCAGCGCACGAGGTTGCCCTCGACCTCGAAGCTCGGCCCTTCCGGCTGTGTGATCTCGAGCGGCTTGAGGTCGGTGCGGAGCGGGCCGTTGTGCTCGGGGTAGTAGCTGCCCGATTTGGGAGGGAAGGGCACGACCCCGAGGTCGACGACTTCGAGCACCTCGCCCCGGCCCATGTCGACGAACGCGAGCAGGCCCTCGAGCGGCCGCGCGTACCCGTTGTCGTCCGCGGACTCCCGGAGGTAGGCGAGGCAGCGGGTGATCCGCCGGCCCTCCTCGTGCGGGAGGTCGAACGTGCCTGCCGGCCACGGGTCGATCTGGACCAACGAGCGGTCGACGATCCCCCGGCGGTCGAGCGCGGCGTTCCACTCAGCGTGTTCGTGCAGAGCCGCGAGCACGAGGATCGACTCCTCGATCTGCAGCGGCGGCCGCACGTCGGGCACGACCTCCCAACGGTCCACCTCGCCGCGCGTCACCGACACGATGACCTCCGTCACATCAGCGACCGGGCCTTGGAGGACCACCACACGCACGCGGCGGTCGATGTCCACCTTGTCGCCTCGGTCGAAGGCTCGCACCAGGTCCTTGGGCGGGTCGCACAGGGCCATATAGGCGAAGCGCAGCACCTCGTTGGCCACGTCGGCACGGCCGCTGGCGAAGATGATCTCGCGGGCCGCCGTGATCTCGTCGCCCGTGAGCGGGGCGAGAGGGTGCAGGACCGGTGGAGCAGTGGTGGGTGGCATGCCCGCTGCATGTTACGCGGGTCGCGCCGGACCACCCTCTACCCTGTGGCCATGGACGACGCGGCCGAGCGGGCGGACCGCAGCGCCCGAGAGCTGGCCCGCCGCATCGGCGTGGACCATCACGATGTGCTGGTGGTGCTCGGAAGTGGCCTGGCGGGCGTCGCCGAGCTGCTCGGGGGCGAGGAAGATTGGGTGCCGCTCGACACGCTTCCCTTCTTCCCGACGTACACCGTGCCCGGACACCGCTCCCACGGCTGGTCGATGGAGCTGGCGGGACGCCGGCTGCTCGTGCTGGGCGGGCGCCGGCATCTCTACGAAGGCCTCGAGCCTGCCGAGGCCGTCCATCCGCTGCGGACCGGGATCGCGGCTGGCTGCTCAACCGTCATCCTCACCGCCGCAGCAGGCGGCATCCGCGAGGACCTCGCGCCGGGGAACGTCATGGTGGTCGAGGACCACATCAACCTGACGGGCCGCAGCCCGCTGCAAGGGCCCGCGTTCGTCGACATGGTCGGCGCTTATTCGCCGTCACTGCGCGCCACCGCCCTGGCGACGCCGGACCCAGCGGCGGCGGCGGCACTGGCCGCGCGGCCCGGCGTCTACGCACAGCTGGCGGGACCCCAATTCGAGACGCCGGCCGAGATCCGGATGCTCAAGACGATGGGCGCGGACGTTGTCGGCATGTCGCTGGCGCTCGAGACGATCGCGGCCCGCGCCGCCGGCGTCGACGTCCTGGGCCTGGCCGTGGTGACCAACCCGGCGGCCGGGGCCGAGCCGCCGTTGAGCGATCTCGCCGCGATCGTCGCGGTGGGCGCCGCCGCCGCGCCCGCCGTGGCCGAGATCGTCCGCCACGTCGTAGGCTCGCTGTCGTGAGCAAAGTGGAGCCGGTCGGCGTCGACCACATCGCCATCAACGTCCCCGACGTGCCCGGGGCCATCGCGTTCTACACGGAGACGATGGGGCTCGTGCAAAACCACACACGGCCGGACTTCGGGTTTCCGGGAGCCTGGCTCGACACGGCCAGCGGGCAGCAGGTGCACCTGATCGAGGCCGAGGTCCCGAAGAACGTCGGCCAGCACTTCGCCCTCGTGTTCGACGACCTCGACGCTGCGGTGACCGAGCTCCGGGCTCGTGGCCTTCGGGTGAGCGACCCGGTCCCGGTCGGCACGACAGGACGTCAGCAGGCGTTCACGGCCGA
>DASXBZ010000043.1:0-5514 GCA_036491435.1 Acidimicrobiales bacterium
ATCGACAGCCAGACCGTCCGACAGAAACTCCATGCGCAGGCACCAGGGGCCTTTCCGAACACGACCTGGTTCACCGGCGACAACATCGAGATGGCGTTCGGCCAGGGCGCAACCGTGCTGACGCCCATCGAACAGGCGATCGCGTACGCCACCTTTGCAAACGGCGGTACCCGTTATGCACCCCAGGTGGCGTCGGAGGTCGTGAACCCGATGACCGGCAAGGTGGTCCACAAGTTCGAGCCCAACGCGATCGGGCACGTGGCCATCTCGCCGACGAACTACTCGGCCATCCTCCAAGGGCTCGAGGGCGTCGTCTCGAACCAGAACGGCACCGCGTACGGAGACTTCGTGGGGTTCCCGTCCTCGTGGAACCTGGCCGGCAAGACCGGCACCGCGTCGAACCAAGCGAACCAGGAGCCGAACAGCTGGTTCGTGGCGTTCGGGCCGAACCCGAACCCGCAGTACCTCGTGCTCGCGGTGATCGGTCAGGGCGGATACGGCGCGTCGGCGGCGGCCCCGCTGGTTCGCAACATCTTCGACTACATCGCGGCCAAGCAGCCCGAGATCAGCTCGCCGATCAAGACGCCCACGCCGTCGAACCCGCCGAGCAACTCGCAACCGACCACCACGACGACGTCCACGGCGGGGACGGGCGGGACCTCCACGACCACGAGCCCCAGGCCGGCTGGGAACAGTGGCTCGGCCACGAGCACCAGCACCACGGCGGCGGGGCCCTGACAGTCATCTACGGTTGGAGGCCGATGGAGACCCTCTGGCCCCGGATCGAGCACCTGTTGCCGAAGGTGGCCAAGCCGGCTCGCTACATCGGGGGTGAACAGGGCTCGCAGAATCCCGAGCACGGGCCGGACAAGGTGGCCTGGCTGCTCCTCTACCCGGACACCTACGAGATCGGTCTCCCCAACCAGGGATTGCAGATTCTCTACGAGATCCTCAACGAGCGCGCCGATGCCGTCGCCGAACGGGCGTACGCGCCCTGGGTTGACATGGAGGCCGCGATGCGGGCAGCCGGTGTGCCCCTCTTCAGCGTCGAGCAGCACCTGCCCGCGGACGCCTTCGACGTGCTGGCGTTCAACCTCTCGGCCGAGTTGGTGTACACCAATGTCGTCAACCTCATCGATCTGGCGGGGTTGCCGATCCATGCGGCCGACCGGGGCGCGGACGACGCGCTGGTGGTGGCGGGTGGCCATTGCGCGTTCAACCCGGAGCCGCTGGCCGACTTCGTCGACGCATTCGTGCTGGGCGACGGCGAAGAGGTCGTGGGGGAGATGACCGAGGCGATCGTGGCCTGGCGGAGGTCGGCGACGAGCGGGTCCCGGGACCGCGAGGAGCTACTGCGGGCGCTGGCCGAGATCGAGGGCGTCTACGCCCCGGCGCTCTACGAGCCCGAGTACGCGGACGGAACTCTGGTGGGCACCAGGCCGCGCGACGCTGCCGTGCCGGCGGAGGTGCAGAAGCGAACGGTAGGCGACCTGGCCGAATGGCCCTACCCACGGCGCCCGCTCGTCCCGCTGACGGAGGTGGTGCACGACCGGCTCAACGTCGAGGTGTTCCGCGGGTGCACGCGTGGCTGCCGGTTCTGCCAGGCCGGCATGATCACTCGTCCGGTGCGTGAGCGCCCCGCCGCACAGGTGCGCGAGATGGTGCAGTCCGGGCTCGAATGGAGCGGCCACGACGAGGTCGCGCTGACGTCGTTGTCGAGCGCCGACTTCTCCGGCATCGAGGACACGGTGCGCGACATTGTCAACGACCCCGGCCATGATGGCCGGGTCTCGGTCAGCCTGCCGTCACTGCGAGTGGACGCGTTCACGGTCGGGACAGCCGCCGAGATCCAGAAGGTTCGTCGGACGGGCCTCACGTTCGCGCCGGAGGGTGGCACGTGGCGCATGCGCACGGTGATCAACAAGCTGATCACCGAGGAGGACCTGTACGGCGCGGTCGATGCGGCATTCAGCCAGGGTTGGCGCCGCGTGAAGCTCTACTTCCTCATCGGGTTGCCGACCGAGCGCGACGAGGACGTGCTCGGCATCGCCGAGCTCGGCGCACGGTGCGCGGAGATCGGGCGGCGCTATCAGAAGTCGGTCACGGTCGTGGCTTCGGTTGGTGGTTTCGTCCCGAAGCCGCACACGCCGTTCCAGTGGTTCGGCATGGACACTGCGGCGGAGCTGGAGCGCAAGGTGGCCTTGCTCCGGGCCGAGGCCAAGCGCACCCGGGGGCTCACCATCCGCTGGCACGATCCACCGGCTTCGGTGGCCGAGGGGTTGGCGAGCCGGGGGGACCGGAGGATGGGCGCCGTCATCGAACGCGTGTGGCGTGCCGGAGGCACATTCCAGGAGTGGTCCGAGCGCTTCGACCTCGCACTCTGGGAGGAGGCGCTGGCCGCCGAAGGGCTGAGCTTCGACGAGGTGTGCCACCGCGACCGGGCCGAAGACGAGGCCCTGCCGTGGGATCACATCTCGGCTGGGCTGCACCGCGACTTTCTGTGGGGCGATTGGCAGGACGCGCTCGCCAGCGTCGCAGTCGAGGACTGCCGGTGGACGCCCTGTTACGACTGCGGCGCGTGTACCGGGTTCGGCCTCGAGCACGTCGTGGCGTCGGCCGTGCCCCCGGCAGGCGGCAGCCAAGGCACCGGACAGGATCTCGCCGAGGGCCATCGCATCCCGGTCCAACTCGTCAGCCGTGCCTCCTGAGGAGAAGCGCCGGCTGCGGCTGCGGTTCTCCAAGGAGGGCAAGATCCGCTTCACCAGCCACCGCGACGTGGCGCGGATGTGGGAGCGGGCATTCCGGCGCAGCGGCCTTCCCGTCGCGTACTCACAGGGCTTCGTGCCCCACCCGTTGGTCAGTTTCGGGCTCGCCCTGCCTACGGGTTGCGAGTCCGACGGCGAGTACCTCGACGTCCGCCTGGGGCCGGCTCCGCCGGGGGAGACGCCCGTTGCGCAGTTGCCGGCGGCCCTGAGCGCCGTACTGCCCGATGGCATCGAGGTCCAGGTCGCAGCATTCGTCGAAGAGACGGAGGGCTCGCTCCAGCAGGAGGTAGCATCGTGCACTTGGGAGCTGGAGGTGCTCAGCGTGCCTGGTGAGGAGTTGGCGGTGCGGGCGGAGAAAGTGCTCGCTGCCCCGATCCTCACGGTTCGGCGGGAGCGGAAGGGTCGTCCGACCGAAGACGACGTCCGCCCGGCCATCCTGGCGCTGTCGACCACCGGCTCCCAGGGTCACCTACAGGCCGAATTGGCCACGCGCCCGATGGGGGTGCGGCCGGGTGACCTCATGACGGCCTTGGGCACCGACGCGGTGCTCGGAAGGGCCCGACGAACGCATCAATGGATCGAGCGTGACGGCGCACGGTTCGAGCCGCTCCCCTGGAGCCGGCCCGAGACCGGTGACGGTGCGCAACAGGACGCAAGGAGGGACACCCCTCATGTCAGAGACAGAATTCAGCCCGAGTCCGGAGGGTGGCGGCCCGCAGCAGGGATCACCCCCGGAGAGCCGACCTCCGGAGGGTCCAGAGGGCGCTAGCCCTCAAGCCCCGCCGCGCCCGCCGCGCCGCAAGCCCAAGATCGGCGACACCCGCCCGCCGCCCGCCGCGCCGCAGCCGAAGCCGGCGGCGACGGCCGCACCGGTCGTCCCGTTGGTACGACCCGACACCACGCCCAAGGAGGGCGGGAGCGACGTTTCCCGTCCTGCGGGGCCCGCTTCGGACCCGATGGACGATGGGGAGGGGGGAGACCGGCGCAGCCGGGGGGGGCGTCGCACGGGGCGGGACCGGCGTTCGCGCCAGACCGGGCGGTACCTGGTCTGCGTGCACGTGCAGCCGCACATGACCCAGATCGCCATGCTCGAGGGCCGGTCGCTCGTCGAGCACTACGTGTCCCGGGCGGCCGACGACACGAACCAGATTGATGGGAACGTCTACCGGGGGCGCGTGCAGAACGTGCTCCCCGGAATGGAGGCCGCGTTCGTCGACATCGGAATCCCCAAGAACGCCGTGTTGTACCGGGGCGACGTCCGCTACGACAAGGACGACATCGAGGGAGGCCCGTCGCAGCAGCCCCGGATCGAGGACGTGCTCAAGGCGGGGCAGACGATCCTGTGCCAGGTGACCAAGAACCCGATCGGGGCCAAGGGGGCGCGGCTCACCCAGGAGGTGTCGCTCCCGGGGCGCTTCGCCGTCCTCGTGCCCAACTCGAGCGCCTTCGGGATCTCCAAGCGCCTGGGGGACAACGAGCGGCGCCGGCTGCGCCGCATCATCGACGAGGTGAAGCCGGTGGGGCACGGGATGATCGTGCGTACGGCGGCGGAGGGCGTCTCGGCCGAGGAGCTCCAACGTGACGTCACGACGCTCGTGGAGCAGTGGAACGCCATCGAGGCGGAGTCCAAGAAGTCGAACGCGCCGGGCTTGCTGTACCGCGAGCCGGACCTGGCGGTGCGCATCCTGCGCGAGGAGCTGAATTCGGAGTACCGCGGCGTGGTGATCGACGACCGGGCCCTGTACGAGCAGGTGCGCGACTACGTCACTGCGGTGAGCCCGGAGCTGGCCGAGCGCGTCGAGTACTACGACGCCGAGGCGGAGGGGCTGCCGATCTTCGAGCGGTACCACGTGCACGAGCAGCTGCACAAGGCGCTCGATCGCAAGGTTTGGCTTCCGTCGGGGGGCTCGCTGATCATCGAGCGGACCGAGGCGCTGACAGTGATCGACGTCAACACCGGCAAGAACGTCGGCAAGACGAACCTCGAGGAGACCGTCTACCGCAACAACCTGGAGGCGGCCGAGGAGGTGGCGCGTCAGCTCCGACTGCGGGACATCGGCGGCATCATCGTGATCGACTTCATCGACATGGAGGTCCGGGAGAACCGCGACAAGGTGGCCTCCGCGCTGCGCAACGCGCTGTCCCGGGACAAGACGCGAACCCAGGTCTTCGACATCTCCGAGCTGGGCCTGGTCGAGATGACCCGCAAGCGGGTCTCGGAGGGCCTGCTCGAGACACTCTCCACCGAGTGCACGGTGTGCGGGGGGCGGGGAGTCACCCTCGACGATTCCGTCCTGCGCTGATGCGCTAGGATTTGCGGCTTATGTATGCCGTGATCAGGTCCGGAGGGAAGCAGGAACGCGTGGCCGAGGGCCAGCGCGTCCGCGTCGAGCTGCTGGGCGAGGCGGTGGGCGCCGAGGTGTCCCTCGAGCCGGTCCTCGTGGTGGACGGCTCGACAGTGCTGGCCACGCCCGAACAGCTGGCCGGCGCCTCGGTGAAGGCGAAGGTCGTGGGTGAGGAGAAGGGCCCCAAGATCAACGCCATGACCTACAAGTCCAAGTCGAACCAGCGGCGCCGCTGGGGCCACCGGCAGCACTACGCCACCATCGAGATCACGGCCATCACGGCCAAGTAGTTCGAGCCAGCCCCGACAGCCGGGAAGACGAGGAGTCCGAGATGTCAAAGACCAAGGGAGGCGGGTCCACCCGCAACGGCCGTGACTCCAACGCGCAGCGCCTCGGCGTCAAGC
>DASXBZ010000044.1:0-10626 GCA_036491435.1 Acidimicrobiales bacterium
TGAGAAGAAGGCGCTCGAACTCCGCGGTGCCGGCGAGGCTTCCCGGTTGACCGCCATCGACACGGCGACGATCAATCCCCGCACGTTGGCCGTGTTGCAGCTGCGGGCCCTCCAAGACATCGCTGCCTCGAACAACGCCAAGGTCGTGGTGCCCTACGAGGCAGCCAGCCTGATGGGTGCGGCAGAGGTCCTCTTGTCCACGCTTCGCAACGAAGACCTGGATACCACCGGCAACGGGAGTGCGCCGCCGGTGGCCACGCCGGCAAAGCCGCCGACCCAGGAGTTGCCGCCGCAGGACTGAGCGGCATTCGGAGATTCTGGTCCGCCCTCGATCCGGATCCGGAGTTCAAATACGGCGATCTGCGGGTCGGCAGTCTCGCGCGTGGGTGTATACGGGAGAAATCCGGTGTTCCGTTGGAAACGCCCTATGTAGAGAAAGCGGCGGAGCACGTTTTGGTCGATATGAACGGCGCCGCGACCTTCCTCTGAGAGCGACCACGCGAGGGGTAGGACCTTCCGTCTACGTGTATACGCGGGTTTCTGTCGCGCGTATACACGTAGACGCGGAACGCCATTTCTGACATATACACCGACGCGCGAGGCCCGCGCTTCGCCGTGGTGCGACGGCGGGGAAAAATATTTCCGGGAGGACCTCCCACGGTCGACCGCCGACCGTTCATTGGGCATGTTGGCGGCGATTACCTCCGCGACGTTGAGTGGCGCCATCGGTTGTGCCGTCTCCGTCGAAGTTCAAGTCTCAAATGGCCTGCCCGGATTCACCATCGTGGGTCTTCCCGATGCTGCAGTGCGGGAAGCGCGTGACCGCGTGCGAGCGGCCGTGCTTTCAAGTGGCTTGTCCTGGCCAATGTCCCGGGTCACCGTGAATCTGGCGCCCTCAGGCGTCCGCAAAGCCGGTGCTGGTCTTGATCTCCCGATCGCCGTCGGGTTATTGGTGGCGACGGGTGATCTCCCGCCCGATTGCACTGACGGCCTGGCCTTCTGCGGCGAGCTCGGCCTCAACGGATCATTACGCCACGTACCTGGGATGCTCGCCCTTGCTGAAGCGGCGAGGTCGCCGGGCCTGGTGGTTCCGTTAGTTGACGTCCATGAGGCGGCCTTGGTTCGAGGCGACGGGGTGCACGGGGTGGCCACGCTTTCGGAGCTGGTGTTGGTACTACGCCGACAGGCGGCATGGCCGTCGCCACCCGAGGCCGTGGCTGCGGTCAGTGCACCAAAGGGTCCCGATCTGTCGGAGATCCGAGGCCAGCTCGTCGGTCGGAGGGCGCTCGAAGTCGCTGCAGCCGGGAGACATCACCTGCTGTTGGTCGGTCCTCCGGGTTCGGGCAAGACCATGTTGGCCGAGCGGCTGCCAAGCGTCCTCCCGCCTCTCAGCAAGGAAGAGGCCCTGAGGGTGTCCCGTGTGCACTCGAGCGCTGGGGGAGCTCTGCCCGAGGGAGGATTGCTTGACCGGCCGCCGTTCCGAGCGCCTCATCATCAGGCCACAATCGTTTCGCTCGTCGGTGGCGGCAACCTCTCCTTTCGCCCCGGCGAAGTGAGTTTGGCAACCCATGGGATCTTGTTTCTCGACGAATTGGGTGAGTTCTCGATCGCCGCGCTCGAAGCGCTGCGGCAGCCGCTCGAAGAAGGGTTGATCCGAATCAACCGGGCCGGTGGCGCCGTCACCTTTCCTGCGGACTTCCTTCTTGTCGCTGCAATGAACCCATGTCCGTGTGGTGAGGGGGTGTTCGACGGCGCTTGCAAGTGTTCGGTTGTCATTCGGGCTCGTTACCGCCGCCGCATCTCTGCTCCGCTCCTGGACCGCTTCGACTTGGTCGTACCCATCTGCCGACCCACGGCTGATGAATTGCTGTCCGAGGTGCCCGGTGAGGCCTCGGCGAATGTCGCGGCCCGTGTCCTGCGGGCGCGACTGAGAGCCGCGACGCGAGGGGACCAGGAACCTGTGCTGACAGACGAAGCCAGCGAGTCGCTCCGTCAAAAGCTGCGAGAGGGCGCTCTGAGTGCGCGCGGTTTCGTCAAGGTCAAACGCGTCGCACAAACGATGGCCGACCTGGAAGGAGAAGACATCGTGGCTTTCAATCATGTCTCTGAGGCACTCAGGATGAGGGCGGGGAGAACGGCGGTGATTGCATGAACGAACTGCCCGACGAGGCCTATGCGATTGCGCTCGCGCTGTTCCCCAAGGTGGGTCCCGCCAAGCTGCGCGAGCTAACGACTGGCGGAGGCTCTCCCGCGGAGGCATGGGTGGGCATCACCGGAGGAAAGGACGACGCCCGCGAAGAATTAGAGCGGCAGTGGCGTCATCACTGTGACCTCGGGATCACCGTTGTCCTCCAAAGTCACCCTGAGTACCCCAAGCGTCTCCGCGATCTGCCATTTGCTCCGGCCGTGCTGTTCTGCCGTGGTAACCCCGCCGTGTTGAATTCCCACCCGACCGTGGCGCTCGTGGGGACACGATCACCGACTCGATATGGGATCGGAGTGGCCGCGCAGCTCGCCGCCGACCTCTCGGCTGCTGAGGTCAGCATCGTCTCTGGACTCGCTCTCGGAATCGACGGGGCGGCTCATGAGGGGGCATGCGGGGCCGGAGCTCCGCCCGTCGCCGTGGTGGCAGGTGGCGTCGATGAGCCCTATCCACGCCGGCACGCACGGCTCTGGCAACGAGTGAGCGAATTGGGTGTCGTCGTCTCGGAATCACCCGCGGGCGGGCGAACAGAGAAGTGGCGGTTCCCGGTCCGCAACCGACTCATGGCAGCCCTCAGCGACGTCGTTGTCGTCGTGGAAAGCCGTCATCACAGTGGCTCGCGCCATACGGTCGATGCAGCAATGACTCTCGACAAGACGGTCGGTGCGGTTCCGGGTTCGATCCGCAGCGTCGCGTCCGAGGGTACGAACGCTCTGATGGCGGAAGGTGCGTTTCCCGTGTGTTCGGCCACGGACATCCTGGTGGCGCTCTCGCTGCAGGGTGCTCATGTCGCGATTCCCAAGAAACCAAAGCCGGCACAAGTCGGCGACGAGCTGCCGCCCTCGGAAAAGACGCTCTATGACGCCCTGACCTTTGAGCCGACCTCGCTGGACGAGCTGGTCCGGATCACGGGCTTGGAATTCGCCGAGCTGTGCGGGGGTCTCGAGCGGCTGGCGCAGGCAGGGCTGGCCCGTGACCTAGGGGGTTGGTGGGAGCGGGTTTGACCTGGGACGACACGGGGAGGGGGTGTCAGGGGCCGTATCCTGCCTGGCCGTGGACGGTGGCCCACTCAGGTTTTTGCAAGCCAACGACGTCGGCTCACTACGGGCCGAGGCCGTACGGGCGAAGGAGGAGGGCGTCGAGGCCGTCATGGTCGGCTCGGGGCCGCTGGGTGACCCCTTCGTGTTGCTGGCAGGGCTGGGCGACGCCGTCCCTGGGCTGACGCTGGCGGCTCGGGTCGTGCTGGGCGAGGACGGGCGGCACCCTGCCTTGTTGGCCCGAGAGGCGACGAGCCTGGACCACGTGGACGGAGGCCGGACGGTGCTGTGTTTCGGTCCGCCCTTCGGGGAGGGGTTGGACGAGGCGATCAGGATCTGTCGGGCGATGTGGCGGGAGGGCACGGCGACGAGTGAGGGGCCCGTGTACCCGGTCGTTGACGCGCTCAACCGTCCGAGACCGGCGGGCGATGCCAGCCCGCTGGTCGCGCTGGACCTGACCGGGCCCGGCGCCCGTGACGAGGCCGGCGGGAGCGCGGCGTTGGCCGACATGGTCGTCGTGCGCGAAGAGGCGGGGGGCGCCGCGGTGTTGCGGTTGGAGCGCGTGTGACGGACGTGCAGACGGCGCTCGCCGAGCGGCAGGAAGGGCGGGTCGCCGCGACGGGGGAGTGGGCCGTCACGGGGCGGCACCTGCCGGCGCTGAACGGGTTGCGGGGTGTGGCGGTCATCGGGGTCGTGGCGTACCACTTGCAGTTGGGGTGGGCGCGGGGCGGGTATTTGGGGGTCGACCTCTTCTTCGTGCTGTCGGGATTCTTGATCACGACGTTGTTGCTCGAGGAGTGGGTCGGGAAGGGGCGGATCAGTCTGGGGGCGTTCTGGGGGCGGCGGGCGCGGCGGCTGTTGCCGGCGCTGTTCTTGGTGGTGATCGCGCTGGCCGTGTATTTGGTGTTGAACGGGCTGTGGGGTGGGCCGGGGGCGAACGGGTTGGTCGACCTGTCGGGGTTGCGGGGGGATGCGATCTCGTCGCTGTTGTATGTCAACAACTGGCATTCGATCTTCGTGCACCAGTCGTACTTCGCACAGTTCTCGACGCCGTCGCCGCTGCAGCACACGTGGTCGCTGGCGATCGAGGAGCAGTTCTATCTGGTGTGGCCGTTGGTGCTGCTGGTGCTGTTCCGGTTCGGGCGACGAGGCTGGCGGCGGACGGGCGCGTTCTTGTGCGTGGGGCTGGGGGTGCTGTCGAGCATCTTGATGGCGGTCATGTTCACGCCGGGTGCGGACCCGTCACGGGTGTACTACGGCACGGACACCCGGCTGTTCGATTTGATGGCCGGGGCGACCATCGCCTTCATCGCGGCGGCGCGCCCGCAGCCCGACGCACGGGCGCGTCGGACGCTGCACGTGGTGGCCCCGCTGGCGGGTGTGGCGCTGCTGGCGTTCTGGGTGACCGCGGGCACGGGCTGGGCAACGGGGAGCACCAGGGCGGGCGAGCCGACGAATTTCATGTTCGAGGGCGGGTTCCTGTTGTGCGCGGCGCTGGGCGGACTGGTGGTGGCGGACGCCCGGCTCTCGGAAGCGGGATGGTTCGGCCGGGGGCTGGCGTGGCGACCGCTCCACTTCATCGGCACGATCTCGTACGGCATCTATCTGTGGCACTGGCCCGTGATCGTGTACCTCAACGGCACGCGGACCGGGCTGTCAGCGTGGCCGTTGAACATCCTGCGGATCATCGTGACCCTGGCGCTGTCGACGGCCAGCTACTACCTCGTGGAGCGCCCGATCCGTCTGGCCCACCTGCACGGCTGGGTCCGCTACTGGGGCGCACCGTTGGCCGGCGTGCTGAGCGCCGTCCTCATCGTCGTGGCGACCTTCCCGGCCGTGGCGGACCCGACGACCGTGGCGCACACGTCGCGCCTGCCGTCGGGCGGTAGCGGCACGCAGTCGGCGGTATCGGGGGCGGGCGGGTTCGCGGGGCAGGTGCCGATCCATCTCGCGGTGGCGCCGTCGCACGCCGACCCGTTGCGCGTCATGGTGCTCGGCGACTCGGTGATGCACGACGCGTCCTATGGGATCACCGCCGCGCTCGGCGCGACGGGCGAGACCACGGTCGCCACCCGCACCATCGACGGTTTCGGCCTCACGACCGCCACCAACTGGCACACGTCGCTGCCGAACCTCATCGCGCAGACCCGGGCGCAGTTGGTCGTAGCCTCGTGGAGCTGGGACCAGTACGGCCCGACGACGCCCAACGCCCTGCACGATCCCGTCGCCTACACGGCCCTGCTGCGCAACGCGGTCGCCACCATGCTCACGCCGGGCAACGGCGTCGAGGGCGTGATCTTCACCCAGTTCCCGCAGTCGGGGCCGATCGCGGGCGTGAACGGTCAAACGACGGCGGCCTACAACGCGGCGCGCACGGCGGGGGTCGTGGCATGGAACAACGTCGCCAAGCAGATGGCCAAGGACTTCCCGGGCCGGGTGATGTACTTCCCGCTGGCGGACTCGGTCCTGCTCGACGGCCGGTACTCGCCGTGGTTGCCGCCCGAAGGCGACCCCAAGGCGCCGAAGTCGGCGTGGCTCCGGGTGCGCCGGTTGGACAAGGTCCACCTGTGCCCCGAGGGCAGCGCCCGCTACGGCGCGGCGCTGCTGGCGGACATGACGCAGGTCTTCGGGCTCGCTCCCACGACCGGGGACTGGTCCCAGGGTTCCTGGACGTCGGACCCGAACTTCAACGACCCGCCCGGAGACTGCCCGAACGACCACCCGCCGGGATAGGCGTGGGGGTCTTCCGTCCGCGTTCTGCTCAACGACCTGAGGACGCGGAAGGAGGGCCCCATTGGGGGCCCTCCTTCACCGGGCGTTCGGCCGATGGTGGCCGATGAGCACCTAACTCAGATGCCGAGCGAGATCCCGGCGACGTCGGTGACGCCCGTCCTGCCGAGGCTGCCGGCGAAGCCGGCCGAGCCGCAGCTGAACACCCCGCCGTCGGTGGCGGCGAACCAGTAGCCGTTGCCGTCAGGCGCGGCCGCCATACCCACGACGGGCTGGTTCAGGACGATGCTGCCGGTCGACCCGTAGAAGCCGGCGTCGCCGTAGGCGAACATCCCGCCGCGAACGCCGTTGGCGTCAGCTCATGCTCGCGCTGTACCGGGACGGGCAACCGGCCGAGGCCCCGCGAGTGTTCCACCGGCTCTATCAGATGCTGAAGGACGAGGTCGGGGTCGAGCCGTCGCACGAGACCATGGACCTCGGGCGTGCCATCGCGCTCAGCCTGCCCGAGCTGGACTGGGTGGCGCCGACTGCGACCGGAGGGACCACGTCCCCGACGGCATGAGCGGCTTGCTGGCGGATTGCGCCCGGCGATGCCTCCTCCGGCCCCGGTCCTAAGCTGAATCTGTGACGAACACACGGGTGGAAAGCGACAGCATGGGGGAGATCGAGGTCCCCGCCGACCGCTACTGGGGGGCGCAGACACAGCGGTCGCTGCACCATTTCGACATCGGCATCGAGACGATGCCGAAGTCGTTGATCCGGGCCTTCGGCATCCTGAAGGGCGCCTCGGCGTCGGTGAACCGCGACCTGGGCAAGCTCGACGACACGCTGGCCGGGCTGATCGAGCAGGCCGCGGGTGAGGTCGCCAAGGGCGCCCTCGACGACCACTTCCCCTTGCGGATCTGGCAGACGGGCAGCGGCACGCAGACGAACATGAACGCCAACGAGGTCATCTCCAACCGGGCCATCGAGCTCGCCGGTGGGGTCATGGGTTCCAAACAACCCGTCCACCCCAACGACCACGTCAACATGTCGCAGTCGTCCAACGACACGTTCCCGACCGCCATCAACATTGCGGTGGCCGAGGAGATCGTGCACCGGCTGCTCCCGTCGGTGACTGCGCTGCGCGACGCGCTGGTCGTCAAGGCAGAGGAGTACGCGGACGTCACGAAGATCGGCCGCACACACCTGATGGACGCCGTGCCGCTCACGCTGGGCCAGGAGTTCTCGGGGTACGTGTCCCAGCTCACGGAGGACATCGCGCGGATCGAGCAGACGATGCCCGGGGTGTACGAACTGGCGATCGGCGGCTCGGCCGTGGGCACGGGCCTCAACACGCACCCCGAGTTCGCCGAGCGGGTGGCCAAGGCCATCGCGGAGGCGACGGGGCTGCCTTTCGTCACGGCGCCGAACAAGTTCGCCGCCCTGGCGGCGCACGACTCGCTCGTCTTCACGCACGGGGCCCTCAAGACCCTCGCCGTCTCGCTCATGAAGATCGCCGACGACCTGCGCTGGCTGGGCTCGGGACCGCGCAGCGGCCTGGGCGAGCTGCGGCTTCCCGAGAACGAGCCGGGCTCGTCGATCATGCCGGGCAAGGTCAACCCGACGCAGTGCGAGGCCATGATCATGGTCGGCATCCAGGTCATCGGCAACGACGTCGCCGTCACGTCGGCGGGCAGCCGGGGCAACCTCGAGCTGAACGTCTGCAAGCCGGTGATCGCCTACAACGTGCTGCAGTCGATCGCGCTGTTGACCGGCGCCTGCCGTGGCTTCCGCGAGTTCTGCGTCGAGGGGCTCAAGCCCGACTACGAGCAGATCGACCGGCATCTGCGGAACTCGCTGATGCTCGTGACCGCGCTCAACCCGATCATCGGCTACGACAACGCGGCGAAGGTCGCCAAGAAGGCGCACAACGAGCACACCACACTGCGCGAGGCGGCCCTCGAGCTGGGCCTGCTGACGGGCGAGGAGTTCGACCAGGCCGTGCGCCCCGAGGACATGACGCACCCGTGAGCGAGCCGATGCTGACGCCATCCGAGGTCGACGCCGCGCTCGAGGAGCAAGGATTGCACTGGACCCGCGAAGGCGACGAGCTCACGACGACGGTGAAGCTGCACGACTTCGCCGCCGCGCTCGACTTCGTGCGTTCGGTGGGCGACGCCGCCGAGGCGGCCAACCACCACCCCGACATCGACATCCGCTACAACAAGGTGCGCCTCGTGTTGACCACGCACGACTCGGGCGGCATCACGCTGCTCGACCTGGCCATGGCCGGCGCCATCGACCGGCTGCGGCCGGACGTCTAAGCCGAAGCCGAAGGCTCCAGCAGCGCCGCCCGCAGCGCGGCGATCAGCGGGGGACCGGCACCGAGCCCCGCCACGTAGGCGTCGACCGATCCGAACGTCGCCCGCAGGTGGTCCAACAAGGCCTCCATCTGGGCCGGCTCGGCCGAGAAGACGTCCGTGAGTCCCTCGATCGTCTCCCGGCTGTCGGGGTACTTCACGATGATCTTGGCGCGTAGCCGGGTCATCGCGGCGCCGCTCAGCGCGTAATCGGCGACCACGGTCGGCTCGTCGACACCGAGGAGCGACAGAACGATCGCGGACAACACGCCCGTGCGATCCTTGCCGGCGGTGCAGTGGAAGACCGCCGGCAGCGAACCGGGGGAGGCGAGGATCTCGAGCACCGACACGAACGACGCACCGGCGTCGCGCACCATGTCGAGATACTGGGTACCCAGCAGGCCCGGCTGCTTGTCGAACGCATCGGCATCGGGCAGTTTCTCGATGATGGGGAAGTGGTGGAAGGTCACCGGGTGCGCGTCGACGTCGAAGCGCCCCCGCTCGAGCTCCTCTGCCGAGCGCAGGTCGATCACGGTGCGGATGCCGAGGGCGCGCATCGTGGCGAAGTCGGCCTCCGTCAGGTCGCCCAGTCCGTCGGCCCGGAACAAGGTGCGCCAGCGTGTGCGCATGCCGTCGCCGGCGTCGTAGCCTCCGAGGTCGCGGAAGTTGACCGCCCCCTCGAGCGCGATCAGCCGCTCCAGCCGGTCCTGGTCCGAGGCCGTGGAGCTCACGAGACGGGCATGTCCCACAGGGGGAACCAGCGCGACAGGTCCGACTCGACGGGAAGGTCGGCGCCGACCATGGTGCGGATCCGCAACTCCAGCTCGGTGTCGCGCCGTTCCTTCGACGCATCCACGGGCGCGAACGGGTAGAAGGTCCCGCGCTTGAACAGGTAGATGAGGCGGAACGGCTTTGCGTCAGACGGCGCGTCCGTCCCCGGCACGAAGCCGAACGCCGAGCACAACAGCTGCGGGCTCCAGCCGTTGTCCTGCAGCGTGGAGTTCGCCATGTGGATCTTGGTGACGAGCTCGTCGAGGTCGGGGTCGTCGAGGAGGAGCCAGCCGTAGTCGAAGGAGTCCGTCGTGTGCGTGAACTCCTGGCCGACCAGTTCGGAGATCTCCTTCTCGGCGTCGGCCACCGCTTGGCCCGGCGGTGGCTTCCAGCACACGCCGGCGTGGCCCGAGGTCACGAGGCCACCGGCGCTCTGCAGCGTGAGCGAGGCGGTGGGCAGCGCGAAGAGGGCGTCGAGGTTGGCCCGGACGGGCTTCGTGCGGCCGAGGATGGTGTCGAAGAGGCCCATGGCTGTCCGCCGTTCTAGCGCCTCGGGCCGTGCTTCCGGCAATCGGCCCGGTGAGACCACCCAGACCAACCAGTCCGCCCAGACCCGAAGGCCGGGACCGGCCGCCTAACCAACAGCGACGCTCAGACCGTCGGGCTGGAGCCGGTCTGGCCGAGCTGGTGCTCGAGCTGCTCGAGCTGCGCCAGCCGCTTCTCGAGCGTGGGGTGGGTCCGGAACAGCTGGCCGAAGCTGAACCCGCCCCCGCCGCCCTGCGTGGCACCGCTGGACACGGCCGGGGTGAAGAAGAAGGCGTTGAACGGCTCGGCGGCCCGCAGGTCCTTGGTCGGGATGCGGCCCATCTCGCCGGTGATCTTCACCAGCGCCGATGCCAGCAGCGAAGGCCGGCCGATCAGGATCGCGCCCGAGCGGTCTGCCGCCAACTCCCGGTACCGGGACAGCGCCATCGTCAAGAGGAAGCTGATGAAGTAGACGACGACCGACACGAGCAGGATCAGCGTCTCGATCAACGCGACCTGGCTGCCGCTGTTGTTGTTGTTGCCGCCGCCGCCAAAGATCTCCGAGTAGAACATCACCCGGGTCAAGAGCCCCGCGATCAACCCGAGGCCGCTGGCGATGGTCATGACGGCCACGTCGCGGTGGGCCACGTGCGAGATCTCGTGCGCGAGCACCGCTTCGACCTCGGGCTCGTCGAGCCGCCGCAACAGGCCGGTCGTGACACACACGACTGCCGACTTGGGGCTCCGGCCGGTGGCGAAGGCGTTCGGGATGTCGGTCGTCGCGATCGCCACTTTCGGCTTGGGCATGTCGGCCAACGCGCACAGGCGGTCGACGACCCCGTGGAGCTCGGGCGCCTGCTCGGGCGTGACTTCCTTCGCGTGCATGGCGTACATGGCGATCTTGGCGCTGAACCAGTACTGGCAGAACAAGAGGCCGAACCCGATGATCAGGATCAGCACGAGGCTGTGCAGCAGGGCGAACAAGATCGCGATGAACCCGGCGTAGAGCAGGACGATG
>DASXBZ010000045.1:0-13843 GCA_036491435.1 Acidimicrobiales bacterium
CCCGTTAGCGCGATGCGCCCTGGGTCCACGCCGAGCGCACCCGCCTCTGCGTGTAAGAAGGACAGCGCCGCGTAGCAGTCGTGCAGTCCCGCCGGGTACGGGTCCTCGGGTGCCAGGCGGTACTCCACCGATACGAGCACTGCACCGAGGTTGGCCGCCGTGAGCACCGCGCCCGCATGCTCGGCCTCCACGCTCCCGACGATGAAGCCCCCGCCGTGGATCTGGAGGATCCCAGGCACCGTCGTGCCCGTTTCCGCGGCAACCATCGCCTTCGGCCGGTAGACCCGCACGGAAACGTCGGGGTCGCCCTCCCAGCCCGGGATCATGCGGTCCTCGATGTCCAGCAGCTCCTCCTCGGGCATCGGGGTCCGCATGGCGACGATCAGCTTCTCGAACTCGCGGCGCGCCTCGACCGGGTCGTCGAGGTCGATGACCGGCATGAATTCGAGGACGGCCTCCAGCTCCGGGTCGATCATCGTCGTGCCCTCCCCCGCCCTGTCGTTACTTCGGCTGCATCCGGATGCCGGCGTCGAGCCGGATGGACTCCGCGTTCATGTACGAGTTGCTGAGCAGTTCGACGGCGAGCGTGGCGAACTCGCTCGGATAGCCCAGGCGGTGCGGGAACAGGACGTCCTGCGCCAGCTTGCTCTTGAACTGATCGGAGCCCTCGCCCGCGCCGTAGATCGGCGTGTCGATGAGCCCGGGCAGGATCGTGTTGACCCGGATGCCGACGACGGCGAGGTCACGAGCCACCGGCAGGGTCATCCCGATCACGCCACCCTTCGACGACGAATAGGCGGCCTGGCCGATCTGGCCGTCCTCCCCCGCCACCGACGAGGTGTTGACGATGGCGCCCCGGGCGCCGTCGGCGTCGGGCTCGTTCAGGCTCATCTTGGTCGCCGCCAGGCGGACGCAGTTGAACGTGCCGATGAGGTTGATCTCGATCACGCGGCGGTAGAGATCGAGGTCGTGCGCCGACGCGTAGTCCCCGTCCTTGCCAATTGTGCGGGTGGCCCATCCGATGCCGGCGCAGTTGACGAGGGACTTGAGCGGCGCCATCTCGATGGCCGCCTCGACCGCGCTGATGACCTGCTCGGTGTTCGTGACGTCGGTCTGCACGAAGAGCCCACCCAGCTCCTTGGCCAGCGGCTCCCCCTTGTCCGCCTGGAGGTCGGCGACGACCACGTGGACGCCGCGCTCGGCCAGGAGGCGCGCGGTGGCCTCACCCAGCCCCGAGGCGCCTCCGGTGACGATTGCCGACGTGCCGTTCAGATCCATCTCTCTGCCGCTCCTTGAGGGTCGTGTCTGCGGGCCAGAGGATAGGGTCCGCTCCCGCCCTGGTCACATTTGCGCGGGCGCCTCCATGCCCAGTAGCGAGAGGCCCTGTTCGAGCACCCGTGCCGTGAGGTCGCACAGCGCCAGCCGCGAGGCCCGGACGTCCTCGTCGTCCACGAGCACGCGGCAGGCCTCGTAGAACGTCGTGAAGATGGTGGCGAGGTCGAAGAGGTAGGTGCAGAGCTTGGACGGGCTGAGGTACTCGGCCGTGGCCTCGACCGCCTCACCGAACCGCAGGAGGTGCAACGCCAGGGCGCGCTCGGGTGCCTCGTCGAGCCGCGGCGTGAAGCCGGCCTGCGGCGGGTCCGCCTCGGCGCGCCGGAAGATCGAACGGATGCGGGCGTGCGCGTACTGGAGGTACGGGCCCGTGTTGCCCTCGAAGGCCAGCATGCGGTCCCAATCGAAGACGTAGTCGCGCATCGGCTCCGTCGACAGGTCGGCGTACTTGATGGCGCCGATGCCGAGCGCTCGCGCCACGGCGGCCTGCCGGTCGGGCGAGAGGTCGGTCTCGCGGTCGCGGTCTTTCAACGCGTTCGCTGCCCGCTCGACCCCCTCCGAGAGCAGGTCCACCAGGCGCTCGGAGCCGCCACCGCGGCTGGCAAGTTTCTTGCCGTCGGTGCCGAGGACGAGGCCGAACGCGACGTGGGCGGCGTCCGAGACCTCGCGCAGGTAGCCCGCCAAGGCGGACACGGCGAAGACCATCCGCAGATGCAGCGACTGCTCGGCGCCGACCACGTAGAGCAGGCGCTCGGCGCCCAGGCGGCCCGTCCGGTCACGCACCGCCGCCAGGTCGGTCGCCGGGTACCCGTAGCCGCCGTCCGACTTGCGGACGATGAGCGGCAGTGGATCGCCCTGGCGATTGGAGAACCCGTCGGGGAACACACACAGCGCGCCGTGGTCCTCGACCAGCAGGCCCTTTTCCGTCAGCTCATCGACGACGACCGGCAGCAACGGGTTGTAGAAGCTCTCACCGACCGTGTCCTCTTCGGTGAGCAGCACGCCGAGCATCGCGTACACCTGTTGGGCGTGTCGCATGCTCTCGGCGACGAAGATGTGCCACAGTCGCATCGTCTCGGGGTCGCCGCTCTGGAGCAGCACGACGCGGCGGCGGCTGCGCTCCGCGAACTCGGGGTCGTTGTCGAACTGGACGCGGGCCGCCGCGTAGAACTCGTTGAGGTCGCGCACGCTGAAGGACTCCGCATTCGCGGCGCCGTCCACGTCGAGCAGGTGCTCGATGAGCATGCCGAAGGGCGTCCCCCAGTCGCCGATGTGGTTCTCGCGGAGGACGGTGTGACCCAGGAAGCGCAGGACGCGAGCCAGGGCGTCGCCGATGACCGTGGTCCGCAGGTGCCCGACGTGCATCTCTTTGGCCACGTTGGGCGAGGAGTAGTCGATGAGGACGGTCTGTGGCGTCGTCGGCGCCGCGACCCCGAGCCGGGGGTCGGCGGAGACCTCCGCCACTCGCGAGGCGATGAAGTCGTCGGACAGGGTGAGATTGATGAACCCTGGTCCGCTCACCTCCACGACTGAGCAGACGCCCTCGAGGTCGGCCGCGACCACCACCTGTTCCGCCACCTCGCGCGGCGGCCGGCCCAGCTGCTTGCCCAGCGGCAGAGCGCCGTTGGCCTGGAAGTCGGCGCGGTCCGACGGGCGCAGGACGGGATCGGCGCCGGGTAACACCGTGTCGAAGGCGGCCTGGAGCCGGTCGGCGAGCACGCGGACAGCGTCGGGCATCCCTCATCTTCGCATGCCCCCGGCGCTCTCAAACTCGGGCGGCGGCGGAGCGCGCGTCTAGTTGTCGGGCGCGCCCATGGCCCCGTCCATGAGGCCGTAACGGCTGAAGGCCCCGAAGAAGCCGTGCTCGAGCAGGCCGTAGCCCACCTGGTCGTTGTAGGAGAACTCGGCCACGTGGTCGACGATGCCGTACTGAGCCAGGCCCTTGATCTCCTCGACCGACAGGACGAGGCCCTGGGTCACCGTCTCGGGACCGTGGTACATCCCGTGGCGCCAGTCGGCGTCGATGCCATAGCCGGTGCCCACCGACACGAAATTGGGCAGGATGGACCGGCAGGCGATCTCGATGTCCACTTCCGGGAAACGGACGACCGAGCGGTCGATGATGCGGGTGCCGGGGATCAGGTGGTGCTCGTGCAGGGCCGGACCGAGGTCCTCGACACCCTTCGCCGGGTCAACCCACACCCGCTCGGACTGGACGAGCGGACGCTCCCCGTCGTCGCGCTCGTGGCAGATGTACATGATGGCGTGGTCGTCGAACTGCATCGGGAAGTAGTTCCACATCCCGCCCAGGACCAGCTCGCCCTGGCGGATGCCGTCGCTCTCGGGCTCGCCGACCGGGCGCACCCCCCACGAGCGGTCCCGGGTCCCCCAACAGCGGTCGGGCGTCACGGCCAGGTCGTTGCCGCCGGCGGACAGGGTGCCCGACCAGAAGCCCGTCTGGGCCAGGCGTTGGGTGTCGAAGACGACCCTGCCCTTCGAGCGCAGGTACTGGCGGGGCTCCTCGACCGCCGGGATGTGGCCTTCCCAGGTCACGTCCATCGCGACGCGGTCCTCGGTCGGCTCGAGGATCACCCGCAGCTTGCGCAGCGGCTCGACGATTTCGATCCGGAACGGTCCCACCGAGATGTCACCCCGGTCGCGCAGGGGTGCCGACGATCGCACGATGTGCTGGGAGCCCCCCAGCCGCACGTCGATGAAGGCGTCGACCACACCGAGGTTCGGGTACTGCCCCATCCCGAAGATGGCGAACCAGTCGTCGTCGCGCGGGTGCATGTTGAAGTAGTAGCGGTCGTAGAAATTGCGATCGCTGGTGGCAGGGTGCGCGATGAACTCCGACGCCTGGTGGACGGGGTAGTCGTCCATCGAGCTGAGCGACATGGCGTGCGAGCTCAGCAGCAGGCGCAGCCGCTGCCGCAACCGCCGGCGACTGGCGCACCGCACATCCCACCCGCGGGCTCGGTGGCCCGGCCGGTGGTGGCGAAAACGGGAAACAGGCGGCGTGCCCCGACGTGGCCATCGGGACAGGTGGCCGGCGCGTCGGCGTCGGCCATGGGCCGCCGCTCGTCGAAGAGGGCGTGACAGGTCGAGCAGCGGTAGTCGTAGACGGGCACGGATGAACCTCCGGGCACGAGCCTAAGGCAACGGAGCGGAGGTGCGCCTACGGCTGCGCGAAGGCGTAGATCGGTGTGCCGTTGTAACTGCCCGAGTCAATCGGCAGGAACGGGCCGTTAAGCGCGACCGAGAGGTACCCGTCGCGGCCGGGGCCCGAGTCGCCCCCGACGGTCATGATGGCGTCGTCGGGCCAGACCTGCGTCACGATCGCCACGTGCACCGAGGTGAACGCGTTCTGCGGCCCCGTGCCGTAGAGCACCGCGTCACCCACGGCCGGCATCGCGCTCGGCGGGAGCAGGGCGCCGTGTGCGGCGGCCCAGCCCCAGATGTCACCGGTAAAGGCATACCGGGGGATGGGGATGCCGGCTTGCTCCCAGGCCCAGGTGGCAAACAGCGCGCACCACTGCTCGCACGGCCCGTACGGGTTGCAGTACGCCCCCTGCGTGTCCGGATCCGGCTGGATCTGGCTCGCCACCGCGGCGGCGATCGTGTCCGACCCGGGGAATTTCGGTTCGGGCGTCGCGGTCGAGAAGCTGTACTGCCAGGCCTGCGGATCGAGCAGCCAGTAGCCCGTGCCGTGGTTGTTGCCGATGATGGCCGAGATCTGGGTCGCCGTCGGGTCGAGGCTGAGGCCGCCGAAAGCCTGCGCGTCGCCATAGGGCAGCACGACGCCGTTCTGGGTCGCGATGAGGTAGCCCGCGCCGTCGGGTGATGCCACCATGCCGATCGCGGGATCGGGCAGGTCTTCGTTGCCGGCCGAACCCTCGAAGAGTGCGTCGCCGTAGTTGAAGATGCCGCCGTCGGCCGCGACGAGCCAGTAGCCCTTGCCGTCGCGTGTCGACGCCATGCCGACGATGGGCGAGTTGAGCGTGATGGCGCCTGTGCTGCCGTAGAACTGCGCGTCTCCGTACGAGAAGATCCCGCCATCCGCGGCCACGAGCCAGTAGCCGTTCCCGTCGGGCGTGGCCGCCATGCCGACGATCGGCTGGTTGAGGTGCTGTCCGCCCATCGAGCCGTAGAACTGGGCGTCGCCGTAGGCGAAGACGCCGCCGTCGAGCGCACCGAGCCAGTACCCCTTGGCATCGCGCGTCGTGGACTCCGCGACGATCGGTCCCTGCAGGGGCAAGGCACCCGCGGAGCCTTCGAAGGTCGCGTCGCCGAACGCGAAGACGCCGCCGTCGGCACTGGCCAGGATGTAGCCGTTCCCGTCGGGCGTGGCGGTGCCGGAGAAGACTGGTGAGTTGAGAGGCTGCGGCATGTCCGGAGCGTTCGTGCTCACGCTGCCGAAACCGATCATCCCGCCGTCGTTGTAGACGGCACCCGCCGGCGCCGGTGCGATGCCGCCGCCGACGACCGTGAGCACCGCGGGTGCGACCAGTGCGGCAGCGCTGAGCAACGCCAGCGAGACGGCCGAGCGCGGCCTCCCGCGTCGCCTTGCCGCCGTTTTCGCCTCTCCTCCTGAACCCCGTCCGCGCACGCCTCAAGATCTTGCACGCTGCGTTGCGCGCGCGACCCGTACATGGGGTTACGAAGTCGTTACGAATTGCACCTCCAATGCGGGTTGATGACAGCAGAAGCCCGCTCGTCGGGAACTCTCCGGGCGGCGCCTGCCGACATGAAATGGCCCGCCGGTGTCCTCGCGCGGGTGCATCGGGCGCGCTCTTATTGCTTCGCAGTCGAACCGCACCCATAAGAGCACGTCTCCCCGACCCGCCGACACCCATCGGCACCCGTCCACACCGGTCCACGTCTGCCGGCAAGGACCCAATGGGCGGCCCCAGGTGACCCACGGCAGAATGGGTGGCATGAGCCCCGAATCCACGACGGACGCCCACCCCGACACCTTCGGCGCCCGGACCGACCTGACCGTCGGCGACCGCAATTACGAGATCTTCAACATCAGGACCCCGTCGCTGGCCGAGCGCCACGACATCGACCGGCTGCCCTACTCGATCAAGGTCATCCTCGAGAACCTGTTGCGCCACGAGGACGGCCCCCACGTCTCGGCCGACGACATCGTCGCCGTCGCCGGGTGGGGTGCCAACCCCGAAGCACACGGCCAGGGCGCCGGCGACAGCGCCTATGAGATCGCCCTCACGCCCGAGCGCGTGCTCATGCAGGACTTCACCGGCGTGCCGGGTGTTGTCGACCTCGCCGCCATGCGCGACGCACTGGCGCGGCTCGGCGGCAGCGCTTCGAAGGTCAATCCACTCGTACCCGTGGAGCTCGTCATCGACCACTCAGTGATCATCGAGCGTTCCGGCGACGCCGAGTCGTATGACCGCAACGTGACGATCGAGTACGAACGCAACTTGGAGCGCTACCAGCTGTTGCGCTGGGCGCAGGGTGCCTTCGACGGGTTTCGCGTGGTGCCGCCGGGGACGGGCATCTGCCACCAGGTGAATCTCGAATACCTGTCACGCCTCGTCTTCGCGACCGACGACGGGCGCGCGTTCTGCGACACGCTCGTCGGCACGGACTCACACACCACGATGGTGAACGGGCTCGGCGTGCTCGGCTGGGGCGTCGGCGGCATCGAGGCCGAGGCGGCCATGTTGGGCCAGCCCCTCTCGATGCTCTTGCCACCGGTCGTCGGCCTGCGCATCTCCGGCGAGCCCAAACCCGGCATCACCGCCACCGACGTCGTGCTGACCGTGACCGAATTGCTGCGCGACCACGGCGTCGTCGGCGCGTTCGTCGAGTGCTACGGCCCCGGCGTGGCCGCACTTCCGCTCGAGACCCGGGCCACCATCGGGAACATGAGCCCCGAGTACGGGGCGACCTGCACGATGTTCCCGATCGACCAGGTCACGATCGACTATCTGCGGTTCACTGGGCGCGACGAGCCCCACCTCGCGCTGGTCGAGGCCTACGCCAAGGCCCAGGGCCTCTGGCACGAACCCAGCGCAGGCGAGCCGGTGTACTCCGAGCGCGTGAGCCTCGACCTCGGCGACGTCGTGCCCTCGCTCGCCGGCCCCAAGCGGCCGCAGGACCGCGTGCCACTGTCCACGGCGAGGGACTCCTACCGCGCCGCGCTCGATCGCAGCCCGGTGACCGCCGACGGCGAGCCCGCGGCGGCGCCCCACCACCAGATGGCCGACGGCGACGTCGTGATCGCCGCCATCACCAGTTGCACCAACACGTCGAACCCGCAGGTGATGGTGGGCGCCGGCCTGCTGGCCAAGAAGGCCGTGGCGCTCGGGCTGCGTTCGAAGCCATGGGTGAAGACCTCGCTCGCACCCGGGTCACGGGTCGTGGTCGACTACCTCGAGCGCGCCGGCCTCATAGAGCCGCTGCAGGAGCTCGGCTTCTACCTGGTCGGCTTCGGCTGCACCACGTGTATCGGCAATTCGGGCCCGCTCCTCGACGGCGTCAGTGACGCCGTCAACGGCGCCGACCTCGCCGTCGCCGCGGTTCTCTCGGGCAACCGCAATTTCGAGGGACGCATCCACCCGGACGTCCGCCTCAACTATCTGGCCTCGCCGCCGCTCGTCGTGGCGTACGCGCTCGCGGGCACGATGGACATCGACCTGGAGAACGAGCCGATCGGCCATGACCCCGAGGGCACCCCGGTCATGCTCGCCAGCCTGTGGCCCACATTCGATGAGGTGAGCGACACGATCCGGGCTTCGCTCACCTCGGACATGTTCCGCTCGCGCTACAGCGCGGTCTTCGACGGAGACGACTATTGGCGCAATGTCCAGGTCGAGGCGGGCGAGACCTATTCATGGCAGGACTCCTCCACCTACGTGAAGAACCCACCCTTCTTCAGCACCATGACCATGACGCCGCCACCGGTGACCGACATCACCGACGCGCGGGTCCTGGTGAAGGTGGGCGACAGCGTCACGACGGACCACATCTCCCCGGCTGGCTCCATCGGTCCCACGACACCCGCGGGCCAATACCTCGTGGAGCACGGCGTCGAGCGGCGGGACTTCAACTCGTATGGCGCGCGGCGCGGCAACCACGAGGTCATGATGCGCGGGACCTTCGCCAACGTGCGGCTCCGCAACCAGCTCGCGCCCGGTACCGAGGGCGGCGTGACCGTGCACCTGCCCGACGGCACGCAGACCTCCATCTACGAGGCCGCGATGCAGTATGCACAAGAGGACGTGCCGCTGGTGGTGCTGGCCGGCCGCGAATACGGGACGGGAAGCAGCCGCGACTGGGCGGCCAAGGGCACCGCGCTGCTCGGTGTGCGCGCCGTGATCGCGCAGAGCCTCGAACGCATCCACCGGTCCAACCTGATCGGCATGGGTGTGGTGCCGCTGCAGTTCTACAAGGGGGACTCCGTGGAGAGCCTCGGGCTCACGGGACGGGAGCGCTTCACCATCACGGGCCTGGACGTGCTCAACAAGGGCGAGCTCCCCAAGGAGCTCTCGGTCACCGCGACGTCGGACGACGACTCGGTCACCGAATTCCGGGTGATCGTGCGCATCGACACCCCGATGGAGGCTGAGTACTACCGCCACGGCGGGATCCTGCAGTACGTGCTGCGCCAGATGGCGGGCTAGGGACTCGTTCCGCCCGCTGGGCCACGGGCCAGCCCGGTGCCGGCGTCAGTGCGTGATCGTCGATTCCCAGCGGATGGTGCGCTGGCCGCTGACGGACGCGAGGGCAGCCAGGGTGTCGGCGGCCGCGTTCTGAGGACGCTCCGTGCCTGCCGCCACGGTCATCACCCCGAAGAGCGTGACCTGCTCGCCGTCGTGAGCCTTGGCGTAGGACACGAGGGCCGCCCATTCCGCGACCTGACCCGGGGTGTACATCTCGGGCATCGCGACGTTGGGCGAGAAGCCGTTCGCGATCTGGAGGAGCTCGTCGTTTGTCCAAATTCCCGGATCGGCGGAGCCGTAGTCCACCATCGGCGGGTAGCTTCCGCCTACCGCTTGGGCGTATCCCTGCATGACGTACTTCGTGTTGTTGAATCCCGGGTCGAACGCGGGCTCGGCGTCGTCGCCGGCCCAGACGTGGACCGTGTCGGTGAACCCGTTCGATGACGCCACATGCGCCGACCAAGCATTGAGCTGCTCCACCGTGCCAGCGAGTTCCCGTCCCCATGTGATGTAGCTGCTGGGTTCTTCGGGACAGCCGCAGACAACTGATCCACAGGGTTGAGAGACGCCGCAGCTGTCGTTCGTTCCCACGACGACGTCGAGGGTCGTATCGGCCGGGGCGGCGTTGTAGTAGCTCATGACATAGCTCTCGACTCCAGCAGTGATGTTTGCGAACGAGACGAAGCTGTGCGAGAAGTCAATCGTGCCGTCGTTCGTCCCGTCCGATGCGGGTCGGCCAAAATCCAAGACCACCAGCCCTTGCATGCCGGCCTGACCGGCGGTCTGTCCCTGGGCGTTGAGGGCTGCGGCAGACGCGCTGGTCTCGTAGTACGAGGTCGTCAATGTCGAGGCAGCGCTCGCCGCAGCATCAACGCTCGAGAGCGGGACGAGTCCACTCGTCAGCACGAGCGCCATCGCGGCTCGGCGCGGCCACCTCCGATCCCGAACAGCGCTCGCGCGATGTTTCGCTGTCAACGGGGTCACGCCACTCTTCAGCATGAGCGCGATAGTGCGCGCCGACGTCCAATCCAGACCCAGTTTTGCGCGATGCTTCGCTGCCACGGGCGCGAAAGATAACGCGCCTGTTGCACGCTGTCTGAAAATTTTTCTTGTGTCGCGACATCTAGTGCCGCTACCCGAGTGGCGAACGACTACATCTTGTAGTGCCGGTCTTGCGAGAGAATCACTCGATTTGCGCCCTGGACGGCCTCAACCGTCGAGCAGGCTCTTCGGGGCCTTACGCCTCCATGACTCGTCGAGCATTTCGCGCACGAGCGTCCGGTCGGCGTTCCGCAAGATGACGCGACAGCCGCTGAGCTTCTTCCCCCACCACAGCTCCTCTACCGCTGAGGGGAACTCCGCGCAGTACGACGCCACCTCGCTCTCGGGGAGGAACACGTGAAGACGGCCACCTTCCGGCGGCATCGTGGCGAAGATCTTCCCCAGGACGCGGAACGAGGTCAGGTCGTGGTGTGGTTGCTCAGTTGCCTCCGGTAGGGCGAGGGCCAGCTTTCGCACGGCGTTCGCTGAGACGCTCATGAGCTCCCTGCCAACGCGATGAACCGCCGCACGATGCCCTCGCCCGCCCTGCTGACGTGCGCGACATCGGCGGTGCGGACGAACACGCCGGGCGGAAGGTGTGGCCCCCAGTGGGCGGCCAGGCTCCCGGTGACTTCGACGTGGAATTGGAGCCCATACGCGCGCGTTCCAATGCGGAAGGCCTGGTTCTCGTAGGCCTCGTTGCCCGCCAGGCGCACCGCACCCTCGGGCAAGGAGAAGGTGTCCTGGTGCCAGTGCACGCACGGCAACGGTGTGGGAGCGGCACCGAAAACCGGGTCTGAGAGCGCATCCGACGTGAGGTGGACCTCGCCGACGCCGCACTCGGGTTCGGGCCCGGTCATCACGTCGGCTCCAAGCGCCGCCGCGAGTTGCTGGGCGCCGAGGCAGATGCCGAGCACCGCTTTCCCCGCGTCGACCGCCGCACGGAGCAGCGCACGTTCCGAACTAAGCCAAGGGAGGCTGTCGTGTACCCCCATCGGGCCGCCCAGCACGACGAGTCCTGCGATCGCGTCGATGTCGTCGGCAGACGGCACCGCGTCTCCATCGTCGATGCGCACGAGCTGCTGGTCTGCTCCCGATTCGCGGATTGCGGACGCCAACGCGCCCGGCCCTTCGTGGGGAACGTGCTGGAGTACCACCCAGCGTTCAGAGCCCATGTCGGCTCAGGGGATGCGGATGATCCGGTACAACTCGGCCGAGCGACCGGCAGTCAGGCCGGCTGCCTCGCCCGCCGCCAGCGCCCAGGTGCGGATCCGATCTGCGATCTCGTCCGCCGGGTCCGGCATCTGGCTCTTGTGGCACATGAGTGCAGACACCTTTCGTTCCACCGTCGTCGTCGTTTCGACGGCAACGGCTTCGGCCTCGGCGGGCCTGCCGGGGCCCATGATCCAAAGCTCGTTGACCGTCCACGGCTCCAGTCCCTCCGCCTCGAGGAGCTCGGGGTGAGCGAAAGGATTCCGGGCGTCGGGGTAGACGGCGTCCAAGGCCGCCTCGCCGGCCGCCAAGTGATCAGGATGGCTGGCGTAGATGAAGCCCAGATCGCGCTCGGGCGACTGAGTCAGGACACGCTGCGGCCGAAACTGTCGGATCACGCGGCTGATGTCGCGGCGGAGGTCGAACGTCGCCTGCACTCGGCCGTCGGGATGGCCGAGAAAGCGCACGTCGCTCACCCCGACCACTGCCGCTGCGGCTCGTTGTTCGTCCTGGCGCAACGCCGCCATTTCGGCCCGCGACATCGAACGATCCGAGCCGCCCGCTTCACCGTTCGTGACGATGCAATACGTCACGTCGAGGCCCGCGTCGGTGAACGCCGCGACCGTCCCGGCCGACCCGAAATCGACGTCGTCAGGATGCGCAGTCACCACGAGCACGCGCTGCACCCCGTCCTCGGGTGACCACAACGCGACCGGCACGGCGCCCTCGGTTTCGCTCAGAGCACGCTCTCTTCGGGCTTCGGCATCCAAGCCGCGAGGTCGGCGAGTCGAGGATCGTTGGAGAACATCTCGACGATCGGGATACGGAGGCCGAGCCGGCGCTGGATCACCTCCATTTCGACGAGTTGGTTCCACAGCGACAGGCTCACAACGACGCCGGCTCGTCCGGCCCTCGCCGTTCGACCTGATCGGTGGAGGTAGGCCTTGTGGTCCTCGGGGGGGTCGAAATGGATCACGCCGTCGACTGCATCGATGTGCAGCCCGCGTGCCGCCACGTCGGTCGCCACGAGCACCGGGAGCTTTCCGCTGGAGAAGTCGGCCAGCGCCTTCTCGCGGCTGGACTGGCGCAGATCGCCGTGGATGGCGGCGGCGCGCACACCCTCTTTCCCGAGGTTTTCGACCAGGCGGTCCGCGCCGCGCTTGGTGCGGACGAAGAGGAGTGACTTCTCCTGGTTGCGGCAGATGGCCGCCGCAACCTTGACCTTGTCCATCTGGTGCACCTGGAGAAAACGGTGCTCCATGAGTGTGACCGTCTGAGTGGACGACGCCACCTCGTGGAACACCGGATCGGTGAGGTACCTCTTGACGAGGCGGTCCACCGCACCGTCGAGCGTGGCGGAGAAGAGCAGCGTCTGGTGGGGTTGGTCGAGTCGGCGCAGCACCCACTCGACCTGGGGCATGAAGCCCATGTCGGCCATTCGGTCCGCTTCGTCGAGGACGAGGGTCTCGAGGCCGTCCACCGCAACTTCGCCCCGGTCACCAAGGTCGATCAGCCGGCCCGGCGTCGCAATCACGAGGTCCACGCCCTTGCGCAGCTTGGCGACCTGACGGTCGATGTCGGCGCCACCATAGACGGCCACGGCACGGAGTCCGATCTTCCGGGCGAGCGGGGTCAACACGTCGTAGACCTGCACCGCCAGTTCGCGGGTTGGCAGCAACACCAGGGCAAGCGGCTTCGCAGGGCGGGAGGGCTGACGGGGGCCCTGCGCATCCCTGGTGGCCTTGGCCCGTTGCAGCAACGGCACGCCGAAGGCCAGCGTCTTGCCTGAGCCGGTCTTGGCTTTGCCGCACACATCTCGGCCTTCGAGTGCGTCAGCAACGGTCAGAGCCTGAATTGGAAAAGCGCTGACGATGCCTTCATCGGCCAGCGCTTTTGTCAGTTCTTCGGAGACGCCGAGAGACTCGAAGGTCCTGGCTGTCTCGTATGTATCCCCCGGGGCGTCGGTACTTCCCGGCGGTGTGCCGGCATGCGCGCCGGTCAAGGCCTCTACGGTCATGGACCCTCTCTGTGATCCTCCGGCGGGGCCTTGCGCCTTCCACTGGAGTGAGAAACGGCCCCGACTCGCCGGCCCCTGCCGACGGTCGCGAGACCATTGTACCAGCCCAGACCAGGTATCCCGCGGCATGGTGTGCCAAAGTGATCGCTCCGGCGAGCCGAGGAGGACCCCGACGATGGCGAAACTCGAGGCGGGAGCCACCGCCCCCGCATTCACCCTGCCTGACCAGGACGGAAATCCAGTGAAGCTCTCCGACTTCAAAGGTCAGCGGGTCATCGTCTACTTCTATCCGGCTGATGACACGCCGGGCTGCACCAAAGAAGCGTGTCAGTTCAACGACAACCTCAAGACCTTCGAAAAGGCCGGCGTGGCGGTGCTCGGGATCTCCCCGGACAAGGCGGAGAAGCACGTGAAGTTCCGCACGAAGTACAAGCTCAAGTTCCCGCTCCTGACCGACGCCGACAAAAAGGTGATGGAGAAGTACGGCGCTTGGGGTGAGAAGACGATGTACGGGAAGAAGACCGTCGGCACGATTCGCTCCACTTTCCTCGTC
>DASXBZ010000046.1:0-24194 GCA_036491435.1 Acidimicrobiales bacterium
GGCCACGTGGGCGCGGTAGTTCATCCCGATCGCCAGGATGGCGGGCGGGTCCGGGACCGGTGCGTGCAGTGTCACCTCGGCCCTTTCGAAGCGTGCGGCGGGGCCGGTCTCGGCGGCCCGAACGAGCGCGGTGGCGTCGGGGCCGAGCGCGAGCAACTCGCGCATTGTCGCGGGCAACCCGGTCGGGGGATCGCTCAGGTCGACGATCTCGTCGCCCACCACCAGGCCGGGACGGACCGGCCCACCGGATGTCGCAAAGCTGACGAGGCGCATGGCCCCCTGGCTTAGCGCAACTGGGCCTTGGCCTTCTCCCACTCCTTGGTGGCGTGGCGAGCAGAGAACGCGCCGATCACCTCGACCGCGCCGAACACGATGAACATGATCCCCATCAGGACGATCAGGGCAGTGATCGGCGCGCCGGGGTGGCGCAGGCACAAGAAGCCCAGGGCAACGGCGATGATGCCGCGGATGAGGTAGGCCCACCAGTACGGCAGGTGATGGAAGCGGAGCGACGAGATGATGTCGAAAATGCCGAGCACCAGGAATGACCAGCCGATGATCACGGCGATGATGAAGATCGTGACGTGCGGCCACACGAAGCCCACGATGCCCGCACCGATCCATATCAGGCCGAAGATGAGGTGCGTCCAACGCTGCCGCCACATCGTGAACGAGCCGAAGAACTCGAACAGGCCAGCAACGATGAAGAAGGCACTCGCGAAGTAGATGACGGCGTAGACCGTGGCGTGGCGCCAGCTGATCACGAAGAACCCGAAAATCATGGCGATGATGCCGCCGGCCAGGTACCAGCCCCACATCTTCTCGAGCTGCGTGCTGACCACGTCACCGATTGCGACTTCGTCCTCGGTGAGTACGTCTGTCATACCAATCCTCCTTGGCGAGCAGGAGTGCATTGCGCCCTTTTTCCAGGGTAACCCCGGGTTTCGCCGAATTAGTGGATATCGCGCAGGGCGTCCAGGGCCCGGGCGCCCCACGATGCGCCGACGGCGGCCCACCGGCCCGGGTGCTCGAGGACCTCGTCGGCCTCGACCCACAGCTCGTCCTCGACGGGGTCGAGCTTGCTCCGTACCTCGGCGAGCGAACCTGGATCGTCCTCGACGCGCCGGCGGACGGCGTCGGCGGCCTGCCAGAGCTCTTCGCTCGAGAGCTCGAACGGGACGAACGGCGGCGGCCCCGCGACGCTGCGGGGGAACGCCGGGACGAACACGCTGGCGCAGGGGCTCCCCGGCGCGACCCAGACGCGCAACGGCGCGCCGTCGGCGACGGCATCCGGCAGCTCGGCGATCATCGAGGCGGCCGTCACGTAGCGGTCACGCACGTGCATGCACACGCTGACGCCGCTGAAGTCCGGCCCGAGGCGGCGAGGGGGCGGCACCAGGGGGCCGCGGGCACCGGGCGTGCCCCAGGGCCCGCTCCCGTGGTCCCGCAAATGGGCCGCGGTGGCAGCCGGTGTGAGCCCGCCGGAAGGAGTCGAGGAGAGAAACGCGCGGCTGGCCGCCAGGCGGACGTCGGCGTAGCCGGTCGGCTCGGTGGCATCGCGGAAGCGCCCGAAGTCGTCCCCGGGTCCCAGGCTGCTCGATGCCCGGGTCCACTCGGTGCCGAGGGTGATGCGGTTGGAGATGGCGGTGCCGGCGGCGAACGGCGCCACGGCGTAGTCGCGCCCGGCCGTCTCGAGGACGAAGGCGGACGCCGGATCGGCCACGAGGAAAGAGGAGTCGTACGCCTCGGCGTGTGCGGCGTCCCCGACGCCGCCCTGTCCGCATGCTTCGAGGAGCCCGGTCATGACATCGACGGCCTCCGTCGCGGTGCGGGCACGCTCGAGCCCGAGGCGCACCAGGTCCATGCCGATGAGCGCCGGCGCGGCGGCTGATGCGTCGTGGGTCGTCGCCACGCGTTCGTTGCCGATCGCCACGCCGTGCTCGTTGACGCCGTGCTCGGCGCCCCACAACCAGGTGGGGCAGGAGAGCAGGGCGGCGTGGGCGCCGGTGTCCCCAATCGTGAGGTACTGGGTGCGCAGCGAGCACCCCGCCGAGGCGCGGCGGCCGAAGGGCCACATGATCTGGGGCTCCCCCGGTGGGCGGTCCGAGTTCTTGGCGAACACCATGCCCGCGGGCCCGCGCGCACAGAGGGTGTCGCACATGTTCGCAGTGTACGGAGGTGGGTAACGTGGGCCGGATGCAGCCCCACGCCGTCCTGTCGGCCGACGAGATCAACCTGTCGGACATGGAGTTCTGGGCCCGGCCCTGGGACGAGCGGGAGGGCGCCTTCCTGACGCTGCGGCGCGAGCGCCCGATGCCCTTCTACGAGGAGCCCGAGATCCCCGAGGCGTTGTCCTACGTCGTGCCGAAGGGGCCGGGGTACTACGCGTTGACGCGCCACGCCGACATCTCCGAGGCCAGCCGGCACCCCGAGATCTACCAATCGGGCCCGGGGGCGACGTCGATGATCGACATGCCCCCAGAGATGCTCGACTTCTTCGGCTCGATGATCAACATGGACAACCCGCGCCACGCCCGGCTCCGCCGCATCGTCTCCGCGGCGTTCAACCCGCGGATGATCAAGTCGATCGAGGACCGGATCGAGCTCGTGGCCAACGACGTGATCGACCGGGTGGCGGACAAGGGCGGCTGCGACTTCGTGGTCGAGGTCTCGTCCCGCCTGCCGCTCGAGATCATCTGCGACATGATGGGCATCCCGGCGTCCGACTACGACACCGTGTTCAGCGCGTCGAACGTCATCTTGTCGAACGGCGACCCCGAGTACGTGCCCGAGGGTTCCGATCCCATGGTGGCCTTCATGACGGCGGCCCAACAGCTGAACCTGCTCATGCTGGACCTGGCCAAGTACCGCAAGGAACAGCCGACCGACGACGTGACGTCGGCGCTGGTCAACACGAACGTCGACGGCGAAGAGCTCACCGACACCGAGGTGGCCGCGTTCTTCATCTTGCTCGTGGTCGCCGGCAACGAGACGACCCGCAACGCGATCAGCCACGGGTTGCTGGCCATGACCGAGAACCCCGACCAGCGCGCGCTGTGGCAGGCGGACCCGGTGGGGATCGCGGCGACCGGCGTGGACGAGATCGTCCGCTGGGGGTCGCCGGTGATCTGGATGCGCCGCACGGTCGCCTCCGACACCGTGCTCGGCGGGACCGAGCTGGCCGAAGGGGCCAAGGTGATCATGTTCTACAACTCGGCCAACCGCGACGAGCAGGTGTTCGAGAATCCCTTCACCTTCGACGTGCGCCGCGACCCCAACCCGCACATCGGCTTCGGCGCGGCGGGGCCGCACTTCTGCCTGGGCGCGCACCTGGCGCGCCAGGAGATCTCGGTGATGTTCCGCCAGTTGTTCGAGCGCCTGCCCGATATCGAGGCCGTCGGCGAGCCCGACCGGTTGCTCTCGCCGTTCATCAACGGGATCAAGCACCTCGACTGCACGTTCACGCCGGCGAAGTCCGGCTGAACGCGCCGCGCCGGCGTCAGGGTTTCGCGGCGGCGTCCTCGGGCGGGCTCTGGGCGAACTCGTCGTAAGCGGCGAGCGCACGCGGGCCCCAGACGGTGGCGGGCCCGCCGTTCATGTTGATGGCGACGCCGATCGCCTCGGCGACCTGCGCACGCGACGCGCCCCGCCGGGCGGCACCGCGGGCGTGGGCGACGATGCAGCCGTCGCACTCCCGGGTGATCGAGCAGGCGAGCGCAATGAGCTCCTTGGTGGTGGCCGGCAGCGCGCCGTCCGTCATCACCGCGGTGCCGAGCGCGTGGTAGGCGGCCATGACTTCGGGGATGGCCTCGCGCAGCGCGCGGTACGGACCGCGAAGGTCATCTTGGATCTGGTGGTACGGCGCATGCTCCATGCGGGCATGCTGGCACGCGGACTGCCTCAGGCGCCGCCGGAGGACTTCGGTCCTCGGTTGCGGACCTCCTCGACCGCCGTCATGGCAGCACGCAGCTCTTCGATCCACTCCCGCTCGTGCTGCTCGACCAGCCGGACGCACCACGCCAGCGCCTCGCTGCGGCTGCGCGCCACCCCGGCGTCGATCAGCGTGTCGAGGACGCGGCGGTCGCCCATGCGCAGCCGGGTCATCACCGGCACGCCGGTCGTGGTGAACAGGATCCTCGTGCCGCCACACTCGGCGCCCCAGGACACGGCGCGCCGGAACGCGGGCTGCGCCTCGTCGGCGATGCGCATGCGGGCGCCGCGTGTGTCCTCGCGGAACCCGGCGATGCGGGCCTGCTCGGCCACCTTGACCTCGTCCTCGGGGGTCCCGGCGGCCAGCGATGGCGGTGCGAGGCTCCCGACGACGAGGATCTCGTCGCCGTCGATCTCGATGGTGGGGCTCCCCTCGTACCAGGTCTCGGGCACCCGCCCGGCGAACCAGGCTCCGATCAGCCGCTCCTGTTCGGGGCCCGAGGGGGGCGCCGTGGCCGAGCGGCGCCGGCCGCGTGAAGGGCCCCGGCGTCCCTGCTGCATGTCTTCGTCGTTCATAGTTACGAGATTACACAATTACGTCTACTCACCGCAAGGGGGCGGACGGGCGCCAGCCGGAGAACCCGGTGAAGGGGGAAAGAAGGACAAACCTCGGGGCCGGGACGTGGTCCGGGCGGGGAAGGCTCAGCCGCGGGCCTTGCGCTCGCGCAGGGTGATGGCCCGGCGCGGGCAGTCCCGGGCGGCACGCCGGGCGACCTCGACGAGATCGGCCGGTAGCGGCGCGCCGTCGACGATGGGATAGCCCCACTCGTCGAGCGTGATGGCCTCGGGCAGCAGCTCGGCGCAGAAGCCGTAGGCGTCACAGGCCACGGGGTCGATGACGACGCGGATCACGCGCCACCCGTCCCGGGCGAGGAGGGGAACCGGAGCTGGCTCGGGCGATCGGCGTGGGCGCACGGCGCGCCGTCGGCGTGGACGCGCACGTCGGCGGCGAAGACGCTGAGCGCGCTGCGGACCAGCTGCACCGCGCCGTCGGGATGCCGGCATGCCCCGCGCCCGTCGACCTCCTGGAGGCGGCGGTCGAGCCGGGGCAGGAGGGCCACGTCAACGCGACCGCGCGCGAGGCGGCCCATGTCGTCCGCGATCGCCGGGAGGCCGTAGACACAGGGTCCGCACTGCCCGGCGCTCTGCCCCGCGAGGTAGTGCGCGATGCGCGCCGACTCGGCGAGGCCGCACGCATCGGGGCCGAGGACGATCACGACACCGACGCCGGCACTGGAGCCGACGGCGCGCAGCGTCAGCGACGCGTACGGCGTCGCAAAATGCGGCGGTCCGACCCATGCGCCGCCGTACCCGCCCACGAGGAGTGCCTGGGGAGCGGGGTGCGGTGTGGCCCGGCGGGCGATCTCGATCAGGGGCGTGCCGCGGTCGACCTCCACCACCCCGGGGTTCTCGACCGCGCCCGAGATGGTGACGAGGCACGTGCCCGGGTCTTCGACGAGGCCGTGGGCCCGGAACGCATCCGGGCCGATCCGGGCGATCATCGCAACGTGTGCGAGCGTCTCGGCGTTGTGCACGAGTGCGGCTTGCCGGCCGACGCGCAACGCGGTTCCCTTGTCGGGGCGGAACACCGGCAGCGAGGTGCCCGTGCCGAGCCAGGTGGCGAGGGCCGACTCCTCCCCGGCGATGAAGCGATCGGGCGGGCGGACGAGGGTCTCGGGCGTGGGCGCGTGCTGGGTGCGGGCCCGCTCGCCTATCGCGATCGCGACGGCCGCGGCGACGTGGTCGCGACCCTCGGGCACGCACACGGTGACGTTGCGGGCGCCGCTGGCCGCGGCAAGGAGCTGGGCTCCGTCGAGGACGACGTGGGGCGAGCGCAGGAGCAGGAGCTTGTCCTTGTCGCTGGCCGGCTCGGATTCCATCCCGTTGACGACCACGACGCCGCGGCCACCGGCGCTGTGGGCGACGGCGAGCTTGATCGCTGCAGGAAACCCGGCGCCGCCGCGCCCGGGCAGCCCGGACGCCTCGAGCGCCGAGACGAAGCCCTCGCGCCAGACGCGCAGCGACGTGGTCGGGAGCGGCACGGGTCCGAGCGTTGCGACGTGGCCGGCCAGGTCGGTCGGGTGACCCAGGATCCGGTACCGCCTCGTCTCGGGCAGGGTGTCGCTCGGGCTACCCATGGCGTGACCAGACCTTCGTGCGCCCGTGCAGCTGCAGGTGCTTCGGTGGCACACCCGGGACCGACGCGTGGGCCGTGCGCGCGCTGGCCTGGCGGGAGGTGGCGCGGACGCGCCAAGCGAGCGCGACGACGACAGCGAGCCCACAGACGATCCCGAGGACGATCACCCACCCCTCGCCGGCGTCGGTGCCCATGCCGAAGGTGTGCGCCATGGCGACCGGCCAACTCAGGTACGCCAGCCAGTGCACTGCACGCCACGTCGCCGGCCGCATGCGCTCGCGGAGGAGGCTGGTGACGAAGACGGCGATCATGAGATCGAGCGCGACGGTGCCGACGCCGACCCAGAAGCCGGCGTACTTCGAGGTAAACGGGATCACGACCGCGACCCAGCTGATGTTGACGAAGGTGTCCATCACGCTGGTGAGGACGTGGATGCCGAGGAACACCACCGAAAGGATCGAGATGCGCCGGTGCAGCTCCTGCTGGGCGAAGCCGGGCCAGTTGCGGGCGCGGGCCCGGGTCGACGTGGTGATGCCGAGGACCATGGTCACGGTGAGCAGGACCAAGGCCATCAGCCCGCTCGCCCGGGTGGCGTACCAGAGTGCGGTCGAGCTCATGCCGCCCGCTCCAGCGGCCAGCCGTTGGCCGAGAAGACCTCCCCGTCGGACCGGACCAGCCGCACGGACTGCTCGAAGCCGGCCAACCTCTCGAGCGCCTCGGGACCCCAGACGACCGCCGCCGTCGTGACGACGTTGGCCTCGACGCAGCTCGCGCCGGTGGCGGAGACGAGGACCCAGTACGGCGCGGCGCTGTCGCCGGTCCGCGGGTCGAGGATGTGGTGCACCACACGATCACCGGCTTTCCACGCGCGCACGGCGGTCGCCGAGCTGGCCAGACCACCACGGGTGATCGCCACGACCTGGTCGGCCGAGCCGGCGGGAGCGGACGACTCCTGGGCGATGCCCACCGCCCAGCCTCGGACGGGGGGCCCGCCGGCAACGGCGATGTCGCCGCCGAGGCTCACGAGCACACCTCTGCCGAGGGCACGCGCGATGTGAGCGGCGGCGCGGTCAGCGGCGAGGGCCTTGGCGGTGGAACCGAGGTCGAGCCGCACCCCGCGGGGGATGCGGACGGTGCGATCGGCGGCGTCGAGCTGCACGTGCGCGTAGCCGGCGACCGAGCCGAGGGCGGGCGGCGGCCCGGTGGGGCGGCCGAGCACCTCGTCGAGATCGGCGTCGTAGCCCAGCGCGGCGATGGCGTTCCCGATCGTGGGGTCGACCGCGCCGCCGGTGCGCTCGGCGGCCTCGACCGCCACGCGCAACGCTTCGAAGAGAAGGGCGCTCACCTCCACCGTCGTGCCGGCGTGCCGGTGCACGTGCTCCAGCTCGGAGTCGGAGCGGAAACGGCTGCACGCCAGGTCGATCTCCTCGAGCTCGGCCGCCAGCAGACGGGCGGCCTCGTCCGCGTCACCGGCGTCCTGGACGACGACCGTCGCGGTCGTGCCGATGGCGCGGAACGACCGCGTGGTCAGTTGCGGTTCGCCGTGCTGCTCCACCCGGCTCACCGGCTCGAGCCGCCCGACGTGACCGAAGGCCTCTGCGAGCTGACGCTGGGCGAGAACGACGAGGCGCCGCTGTTGCCGGTGTTCCCGGTCGACACGCTCCCGGTGTTGCCGGTGCTGCCGGACGATCCCGTCGTGCCGGTGGACCCCCCCGTCGATCCCGACGTCGTGGTGCCGGCAGCACTCTTCCCGGGGTGTTCGCGGGCGACGACGATGCCGATGGCCACCGTTGCCGCCGTCGTGGCGAGGAGGGCGAAGCGGGTCAGGTGGCGCAGACGGGTGCGGGCCTGCTCTCTGCGCGCGCCGGTGTTCTCATCGTTCGGGGTTGCCATGTCGTGTGCGGACCTCTGCTCGGGGCTGCTTCATGGGACCACGTCGACATCGGCCCAGTTGCAAAGCCCGCTGTGGGCCTGCTGTGACATTCAGCCTCCGCGCCCCACCGGAAAATACCCAGCCACCGCTACGATCACGCCGCGCCCCCGGGGCACGGGACCGGGCGTCGTCGAGGGAGGGCAATGACCCAGGTCAACACGGTGCGCGGGCCAGTGGACGGGTCGCAGCTGGGCCGCACCTTGATGCACGAGCACATCTTCGTGCTGAGCCCGGAGATCGAGAAGACGACCGAGGAATGGGACGAGCCCGCGCAAGTGGCCCGCGCCATCGAGAAACTCCGCGAGCTGAAGGCGCACGGGATCGACACCCTGGTTGACCTCACGGTGATCGGCTTGGGCCGCTACATCCCGCGCATCGCCGAGATCACGGATGCCGTCCCCGAGATCAACGTGGTTGCCGCGACCGGCGTCTACACCTACAACGACGTGCCGATGTACTTCCACTTCCGCGGGCCGGGCACGATCTTGGGGGGTCCCGAGCCGATGGTAGACCTGTTCGTCCGGGAGATCCGAGAAGGGATCGGCGAGACGGGCGTCCGCGCCGGCATCCTGAAGTGCGCCTCCGACCGGCCCGGGATCACCCCCGGCGTCGAACGGGTGCTGCGGGCGGTCGCGCAGGCGCACCGAGCCACCGGGGTGCCCATCACGACGCACACCCCTACGCCGCCCGAGCCGTGGGGCCTCGAACAACAGCGCGTCTTCAAGGAAGAGGGCGTGGACCTGTCGCGCGTCGTCATCGGGCACAGCGGCGGCACCGTGAACACCGACTACCACCTGAGCCTGATCGACAACGGCTCGTATCTCGGCTTCGACCACTTCGGGATCCCGGGGATCACCCTCGAGGACAGGGTGGACGCGGTCGCACGCTTGTGTGCGCGCGGCTATGCGGAGCGGATCGTGCTGTCGCACGACTCGATGTGCTTCGTCGACTGGTTCCCCCGGTCGGTAATGGACGCAGCCCAGACCTGGCACTGGACGTACATCTCGGACGAGGTGCTGCCGGCGATGCGAGCGCGCGGCATCGGGGAGGACGACATCACGACCATGCTCGTGGAGAACCCGCGGCGGGTCCTGGAGGGCGGCGAGCCCTACTGAGGCAATGACACTTCTCCAGACCGAGCTGCTCGCCGAGCTGGCCACGGCCTTCCCGGACGAGATCGCGTGGCGCAACGTCGCCGACGGCTCTGCGCTGACGCTGGCCCGATGGCACCGGCGTTCGAACCAACTGGCGCGTGGCCTCCTGGACCACGGTGTGACGAAGGGCGACCGGATCGCCCTGCAGATCGGGCAGGACGAGCCGCTCGAATGGCTGGCCTCCTACGTGGCCATCCACAAGACCGGCGCGGTCGCCGTCCCGTTGCTGTCACGGCTAGGGGCCGGCGAGCTGGCGCGCGTCCTGCGGCACGCCGAGGCGTCCGTCGCCGTGTGCAGTGCGGCCACGGTGACGGCCATGCGGCAGTCGGTACCGCAGGTGTTCTCGACATCGGACGAGACGTTGAGCGGGCTGGCGTCAGCGGACGACAGCGACCTGTCCCCGGCGATCACGGCGGAGGACGTCGCCGACGTCATGTACACGTCGGGCACCACGGGAACGCCCAAGGGTGTCGTGGTGACCCACGGCAGCCTCTCCACCGTCGACCGCGTGCCCGAGCGGTGGCTCGGACTCGGCTTCCTCACCGCGTCGCCGTTCGCGACGACCAGTGGCTCGCTGCTGGTGAGCGGTCCGTTGCGGGGAGGCCTCAGCGGATTGTTCCTCCCCCGCTTCGACCCCGAACGGTGGATCGCCGCCGTCGAGCAGGAGAGACCGGTGGCCTCCTTCCTCGTCCCGGCGATGGTCGAGCTGATCGTGGCGTCCCCCGCCTTCTCCGCGGCCGACCTGTCGAGCTTGGCCCTCGTCAACATCGGGAGCGCGCCGATCGCAACGACGACCCTGCAGCGCTTCGGGGCTGGTCTCGGACGCGCCGAGATCCTCTGCGGGTACGGCATGACCGAGTTCGGAGCGGTCACGGCCATGCCGATGGGCGACGGCGGGCGGCATCTCGGGTCGGTCGGGCTTCCGCTCCCGGGCGTCGAGGTCAGGATCGTCGACGCCGGGGGTGCCGACGCAGAACCCGGCGTGATCGGGCAGGTCGCCATCGGCGGCACGCGGCGGCCCCGGTCGTACCTCGGCGATCGCAGCGAGACGCAACGGACATGGGTCGACGGCTGGCTGATGAGTGGCGACCTCGGCCGGCTCGACGCCGACGGCCATCTTTGGATCGTCGGGCGGCAGAAGGAGATGATCATCCGGGGTGGGCACAACGTGTTGCCGGGCGAGGTGGAGGCCGCACTCTTCGAGCATCCCGCGGTGGCCGAGGCGGCGGTGGCCGGGGTCCCCCACGCGGTGCTCGGCGAGGACGTGGCCGCCTGGGTGGTGCTGCGCGACCGGACGGACCTCGAGGAGCTCCGCCGCTTCCTGTTGGATCGGTTGGCCGACTACAAGGTGCCGCGCCGCATTACCGTGCTCGACACGCTCCCGCGCAACGAGAGCGGCAAGGTCGTCAAGTCCCGGCTCGTCGAGGGAGCCGAACCGAGGAGCGCGCCGTGAGCCCGAGCTATGCGACCATCACCTACGAAGCGATCGGTCGGGTACGCCGCGTCACCCTGAACCGACCGGACCACCACAACCCGCTGACGCCGCGCTGCATCCGCGAGGTCCTCGAGGCCGTGGGCGAGGCCGCGTCCGACGCCGCGGCGAACGTGCTCGTGATCCGCAGCACGGGCCGTTCGTTCTCGTCGGGCTACGGGTTCATCGCAGAGGACACCGATCCCGGCGACTTTCCCGTGCACGAAGCGATCGAAGGCGACGTCTCGGCCATGCTGACGCTGGCCACGAACTGGTCGACGGTCTGGGACTGCCCGATCCCCGTCATCGCGCAGGTGCAGGGGAATTGCCTCGCGGGCGGCACTGATCTGGCCCTGCACTGCGACCTGGTCGTCGCCGCGGAGGACGCTCGGATCGGGTTCCCTCCCGTGCGCTCGATGGGCGTGCCGCCCACCAACATGTGGCTCTACCACCTGGGCCCCCAATGGACGAAGCGGTTGCTGTTCACCGGCGACACGCTGAGCGGCGTCGAGGCCAGGGGGATCGGCCTGGTGGTGGCAACAGCGCCGGCGGACTCGCTCGACCAGGTTGTCCTCGACCTGGCCGAACGCATCGCTCTGGTCGGCCGTGACCTCCTGGTGGCGAACAAGCGCGTGGTGAACATGGGCGTCGAACTGATGGGCCGGTCGCAACTCCAGCGGTTCGCCGCCATCAACGACGCGATCGGTCACCGTGCCCCCGAGGCGCTCGCCTTCAACGAACGGATCGGCGAGGTGGGCCTCCGCCAGGCGGTCAAGGAACGGGACGCCGCCTTCGACCCGCCCCCCAATTAGACGTCGGTCACCGAGGTCTCGGTGATGCCGAGCGCGTGCAGGGTGCGGCCGAGACCGAGGAACGCGGAACAGCAGATTGTGAGGTCGAGGATCTCCGCGTCGGTGAATTCGTCGCGCAGCCGCTCGATGACCTCGTCGTCGATGCTGGTGTGATCGAGCGCGAACCGCTCCGCGTACTCCACGGCGAGCCGCTCCTGTCCGTTGAGCTCACCGGCGCCGGGCAAGCCGACCGCGCAGTAGAAGTCCTCGCCCAGGCCTTGTTCCTTGACCTTGTCGGCCCGGAAGGCGAGGCAGACAGTGCAGTCGTTGAGTTGGGCGATGCGCATGCGCGCCGCCTCGCGTACCCGCACGGGGAGGATCGACTTGTTGTAGGCGGCGTCGACGAGCCGCATGGCCGCGGTCCCGAGGGCAGGTTGCAACGACCAGATCTGGACGGCGTCGCCGCCCTCCCCCGGCGGGATCTCGAGACGGGCCATGACGCGACTTTATGCCCGTCGGCGCCCTCGCATACGGTGGTCCGAGAGATGCGCATGCCGAGAACCGGACAGAGATGACGCAGGCCATTCGCTACAGCTTCGATTCGGTGCGCTCGTGCGTCTGGGTCAGCGGCCGATCGAGCCTGCACCCCATCAACACCGAGACCCGGGGCATCACCGGCTGGTTCGAAGCGAGCAGGCGCGACGACGGCTCGCTGAATCTCGATCTGCCCGTAGCGGGCGAGCTGGAGTTGGCGGTGGAGAAGCTCACCTCGGGCAACCAGCTCTACGACCACGAGCTCCGGCGACGGATCGACGCGCGGCTGTACCCGACGATCGAGGGCTTCGTGACGAAGATCTCGGCCGACGGGTCACACCCCCGCTACAACGTCGCGGGTGACATCGTGTTCCACGGCAAGACCCGCTCCTTCGAGCACGGCATGGACATCGAGCTCGGTGACGACGAGGTCTCGCTGACCGGTGACTACGTCTTCGACATCCGCGAGTTCGGGATGAAGCCGCCCAGCATGCTGATGATCCGCGTCTATCCGGAGATCGCGGTGCGGGTCGAGCTCTACGGCACCCGGGAGAGCTAGAGGACCACATCGGCGGCCGTGAGACCCGAAGATTTCACGGGCTACGCAAATACTGCACGGCAGGTGCGACGGAGGGGCCGGGAAGGCAGGTTCACAGCGCGCACCCAGAAAAGGCCGATCTCGGCATAGTGCGGGCCATCAGCCTCGGTATTGTCTGCCCATGGGCAACGGGGCAGCCGAGGCGGTCCAACCTGTCCGGGCGCGGCCATTCGAGCATCAGCAACTCCCCCCGGGGACCGAGCTGCTTTCCCTCGACATCTTCGACACGCTCTTGTGGCGAAGGGTCGCCAAGCCGACCGACCTCTTCGAGATCCTCGGACAGCGCCTGGCCGACGACGGGTTCCTGGCAGCCGGCTGCACTCCTGCACTGTTCGCCCAGCTCCGGATCCGGGCCGAGACACTCGCCCGCCTGCGCGAAAACGCACGCTCCGAGAGCCTCGAGGTGTCGATCTGGCAGATCTACGAGCAGTTCCCCGAGGACGCGGTCGCCAGCGTCGACCACAAGGACCTCGTCGAGCTGGAACTCCGCTGTGAACGTGACCTGACCGTCGCCGACCTGCAGATCGTCGAATGGTGTCTGCGAACGACAGAAGCCCACGGGATCCCCATCGTCGCCACATCGAACACCTACTTCTCCGCCAGCCAGCTCCGCCAGCTTTGCGACCGCCCGTCCATGGCCGACCTGCCGATTCAGGAGTTCTTCTCCTCGAGTGACCACGGCACCGGAAAGGCACAGGGTCTCTTCCTCGAAGTGGCCAGGCAGATGCACGTGGCACCGGAGCACATCCTGCACATCGGTGACGACGAAGATGCCGACGTCATCAGCGCGGAAGCTGCTGGCGTCCTGGGACTGCATTACGGCCTGGCCGAAGAAGACGATCTGAGCGCCGTCCTCGAGCGCGAGGGCATCGCCGGCGCACCCACCCACATGAGCAGCTGGTGCGACGCTCGCCAGGGCGATCACGGGCTCACCGCGCTGCGGACGCGCCTGTTCCTCAAGCTCCAAGATCCCGCCCGCCCAGCGGCTAACGATGTGTGCACGTTGGCCGGCGCCACCGTCTTCGGCCCGGTGCTCACCGGATTCGCGGAGTGGGTCCACGACCGGGCGGCCACGCTCGGACTGACCAAGTTGCTGTGCCCGATGCGCGAAGGCCGGTATCTCAAACACCTCCTGGACGGAGCGGCCGGGTATCTCGGCAGCGAGTTGCCCGCGGAGGTCGTCTGGGTCTCGCGGGAGGCCTGCGCGCGGGCCTCCATCTTCGACGGCAGCCGCGCCGAACTGATGGCCGCATTCACCAACCGCCGGGGCGAAACCCCGCTCGAGCGCCTGGCGGAGTCCATCGGCCTTCCCCCCGAATCCGTCACCGACTTCGACCGCTCCTATTTCGACGAGCGGGACGACGAAGAGCCGATCGGCGACCTGGCGTCGGCAAAGACCGGTCGTTCCGAGCGCTTCCTGGAATTCGTGGCGGGCCGCCCGGACCTCGTCGCGATCGCACAAGAGAGATCGGAACGCCGCCGGCGCGCGCTCGTCGGCCACGTCAAGGCGGCAATCGGCGACGCAGACGATGTCGCGCTCGTCGATGTCGGCTGGAGCGGCAGCGTGCAGACCGCCTTGGCAAACATTCTCGCCCGAGAGGACATCGCGGTCCGGCTGCACGGCTTGTACATGATCAATACGTCCGCCACCCTCGACAAGCTGCTGTCCGGGAACCACATGGAGGCCTTCCTCGGCGACGCCGGCTCGGCCCCTGGAGACATGCGTCCGATCCTTCGCAGCCCGGAGTTGATCGAGCAATCGTGCATGTCCGACGACGGCTCGGTGCTGGAGATCGATGAGGACGGCACACCGCTCTTGCAGAACAAGCTCATCCCATCGTGGCAGGTCGAACAACGCGAGCTCGTGCAAGAGGGCGTTGTGGCGTTCCAGCACGCGTGGGCCGTCCACCGCCTCGAGGGGCCGGCCAATGCGCCGAGCCTCACCTCGGCGCAACGACAGCTCCTGCGGATACTCAGCCGTTTCGTGGGATACCCCACCGCCGAGGAGGCGAAGGTGTTCGGGCGCTGGCGTCACGAGCAGAACTATGGGTCGAGTGCCATCGAACCCCTGATCTCCACGACCTATTTGCGGTTCCTGCGGCACATGTCGGCCGAACAGCTCGTCGAGTTGCCGTTCGACGAGCTCTATTGGATCGGTGGCGCCGCCGCGCTCTGCGGCAATGCCATGGGCGGGGCGGCCTACGCACTCCTGACCGGCGCCTGTGCACCCGGCACGTTCGTGACCGAACTCCCGGCCGGGGACGCCAAGATCTACTTCGACTACGGCGGCGGCTACAGCGAGGAGAACAGTGTCCCCGTCGAGATTGCGGCGAACCCGCTCGGCCTGTCGTTCGTGGAGTGGACGGGCCGGGCCGGCAGGATCCGCCGCCTCCGGATCGACCCGACCGACACGGAGGCGCTCCTGCGTCTCGATCTCCTCGCCGTGACGGTGCGGGACGAGAACGGCAAGGAGTCCTTCTCCTCCTACTGGACGCCCGACCAAGGGGTGGAGGGCCTGATCCTCGTCGGGGCCCGGACGCTGCACGACAGCTACCTCTATCTCGACACCAACGACCCCCAGATCCACGTCGAGCTCCCCGAAGAGGCGTCGCCCGACAGCACCGTCACGGTGCAACTGGCGGGCGAGTATCTCTTCGCCCCTGCGGGCCTCCTGACGACGCTGGCGCGGTCGCTGGACGACCTTCCGTGACAGGCGGGACGCGAGCAGAGATCCAGGCGGAAACAAAAAAATTGGCGAAAGAAGGGAAGACGAAATGACGCGAACCCGTGCGCTGACTGCGCTCTGCGCCCTGGTCGGGTTGTGCCTGCCGCTCGTGGGAACGCTGTCCTCACCCTCATCGGCAGGCGCGGATACCAGTCCCTATGCACTGGTCTCGGTCGCCGGCAGCTCGCTGGCCGACATCACGGCCTCTTCCCCCTACGCGCTCAGCCCCGCGTTCTCGCCGGGCACCAACGACTACGTGATCGATTGCGCCGCGGGAATCAATCAAGTGACGTTCACCCTCACCGGGAACGGGGGCGGCGTCACTGCATTCTCCAACCAGCAGTCGGCCTCGGTGTCCGGCACCTCGGTGAACCTGACGCTGAACCTGGTCCCCAACCAGGCGGTCGTGGTCTCTGCGCCGGATCCGGCGAACACGGCCAATGCCCCGGTCGAGTACTGGATACGGTGCCTGCCACCTGACTTTCCGGCCCTCCAAGTCAACGCCACCGGGCCTTCGTCTCCCGGGTGGTCACCGGGGTACTACTTCACAGGGAACATCACCAGCGCCAACCACGCCTTCTACGCCATGGTGCTCAACGGCAACGGCACGCCCGTGTGGTACCAGGAGCTCCCGTCATCGTCGGGTGGAGCCATCAACGTGCAACCGCTCCCGAACGACGTCATCTCGTGGTCGCCGAGCCTCGGGCCCGGCATCGGCGCCGGGCTGAACGGTGACGCCTACACCGGATTCGATCTCGATTCGCAGAGCACGATCGCGCCGCTCCCTTCGGCCACCTCCCCTACCGACATCCACGAGCTCTTGCCGCTGCCGGGCGGCGACCGCATGATGATCTCCTCGCCGGTCATCAGCAAGGACCTCACCGGGCTCGGAAACGGCATCGCCGGGACAACGGAGACCCCGGCGTCGGCCGCAGACAACAACGCGGTGGACTGCAAGGTCCAGGAGGTGAGCCCACAGAACCAGTTGGTATGGCAGTGGGACGCCTCGCAACACATCGGGCTCGACGAGACGAACACCGTCGGGAGCGGGCCTGATCCCGGCCCTCCCTGGGTCCTCGACACCCTGAACGGCAGCCCCGCAGCGGACATCTACCACTGCAACTCGGTCGCGGTCGACGTGGATTCCTCAAGCCCGTACATCGGCGACGTGCTCGTTTCGATGCGTCAACTCAATGCGACCTTCCTCATCGACAAGGCCACCGGCAACGTGATCTGGAAGATGGGCGGAACAGTCTTGACCTCAGGCGATCCCGAGGAAGGACAGGCGACGCCCGCCAAGTACCTCACGCTCACGGGCGACAGCGAGACCAAGTTCTGCGGGCAACATGACGCCCGGTTCGTCCCGACGCCGGACCCGGCGGTGCAGGACGTGAGCCTCTACGACGACCACACCGACTGCACGGGTGCGGCCCGCGGGGTCGAGTACGCCATCGACACAGCGGCTGATACTGCCACCGTGGACTCCCAGTACGCCCAGCTCCAGGGACTTCCCGTCTCGGCGACGGGCAGCTTCCGACGTATGCCCGACGTCGCCAACGACATCGGTTCGGGGACGAGCGTCATCGGCTGGGGCATCAGCCCCCCCAACTTCCTCTCGGGCTACACCGAGGTCGACAGCAGCGGGCATGTGCTCGTCGACGTCCGCTTCCCCAATGGTGAGGCTCTCTATCGCGCGATCAAAGTCGACGCCGGCGACGTGAACCTGAGCCTGCTTCGTCAGACCGCGGGCTGGACGGGCTCTACGATCCCGGCGCCGCCCGCGTCGCCCACCGTGACATCGGTCGTGCCGACATCGGGACCGTCGGGTGGGAACACCCAGGTGACAATCACCGGAACGAACCTCACCAACGCGAAGGCTGTGTGGTTCGGGGGACAACAGTCCCAATCCTTGACGGTGGGCTCGGACACCCAGATAACCGCACAGGTGCCGCCGGGCCCTCTCGGGACCGTGGACGTCCGGGTCACGACGGAGGCCGGGACGTCGGCCACCTCGAGCAGCGATGTCTATACATACGCGGCGGAGACCCAGCAACCGTCGATCGTGGGCGTGGCCCGCACCCCCGACGGTGGGGGGTACTGGATGGTCGCGGCCGACGGTCGGGTCTACAACTACGGTGACGCGCGCTATTACGGCTCGGCCTACGGCCTGGCACTGAAGGGCCACATTGTCGGCATCGCCGCGACGCCAACGGGCAATGGGTACTGGCTCGTCGGCTCGGACGGCGGAGTCTTCGACTACGGCGACGCGCTGTTCCACGGATCGGCCGGCAGCCTGTCGCTGAACTGGCCGGTCGTCGGCATGACCGCCACTCCCGACGGCAAGGGTTACTGGCTGGTCGCGCTGGACGGCGGCGTGTTCAGCTACGGCGACGCGCCGTTCGCCGGCTCGACCGGTGGCATACGCCTCAACAAGCCGGTCGTCGGGATGGCTTCGACGCCGAATGGCCTGGGCTACTGGCTGGTCGCGTCGGACGGTGGCGTGTTCAGCTACGGCGACGCGTCGTTCCACGGGTCCGCCGGTGGGACGACGCTGAACAAGCCCGTTGTCGGCATGGCACCGTCACCAAGCGGCCTCGGCTATTGGCTGGTGGCGTCGGATGGCGGCGTGTTCAGCTACGGCGACGCTCCCTTCGAAGGCTCGACGGGAAGCATCGTCCTGAACCAGCCGGTTGTCGGAATGGCCGGGACACTGAGCGGCCTGGGCTACTGGCTGGCTGCAGCCGACGGCGGCGTCTTCGCCTACGGCGACGCCCCCTTCGCGGGTTCCGTTCCCGGCGGCTGAGCGCGGGCAGTCTCAGGCGTTCGGGTTCTCGAGCACCAGGGCGACGCCCTGGCCCGACCCGACGCAGACACCCAGGACGCCGTAGCGCTTGCCGCGCAGCGCGAGCTCGGTGGACAAGGTCAGGACATACCGCGTGCCGGACGAACCGAACGGGTGCCCGATGGCCACGGCGCCGCCGTTGGGGTTCAAACGGTCGTCCGGGACGGTGAAGCCGTTCAACTGGTTCGGCAGCTCTCTGAGGACGCCCAACGCCTGCGCCGCGAACGCCTCGTGGACCTCCCAGACGTCGATGTCCTCCGGATCGATCTTGGCCCGCTGCAGCGCAGCGGCCATTGCCCAAGCGGGTGCGATGCCCATGTACCGGGGATCGAGCGCGTAGGTAGCCGAAGCCACCATGCGCGCCAGGGGTTCGACACCGAGCGCCTTGGCTTGCTCGCCACTCGCCAGCACCACGGCACTCGCCCCGTCGCTCAACCCCGACGAGTTGCCAGCCGTCATCTGCGTCGTGTTGGGCTGCGGCGGTAACGCCGCCAGCTGTTCGGCGGTTGTCTCTCGGATGAACTCGTCGTGCTCGAAGAGGTGGGCCGGTTCTTTCCGGGAGGCCGGGATCTGGACCGGGTGAATCTCTTCGGCCAGCCTCCCCGAATCCCGCGCCGCGGCAGCGTGTTGTTGTGAACGCAAGGCGAACGCGTCGATCTCCTCCCTGGTCAAGCCATACTTGTCCGCCACGTTCTGCGCGGTGCGGATCATGTCGATGTAGGCGTCGCGGGCAAGCAAGCTGGGGTTCGGCGGGCCGCCCGCTCCGGCCCACATGGTGTCGAGCAGGAACACCGGGCCCCGGGGGCTGAACGGCGCGTCGCCTTTCATGATCGCCCATCCCGAGCGCGACATGGACTCCACCCCGCCGGCCAATCCGACCCCGAGCTCATCGCACCGGATGGAGTTGCCGATCGAAATGGCTGCCGTGAGGGAAGACGCGCAGAAGCGGTTGACCGTCACCGCCGGCACCGAGTCGGGGAACCCGGCGGCCAACGCGGCCCAACGGGCGATGTCACCCAAGCCCTCGTGGGCCACGTTCACGCATCCCGCCGCAATGTCCTCGACCTTGTCGAGCGGCACCTTGACGCGCTCACACGCCGCGACCATGGTCTGGCCGAGAAGGTCGTCCGTGCGGATGTGCGAGAGCGAACCGCCGTAACGTCCCACCGGGGTCCGCACACCGCCGAGTACGAATGCCTCTGTCATCTTGACCTCCGACGATCGTTCGCCTCAGCTTCGCGCCTCGACCGAGCCCGCGTCTCGTGGCAGAACGCCTCAGCCGATGCGACCCGGACTCGGAGGTCCGGTGACCCGCGCGCCGATCCGGCCGCCGTGGGATACTGCCTGGCCCAATGCCCTCCCCCAACACCTCGTCCCCACGGGCCTCGGTCGGGTCGGAAGGCGCGTTGCGTGCGGTCTTGATCGCACCACCGGGAGCCGGGAAAGGAACCCAGGGCAGACGGATGGCCGAGCACTACGGCGTGTCCTACCTGTCGAGCGGTGAGCTCCTCAGAGACGAGGTCGCACGCGCGACGCCGACGGGAACGCTGATCGTCGAGGAGCTCGAAAGGGGTGAGCTCGTCGACGACAGCATCGTGTCGGCCGTGGTCTTCGACAACCTTTCGCAAGCAGACGGCGGGTTCGTCCTCGACGGATTTCCTCGCACCGTGCAGCAGGCGAGGGTCACCGAACACTGGACCGTCGACCGCGGCCTCCCCTTGGATGCCGCGGTCGAGCTCCTGGTTCCACGCGAAGAGCTGGTGAACCGGATCCGTCGCCGTGCGGTTGACACGCCGAGATCGGACGACGCCCTGCGGACGGTGCTCTACCGCCTCGATCGCTACGACCAGGAATCGAATGATCTTCTCTCGTTCTACCGTGAGCGCGGCATCCTCATCACGGTCGACGGCACCGGTGACGTCGACGAGGTGACGGAAAGAATCCAGAATCACATCGATCGTGTGCTGGATCCGTCGAAGAACAACTCGGAGGCCAGATAGATCAAAGCGGGATTCCTGCCAAGTCTCCCGACAGCACGCCGGCTTGGCATGGCCGGTCAGCGCCCCCGGCACGATTTCAACCTGCAACATAGGGCTTAGGAATCTCATTGATCCTGTCCAAGCTGAGAGACGCCGTCGTAGTGTCCACTGCTCAGAGGCAGAGGCAAAGTCCATGCCGTACCCACCCGAAAGTGCAGGACTTTGTCCGTCGCTGAAGCGAAGGGGAGTAACTATCGACCACGGGCCGACTCAATTGTCTGCGTGCCGCACGCTCAATTCATGAATCGAGTTCTCGATGTCGTTCCCGTAATAGATCACTTGATTACCGACGTTGTCCGTGCTGATAGCCAGCCCGAACAACGCTCCCGTAGGCTCGCCGCGAGCGAGATGCCGGTCGGCCACCAGCTGTCCATTCGGAGTAATTTCCACCAGGCTGTTGTTTCCGGCGTTCGCGACAAGCAGGTTGCCATTGGCGGGGTCGATGACCACATTCTCCGGACTGTTCAACGGCTCCCCGCTGAAAACCACCCTCGGCGTCACAGGACTGCTCGCGGTGGCGGCCCCAGGTATTGCATAGAGGGTGTTCGAACTGTCGTTTGTCTCGTACAACACACCGTTCGAAGGGTCGAAAGCGAATCCTTGAGGCCCTGCTGCAGTGGCAGCGTTGCCTCCTGCGAGAGTCTGCGCCTGTCCATTGGCAATTTGGACATACGTGGAGTTAATCGGCTGCCCGTTGGCTGGGCCTGTTGGATGCGGAGTCAGGCGCCAAACGTCTCCCCCGCCGGTGCCGGTAGTCGCATTGCCGGCATTTCCCCAATAAAACGAGACCACTCCGTTGACCTGACTAACTCCCTGGCCCCAGATCCCGAGGAATGATGCCGCGTCTGCCGTAGAAGTATCGTTGAACGTCGCAACGAGCGAACCACTGGGACTGATCAACAGGTCGTTGGCTCCGGTTCCGTCCGCGGCCGCACCGTAACTGCCGATCCATACGAAGTCGTTTGGCGGATTGATGGCGATCCCGACAGGTCCAGAAGCCGACGGATCGCTGAAGAAGGTGCTCGCAACGTGCGTCGTGGGGTTGACCTGCATGATTGTTATCCCTTGACCAGCCACGCCGCCTGCATTGCTGAAGTCAGCGACGAGAAGGTTTCCTTGCGTCAGCGCCCCGGCCGAAATTGGCACCACTGCCAGACCGAAGGGATTCTGATCGCCGTTGGGTGCGACAACAGATGCAATGGCGGAATCCTTGAGGCTGGACAGCTGACCTTGCGGGGAAGATGCTGAAGGGGCCGCTCCCGCGGACAGGTACGACGACGTCAGCAACGAACTGAAGACCAACGCCGTCCCAGTCACAGTGATTGCTGCAACATGTCGAAGACGGAGTGGGGATAGATTTCTCGAATTGCCTAACATGATGGTCCTCTCGCGTCGTTGGTGTGTGATCTTCCGCCGGACGCACCGCGCGCGATCCCAAGGCTTCGATCATCAACGTCGCGCAGCACGTCATTAGTTACGAGATGTCAACGCGTATGGATTACGCCCGATCACAAGATCGGGTTGACCTGCCACTTCTGGATCGATCCACGGCCGTTGCCATGGCAAATACTTCGAAGAGCGCGGGCTCTTTGGTTGGTCTGGTGATCAGATCAGTGCCGGCGTTCCGCTGAGGCCGGACGTAATCCCCAGCAACCTGTGGTTGGAACTGTTGTCCGCAATGACAAAGGCGACTGAGGAGATGTTTGGCTACGTGGAGAATGGGAGAGCCGAAAAGGACTGCCGCTCGGACACGCACGGAACTGGTCAAACCTCGGTACGACGAAAGGAGATCAGTAGCTGCTGAGCTCTTTACGACGCTGGTTCCTGTGGATCAATCTCGTGAAGTTATGAGACCTATACGGACGGTCTATCGGGTTATGGCAAGGCCGCGGGAGTACGTCCGATTTGCACTTTCACCTGGTGTAACACTTCGCGCGCCTAGATGACCAGGAAATCGTTGCGTGCAGACAAAATCGGATTCGGTGGGATTTTCGTGGGAATTATTGATGCCGATTGAAGCGGCGTCGGCACGCTCTTCGCTGGCGGATTCGAGCCTGAAATCACGGTTCGAGCACCACCTTCCCGCGGACACTCTGGGTCGCAACGAACTCCATGGCATCGGCTACGTCGGCGAGAGGGAACCGGGCCGCGATCTGAGCGGTGATCGTCCCATCCGAAAGCAGGGCGATGACCTCGCCGAGATCCCTCGAGAGGTCTCGGCGGAACCCCTTGGGTCGCGTGTGCTTGCCCGCCCAGAAGTTGTAGAAGAGCGCACGGCGCTTGGTGGTGAGACTCCACAGAGCGAGCTTGGCGAACATAGCGGTGAAGGCAAGGACCTGGTTGTTGGTGTCGTCGAGCTGTGCTCCAGCACCCTGCCCATAGGCGACGAGGGTGCCGCCCGGAGCCAGCAGGTCGAAGGAGCGACGAAAGCTCGTGCCTCCGAGGTGGTCGAAGACGGCATTGATCCCCTCTGGGGCGAGACGCCGCACGGTACCGGTCAGGTCGGGGTCCTGGTAGTCGATCGGCTCGGCGCCCATGGCCTGCAGCGCCTCGTGGTGTGCGCTCGACGCCGTGCCGATCACGCGCACGCCGCTGTGTCGTGCCAGCTGGACGAGCGTCGTGCCCACTCCCCCGCTGGCGCCATGGATCAGCACCGTCTGTCCGGCCTTGACCTTGGCCTTGCGGTTCAGCATCTGGAAGGCGGTGATGCCGTTGACAAGTACGGTCTCGACCGCCGCAGGGTCGATGTCGTCGGGCACGCGGACCAGATCCCGGCTCTTAACCAGGGCGTGGGTGGTCCATCCCCCGGTCTTGGTCACCGCGGCCACCCGCCGGCCGATCAAGTCAGCGTCGACGCCAGGGCCCACCTGTGCGACCTGACCGACCAAGTCGTAGCCGGGAACGAAGGGGAACTTCGGTTGGCCCGGGTAGCGGCCGCGGAGCATGGCCCGCTCGGCGAAGGAGATCCCGGTGGCCAGCACCTCGACCAGGGCCTCCCCGCTCCCGGGCACCGGGACTGCTCGCTTCTCGAGCACCAGTCCCTCTGGCTCGGTGATCTCAGGAAGGACGACCTGGGTCAGCATTGGCATTGCGTCACGAGAACTGCTGTGCGATTCCATCGGGATGCCTTTCGATTGATTGAAGCTGATTGAATGAACTGGATTAGGAGTGCTCACGCAGCGGTGGCCGGCGCTGAGACCAGGACCGCTGCAGCGTCTTGGTGGTCAGCGTCTTGGTGGCTGCGGTCGTTTGCGGGGGCACCAACCTCAACCAAAGACGCCTGGCGCTTGGGGAGCCACAAGGTGGTGATGGTGGCCACTGCGCCGATCCCGGCTGCGACCAGCAGGGCGACGCGGAACCCGCCGTCGACGCTGGCCGCGGTGTGCACGGCACCGGCGTGGCCGACGGCGACGGTGGTGATGACGGCCAGGCCGATGGCCCCGCCGATCTGTTGGGTCGTGTTGATGAGCCCACCGGCCAGACCGGCCCGGTCATTGGAAACCCCGAGCGTCGAAGCGATGGTGATCGACACGAAGGTGAGGCCGAGTCCGAGGCCGATGATCACGTCGGGTCCGAGCAGGTTGGCCACGTAGCTGCCGTGCACCGGAATCCGTGACAGCCAGGCGACGCCGACGCTGAACAGGGCCAGACCGATGAGGAGAACGGGCTTGGGGCCCAAGCGCTCGGTCAGGGGTCCGGCCGCCCCGGCCACTGCCACCAAGACGAGGGCAAGAGGGAGAGCCGAGAGGCCCGCCGCCAGGGCGCTGTAACCCTCGAGCTGCTGCTGGTAGAGGCTGAGGACGAAGAACATGCCCACCATGGCCGCTGCGGTAAGGATCATGGCGATGTTGGCGCCACGGACGTAGGGCAAGCGGAAGATCGACAGCGGCATCAGTGGTGCGCTCACCTTGGACTCGACCCAGACGAACGAGGCCAGTAGCGCAACGCCCAGAGCGAGGAGTCCGAGGGTCTGCAGCGAC
>DASXBZ010000047.1:0-50119 GCA_036491435.1 Acidimicrobiales bacterium
TTCCGCCCTATCTCGCCCTGTTCCTCGAGCGTCATTCCCTCGGCCATGTCCACTGTCTCCTTACCTTCGGTGCTCCTCGAGGGAGCCTTCGCGTAGGACGGCTGCCGGGTGGAGCCGTTCTGCGATCCTTCTTCACGCATTTCGGTCCCGGCGGCTGTTGCGCCCGCCGTGGCGGACCGGGAGCGGTTGCGGCGACGGCGGGCCGAGCGGCTGGTGCCCGTGCCCTGCCCGCGACCGGGGTCAGTCGAGCCCGACCCCTCGCCGCGGCTGCTGCGGCCGGACGAGCCGTTGCCACCGCTGCCGGACGTGGATGCCTTCGGCGAGTTGGCGTTTCCGTTGGCGGCCGAGCCCCGGCCGCTGCCCGAGGACCGCGAGCTCGACGAGCCGGAGGAGCCGCTGCGCGGGCGGTCGCCCTGGCGGGTCCGACCGCCCCGGCGGGAGCGTTCCCGCTTGGGCCGGGCACCGACCGGACGGACCCGGGCCCGCACCCGGGCCTCGACCCGGACGCGTCCGAAGAGGCCCATCTTGGGCTCGTTGACGACGATGACCTCGGCGTCGTCGGGACCGACCCCGAGCTGATCGAGCGCCTGCTCGGTCGCCTCGCCGACGGTCTTGCCTGCTACTTCTACCCACTCCACGTCCTAGCGTGCCTTTCTGGCCCGTTTCGAACGTGATCGGTTCTGCGGCTTGGGGGGCGGCGGCTGCTCCGCCGCGGCGCCGCCTTTCCCGTTGGCCGGCCGCTTGCCCGCCCCCGGCTTCCGCCCGTTCGCATTCGTATTGGGCCTTCCGTTGGTGTCCGCCTTCTGGGGCGGCGGCGTTCCCGTGGCCAGCGCCGTCCCGTCCGTCGCGGTCGAGCGCTTCTTCGCCGGCTTGGCGGCCGGCTTCTCGGGTGGCGGCGGTTTGTCCTGCTTGCCCGAGCCGATCTCGCGTTCGACCGCGACCGGCTCCACCATTCCCGTCTTGAACATCACCTCTTGGGTGCCGATCCGCATGGCGGAAGAGACGACCATGTAAATGGTTGCTCCGGCCGGCACTCTTAGGTAAATGAACCCGAAGATAATTGGGAAAAACTTCTGCATTGTTTGCATCTGCGGATTCGCAGCTGCAGCCTGCGGATTGCGACTGTTCATCTGCTTCATTTGGTAGTACTGCAGGAACATTGCAGCCGCAATGAGCACCAGGTAGGGGATGACCAATACCGCCTGGCTCACGTTCGTGGTCACGACATGTGTGAACGGATCCATCGTGTGATTTGAGAATGGATACGAAGAAAGGTCCATCCCGAACCACCAATGCATCTGGCCCTGACTGTGCACCAGGTCGGTATGCATTTGGGAGTTTGTCGGGATGTAACGCGGTGCCCCACATGCTGCTTTCAGGCAGGTCACATAGTGGCCAGCAGCGTTGACGTATTTCTGGCCGTGGGTAACGGTGGTCGAGAGCCCGCGGATCAGCGTGTACAAGACGATCAGGAAGGGCATCTGCTGGAGGCTCGGCAGGCAGGCGCCGAACGGGCTGGTCCCGTTCTCCTTGTAGAGACGCATCATCTCCTGGTTGAGCATCTCCCGGTTCTCTGCGCCCTTGTACTTGGCCTGCAGCTTCTTCATCTCGGGCTGCAGCCGCTGCATCGCGATCATCGACTTGGTGCTCTTCACCGTGACCGGGGTCAGGGCGAGCATGATGATGACCGTCAGGCCCGTGATGGCGAACCCGTAGTTGGGCCAGACGGCGTAGAGGCCGGCCAGGACCAGGCCGAAGAGCTCGAAGATCGGGTGGAAGATCTCGCCGATCAGATGGAAAAGGGAGTTCTCGGCGCCGAGCATCGGGGTCAGCACGGCCGGTTCCTCCCGTGGCGGTGGTGGTGGTCGACGTGGACCGGGATCGGGACGAGGTCGACGCCGTGGGGGCCGAAGGGCCGGCAGCGCAGGAGCCGCCGGGCGGTCAGGGCCAGCGCCCGCCAGAAGCCGTGCACGGTGAACGCCTCGGCGGCGTAGTTCGAGCAGCTCGGGTAGAAGCGACAGGGCGAGATGCGCCCCGAGGCCGCGCCCTGGTAGGCCCGCAGCAGGGCGATCGCCACGCGGGCGGGCGGGCTCAGGCGGCGGTCGGGAGCCTCGGTCATGGTCGGTCGGCCGCCTCGCCGGCGCCGTGAAGGGCCGTGACCAGGTCGTGGCGGAACTGGGCCGCGGTCAGCGTGGAGGCGCCGGGCTCGAGCCGGACCAGGAAGGCGCCGCGGGGGAGGGAGGGTGCTTCCTCCCGGACCACGGCCCGGGCCCGCCGGCGGAGCCGGTTCCGGACGACGGCGGAGCCGCAACGGCGACCGATTGCGTAGCCGACCTGGGGAAACATGCCGGGGGCGGCCTCGTCGGCCGGGACGAATGCCGCGCGCACCGGGCCGCAGGCGGCACGGGCGCGGGCGCGCTGGACCTCCGAGAAGGCGGCGCGGCTGGTGATCCGTCCGACGGTGCGAGGGGCCACGGAGTCCGCCCTCAGACGGTGAGGCGGTGGCGTCCCTTGGCACGCCGGGACTTCACGATGGCCCGGCCCGCCCGGGTCGACATCCGCTTGCGGAACCCGTGGGTCCGGGCCCGCTTACGGGAATTCGGTTGGTAGGTGCGCTTCACGTCAATCAGCCTTTCGCGACGCCCGGGACGGCATCGAACAACCGGTCCGTCGCAGGGTTTTTGAGCCTCGGCCCTCGGAAGGATCTGGCCGCCGGCGGCGAGTCCTCCCATGTTAGGCGCGATTTGGCGATGGCCTCTAGTCGCATCGGGCCTCACGGTGTACGTTCGTCCAATTACCCGAACCGAGGATCGCTCCCGACAAATGACCGGGCTCCGAGGGGGGAGAAGGGGTGTCGGGCAGAACCGGTGAACCAAGCAGCAGATCTCTGGACCAAGTGCACCGGGTCCCTGCGCGAGCAGGTCTCGGATAGCACCTGGCAGCTCTGGCTCTCGGGTATCGAGCCGGTGGAGTACGCCGACGGCGTCTTCGTGCTCGAGGTGCCCAACGGCCTCATCCGCGAGCGCGTCGAGTCGCGTTACCTCCCCATGATCGAGGACACGCTGGCCAACGAGGTCGGGTCGCCGGTGCGCGGCCGGCTCCAGGTCCACGAGCGCGCCGCGACGGCAGCGAGAGCTGGTTCGGGCGCGGCAGGGTCAACGCCCTTCGTCGAGTCCGGGCCCGGGGAGGTGTTCGGCCTGCCAGCCGACGCCAACCCGCTGCACGCTGAGGTCGAGACGGCGGCCGCGGCGCCGGCGAAGGCCAAGACGGGCCGCGAAGGGGCGGCCGTCCAACTCGACCCGAAGTTCACCTTCGAGACCTTCGTGGCCGCGTCGTCGAACCGCCTGGCCCACGCGGCGGCGCAGGCCGTGGCCGAAACCCCTGGTCGTTCATACAATCCGCTCTTCATCTACGGGGAGTCGGGCCTCGGCAAGACCCACCTCCTCCACGCCATCGGCAACTACGTGACCGAGAATTACTCGCGGCGCAAGGTGCTCTACGTCACGACCGAGACCTTCATGAACGACTTCGTCGACTCCCTGCGGACCTCGACCACCTTGACGTTCAAGCGCCGTTACCGCGACTGCGACGTCCTCCTCATCGACGACGTGCAGTTCATGGAGCGCAAAGAAGGGCTCCAGGAGGAGTTCTTCCACACCTACAACGACCTCAAGGGCGCGTCCAAGCAGATCGTGCTCACCTCGGACCGGCCACCCAAGTCGATCGAGACGCTCGAAGACCGTCTGCGCAGCCGCTTCCTCTCCGGGCTCATCACCGAGATCGACCCGCCGGACCTCGAGACCCGCTTGGCCATCCTGCGCTCCAAGTGCCTGAGCGAACACCAGGACGTCCCCGACGACGTGCTCGAGTTCATCGCCTCGCACGTGAAGAACAACATCCGGGAGCTCGAGGGCGCGCTCATCCGCATCTGCGCCTTCGCCAAGCTCAACAACGAGCCGATCTCGCTGACCCAGGCCGAGCACGTGCTCTCCGACCTGGTCCTCGCCGGCGAGCCACGGCGGATCTCGCCCCAGTTCATCCTCGAGACCACCGCCGCGAGTTACGGGTTCTCCGTCGACGCCATCTGCGGGCCCAGTCGCACCCGGCCCCTCGTGACCGCCCGCCAGGTGGCCATGTACCTGACCCGCGAGCTCACGGACTACAGCTATCCCGCCATCGGCCGGGTGTTCGGCAAGCGAGACCACACGACCGTGATACACGCCGTCGACAAGATCGCGGGGCAGATGCAGGAACGCCGGCAGATCTACGAGCAGGTGACCGAGCTGATCCAAAAGATCCGTGCCGGCTCGGCCTGACGCCGCGCCGTCCCCCCCGGACACCCCGAACTACACGACTCTTCCTGTGGTTCGCCAGGGGCAAAGGCTGTGGAAGCGCCACCCGGAGCCTGGGGACCGACGGCCATGCCGTCCCCACCCGTCCTCAGGCGTGCGCTTGGGCGCAGTCGCGGCACCGGGGCGACGCACACCACCATGGGGACACCGATCCGTGCGCCACGCTGGCGACGCGGGCGGTCATCCACAATCCACACCCCTTACTACCTTTATCTCTCCCATGTACCTTTCCCTCTCGAAATGACACACAGAGCCCCTGTGCGAAAGGACCGACGTCCGTGAAGTTCCGATCCGAGCGCGACGTACTCGTCGACATGCTGGCCACCGCCGGCCGTGCCGTGGGCGGACGGGGCGGCTCCTCCCCGGTCCTCCTCGGCCTTTTGTTGTCGTGCTCGGGGAACACGTTGAGCGTGACCGGCACCGATCTCGACCTCACGATCCAGGTGACCGACGAGGTCATCGGCATCGAGGACGGGAGTTTTGTCATTCCCGCCCGTCTGTCGACCGACATCGTGCGGCGACTGGAGCCCGGCGCGGTGACGCTCGAGGACGAGGGCGACCAGGTCACAATTTCCGCCGCACGCTCCACGTTCCGGCTGCACACGTATCCCGTCGTGGAGTTCCCGCCGGTGGGCAAGACCAACGAGCCGACCACGCAGCTCGCCGAGTCGTCGCTGGGCGAGGCCGTGCGCCAGGTCGTGCGCGCCGCCTCCCACGACGACGGCCGGCCGCTGCTCACCGGAGTGCTGCTGGCCCACGTCGACGGGTTCATCCGGATGGTGGCGACGGACTCGTACCGCATGGCGATGCGCGACCTGCCCGGCACCGACACGATCCCCGGCGAGGAGGACCTCCTCGTGCCGGCCCGGGCCCTGTCGGAACTCCAGCGCCTGCCCGCCGGGACGATCACCGACGAGAGCGACACCAACCGGGTGGGCGTGGCGGCGAGCAGCAACGAGATCACGTTCTGGCAGGGCAAGGTGCAGATCAGCACGCGCCTGTTGGAGGGCCGGTACCCGGACTACAAGCAGCTGATCCCCGACTCGTACCCGAACCGGCTGCACCTCGGGAAGGAGACGTTCCTCGCAGCGTTGCGGCGCGTCCAGCTGCTCGTGCGCGACAACACGACACCCGTGCGGCTCGCGATGCGCCAGGGCGGCGTCGACCTGAGCGTGCAGAGCCAGGACGTGGGCGACGCGGCCGAGACGATCGACGGGGACTACAGCGGCGAGGACCTGATCATCGCGTTCAACCCGTCGTATCTGATCGACGGCGTCGAGGCGGTCGCCGGTGACGAGGTGATCCTCGAGTCGGCCGACGCCTCGCGCGCCGCCACGGTACGCGGGGCGGAGGACGACGCCTTCCGTTATCTGCTGATGCCGGTGCGGGTGTCCTGAGGAAGCCGCAGGCGCGGTGAGCCTCCGGCATCTGGAACTGACCGACTTCCGGACGTTCAACGCCGCCCAGCTGTCGCCCGAGCCGGAGGGCACGACCGCGATCACCGGCGACAACGGCACCGGCAAGACCAGTGTGCTCGAGGCGTTGGCGTATCTCGGGACCCGGCGCTCGTTCCGTGGCGCGCCACCCGAGGCGATGGTGCGCACCGGCGCGGAGAGCGCGATCGTGCGGGCGTCGTTCGAGACGCCCGAGCGCAACGTGTTGGTGGAGGCCCAGATCCGGCCGGCGGGACGCAGCCGGACGCGGGTCAACCGCAAGGACGTGAGCGGGCGGGCTGCGCTGGCGTCGGCGGCGCCGTGCACGATCTTCTCGCCCGACGACCTCACGCTGATCAGCGGCGGGCCACGCGGTCGCCGGGACCTGCTCGACGACACCCTCTCCCTCCTCGACCCCGAAGGGGCGCGGGCGGCGGACGAGACCGAGCGGGTGCTCCGCCAGCGCGCCGCCCTGCTGCGCCAGTCCGGCGGGCGCGCCACGGCGGACGTGACGTCGACGCTCGAGGTGTGGGACCAACGGCTGGCGGATGCGGGCAAGGTGCTCGTCGCGGCGCGGGAACGGTTGGCGGGCGAGCTCGAGGTCCTCGTGAGCGCGGCGTACGGGCGCCTGGCGGGGGCCACCCGCGGGTCGACGGTCCAGCAGCGCTACCAGCGGAGCTGGACCGGCGACCTGCTCGACGCGCTGGCCGCCTCCCGGTCGGACGACCTGCGCCGCGGGCTCAACACCGTGGGGCCGCACCGCGACGACCTCATGCTCGTGCTCGACGGCCGCGAAGCGCGGACCCACGCCTCCCAGGGCGAGCAGCGCTGCCTGGCCCTGGCCCTGCGTCTCGGGATCCACGAGCTCGTACGGGCGGGGACCCCGGTTGCGCCGACGCTGCTGCTCGACGACGTGTTCTCCGAGCTCGACCCGACGCGCTGCCGGGCCTTGATCGCCGAGCTACCCGCCGGCCAAGCGATCCTGACGACCGCCGCGCCGCTGCCCCAGGGCATCGCGGTCGCCCGGGTCGTCCCCGTCGCATCGCTAGGCCCGGGGTGAGGCAGCGGCGCGGCGGCGGCCCGCGACGCGTCGGTGAGACCATGCCGCGGCTCCTCAAACGCCTCGGCGTCCCGGCGACGCCGGCCACGATGGAGGCCGTTTTCGCCCGCTGGGACGAGGTCGTCGAGGGGGACCTGGCGGGCCATGTCCGTCCACTGCGCGTCGACGGCCACACCCTCGTCGTCGCGGTGGACCACCCGGCCTGGGCGACGCGGACGCGGATGCAGACGGCGCACATCCTGGCGCGCGTGCGGGCCCTCGGGGACACTCCGATCGAGCGCCTGGAGGTGCTGGTCGAACGGCCGTGACCGACCGTTCTTGAGTGCCGAATTGTCGCCTCCGTCGGGTAGAATGGTGCGTTCGCATCGAAAGGCCGGAGGTACTCCGTTCGGGGATTCGATACGCACCGCGAAAGACCGATGTTCTGAAAGGGCGCGCCTGTGGCAATAAAGGTGGATGACACGCCGGGAGGGGCGGCTTCCTACGGCGAAGCCGATATCACCGTGCTCGAGGGCCTCGAGGCGGTGCGCAAGCGCCCCGGCATGTACATCGGCTCGACCGGCCCGACGGGCCTGCACCATCTCGTCTGGGAGGTCATCGACAACTCGGTCGACGAGGCCATGGCGGGGCGGGCCACCCGGGTCGACGTGACCCTTCTGGCCGACGGCGGCGTCCGGGTGGCCGACGACGGGGCGGGCATCCCGGTCGGGCCGCACCCCAAGTACCCCAAGCAGTCGACGGCCGAGATCGTGCTGACGACGCTGCACGCGGGGGGCAAGTTCGGCGGCAAGGGCTACCAGGTCTCGGGCGGCCTCCACGGCGTGGGTGTGTCGGTGGTCAACGCCCTCTCGTCCCGGCTGATCCTCGAGGTGGACCGCGACGGACAGCACTGGGAGGCCGAGTTCGGCAAGGGCGGCAAGGTCACGCACAAGATCGCGGCGACGGGGCCCGCGCCCAAGGACCGCAGCACGGGGCAGCCGCGTACCGGCACCACCGTCACCTTCTGGCCGGATGCCGCGATCTTCGACGAGACCGAGTTCCGGGCGCAGACGGTCGTCGAGCGCATGCAGATCATGGCGTTCTTGAACAAGGGCCTCGAGATGCGCTTCTTCGACGAGCGCACCGACCCCGAGACCAAGACGACCTTCAAGTACAACGGCGGCATCGTCGACTTCGTCAAGCACCTCAACGCGTCGAAGGAGGCACTGTTCCGCAAGGTGGCGTCCTTCGAGGGGGCCGAAGAGGGCCAGGAGGTCGAGATCGCGCTGCAGTGGAACACCGGCTACCACGAGTCGATCCACTCTTTCGCCAACGGCATCTCCACCATCGAGGGCGGCATGCACGTCGAGGGCTTCTCCAAGGCGCTGACCAACGTCGTCAACCGCTACGCGCGGAACCGCAACCTCCTCAAGGAGAGGGAGGAGAACCTCAAGGGTGAGGACATCCGGGAGGGCCTCACCGCGATCATCTCGGTGCGGCTGCGCGACCCGCAGTTCGAGGGCCAGACCAAGGGAAAGCTCGGCAACGTGAGCATCCGCTCGCTGACCGAGCGCACCGTCAACAAGAAGCTGGCCGAGTGGCTCGAGGAGAACCCGCGCGAGGGCAGCCAGATCGTGCAGAAGTCGACCCAGGCGGCGCGGGCGCGGCTCGCCGCCCAGGGGGCGCGCGACCTGACGCGGCGCAAGTCGGCGCTCGACGGCGCGGGTCTCCCCGGCAAGCTGGCCGACTGCTCGTCGCGCGACCCGCGCGAGTCCGAGCTCTTCATCGTCGAGGGCAACTCGGCCGGCGGCTCCGCCAAGGACGCGCGCAACCCGGTCACGCAGGCGATCCTGCCGATCCGCGGCAAGATCCTCAACGTCGAGCGCGCCCGGATCGACAAGATGCTGAAGAACGCGGAGATCCAGGCTTTGATCTCGGCCATCGGCGCCGGGCTGGCCGAGGAGTTCGACGTCGAGAAGATCCGCTATCACAAGGTGATCCTGTTGGCCGACGCGGACGTCGACGGCAGCCACATCCGCACGTTGTTGCTCACCTTCTTCTTCCGCCAGATGAAGCCGCTCGTCGAGGGCGGGTTCGTCTACGTCGCGCAGCCGCCGCTGTACTCGACGCTGGTCGGCAAGGAGAAGATCTATCTCAAGGACGACGCGGCGAAGGCCGCCTTCCTGGCCGAGCACCCCGACCACAAGCACGACTTCAACCGGCTCAAGGGCCTGGGCGAGATGGACTTCGCCGAGTTGCGCGACACGACGATGGACCCGGCGAAGCGCTCGCTGCTGCAGGTCAACGTGGAACAGGCCGCGCTGGCCGACGAGGTCTGCTCCATCCTCATGGGCGACGACGTCGAGCTGCGCCGTCACTTCATCCAGACGAACGCCAAGGACGTGCGGTTCCTCGACATCTGAGGCGCCGGACCGGAAGTAGGTAGATATGCCACGTCAGTCGACACGCGGGAGAGGCCGCGGCAGTGCGGGCGACGGTGGGGGCAACGCGGCCCCGCCCACCCCGCCGGGAGGGGACGAACCGCCCACCGGCGGCTCCGTCGAGCCCATCGAGATCCAGGAGGAGATGGAGCGCTCGTTCCTCGAGTACTCCATGTCGGTCATCGTCGCCCGGGCGCTGCCCGACGTGCGCGACGGGCTCAAGCCGGTGCACCGCCGGATCCTCTACTCCATGTTCGACAACGGGCTGCGCCCCGACCGGCCGCACAACAAGTGCGCCAAGGTCGTGGGCGAGGTCATGGGCGTCTACCACCCCCACGGCGACTCGGCGATCTACGAGGCGCTGGCCCGCATGGTGCAGGAGTTCTCGCTGCGCTACCCGCTCATCGACGGGCACGGAAGCTTCGGCGGGCGGGCCCCCGACGACGGGGCCGCCGCCATGCGCTACACGGAATGCCGGCTGGCGCCGCTGGCGCTCGAGCTCATGGCGGACATCGACGAAGAGACCGTCGACATGGTCGCCAACTACGACGGCTCCGCGTCCGAGCCGGTCGTCCTGCCCTCCCGGTTCCCCAACCTGCTCGTCAACGGGTCCCAGGGCATCGCCGTCGGCATGGCGACCAACGTCCCGCCCCACAACATGGGCGAGGTGATCGATGCCGCCATCCACGTGCTGCACCACCCCGAGGCGACCCCCGACGAGCTGATGGAGTTCGTCAAGGGCCCCGACTTCCCGACGGGGGCACTGATCCTCGGCCGCCAGGGCATCCTCGACGCGTACCGGACGGGGCGCGGCTCCATCAAGATGCGCGCCGTCGCGGAGATCGAAGAGGGCCGCGTCGGCGACCGCATCGTGGTGACCGAGCTGCCGTACCAGACCTCGGTGGAAGTCATCGAGCAGAAGATCAGCGACCTGGTGAAGGCGGGCGAGCTCGACGGCATCAGCGAGGTGCTCAACGCGTCGGCCAACCAGCAGCCCAAGCTCGTGATCGAGCTGAAGCGCGACGCCAACGCCAACGTGGTCCTCAACAACCTGTTCAAGCAGACGCCGCTGCAGACGAGCTTCGGCGTGAACATGCTGGCGTTGGTCGACAGCGTCCCCCGTACCCTCAACCTGGCGCAGGCGCTGTCGCACTACGTCGACCACCAGATCGAGGTCATCCGCCGCCGTTCGGAGTTCCGCCTCGAGAAGGCGCGCAACCGCGCGCACATCGTCGAGGGCCTCCTGAAGGCGATCGACATGCTCGACGCGGTGATCGCGACGATCCGCGCGTCGGCGGACCGGCCGGCGGCGCGCACCGCGTTGATGGCCGAGCCCTTCTCCTTCACCGAGGTGCAGGCGACGCACATCCTCGACATGACGCTCGGCCGCCTGACCCGGCTCGGCCGCACCGAGCTCGAGGAGGAGATGGCGGAGTTGCGGGTCACCATCGCCGAGCTCGAGGCGATCCTCTCCGACGACGGCAAGCTACGCGGCGTCATCGAGACGGAGATGATCGCGATCCGCGACAAGCACTCGAACCCGCGGCGCAGCATCGTCACTCACGACCCGGGCGAGATGGGGGTGGAGGACCTGATTCACGACGAGGAGATCGTCGTGACGATGACACGGGCGGGCTACATCAAGTCGGTGGCGGCCGCCGCCTTCCGGACGCAGGGCCGCGGCGGCCGGGGCGTCCAGGGCGCCCGCCTGAAGGAGGAGGACCTCGTCAGCCAGGTCGTCCACACCTCCGCCCTGGACTACCTGTTGCTGTTCTCGAACAAGGGCAAGGTCTACCGGCTGCGCGGGCACGAGATCCCGATGAAGGACCGCACGGCGCGGGGCACCGCGGCGGTGAACCTGGTGCCGCTGGCGCCGAACGAGTCGATCACCGCGATCATCGCCACCCCCGAGTTCTCGCCCGACCAGTACCTCGTCTTCGCGACGGCCCAGGGTCAGGTGAAGAAGACCGCCATGAGCGAGTACGACAAGTCGCGCCGCGAGGGTTTCATCGCCATCAACCTGCGCGACGCCGACGAGCTGGTCCGGGTCGTGAAGACGTCAGGGCACGACGACCTGTTCGAGGTCACGCGCAACGGCATGACGATCCGCTTCAACGAGGAGGACGTGCGTCCGATGGGCCGCGACGCAGCCGGCGTGCGCGGCATCCGCCTTCGCCAGGGCGACGTCGTGGTGTCGTGCGACGTGGCCGACGACGACGAGACGGACATCCTGATCGTCACCGACGCCGGCTACGGGAAGCGGACCAAGCTCGAGCGTTTCAACCGTCAGGCCCGGGGTGGGCAAGGGGTGCGCGGCATCAGGCTCACGAGCGCGCGCGGCACCGTCGTCGGCGCGTTCATGATCGCGCTCGACGAGGAGATCCTGTTGGTCTCCTCCGGCGGCATCGTCATCCGCACCGCGGCGCGGGAGATCGCGTCGCAGGGACGCGACGCCACCGGCGTGCGCGTGATGAACCTGGAGGACGGGCAGACCGTCGCGGCGGTGACCCGGGTGGCCGCGGAGGAGGAGATCCCCGAGGGCTGACGCCGGCCCGGCGACGCCGTTCGCGCGAACGGCGAGAAGAAACTCAGAAGAAGCTGATCGACGAGAGGGGCCAGACCCGCATCTCGACCTTGCCGACGATGAGGGACTTGGCGATAGGCCCCCAGAACCGGCTGTCGCACGAGTCGGTCCGGTTGTCCCCCATCACGAAGTAGTCGTTCGCCGGGATCCGGTAGGCGTGCTGGAGGCTGTAGAGCGTGCCGCCCGGCCCGGGACGGGTCACACCCTGCGCGGAGGCCGGGAGCCAGGACTCGTCGAGGCGTTTGCCGTCGACGTAGACGTGACCGCCCGAGAGCGAGAGCGTCTCGCCCGGCAAGCCGATGACGCGCTTGACGAGATCGTTGACCTCCGGCCCGCCGCAGTTCTCGGCCGGTGGCCGGGAGAACACGACGATGTCCCCGCGTCCGACGCCGTGCAGGTGGTAGCTCAGCTTGTTGACCAGTATGCGGTCACCCACCTGGAGGGTCGGCTCCATGGAGCCCGAGGGGATGAAGAACGTCTGGACGACGAACTCCCGCAGGAGGAGTGCCACCAGGACGGCGACCACCACCACGACGATCGCCTCGCGGATCCAGCGCGAGGTCCGTGGTGTGTCGCTGGCGCCGTCGTCGCCGGAGCCAGAATCGGAGCCCGAGCCGCCCGGCGGTAGGCCGGCGCCTGCGTCCCCGATGAGGTCGGCCCGACCGACCGGCGGCTCGTCGACGGCGAGCGCCGGGTCGTCGGGATCGGGCGTCACCAAGGGCAGGCTAGACGGAGGGAGGGTGCCGGGTGTTTCAGGCGGCCGAGGGAACGACCGAGGCGGTGTCGCGGCCGGAGCGCAACAGCGTGCCGGGGACCGCGCCGGTCGGGGCGCCGTCGCGCACGATCTCGACACCGTTGACCAGGACCCGCACCACGCCATGCGAGCCGGCGTAGAGCCGGGGCGTGTCGCCGGGCAGGTCGTGCACCAGGCGTGCCGGCTCTGCCGCGACGGTTGCGGGGTCGAAGACGAACAGGTCGGCCGCATAGCCCTCGCGTACGAGGCCGCGCTCGCGCAGACCGAAGAGCGCCGCGGGCTGGCTCGTCATCATCTGCACGGCGCGCTCGACGGGGACGAGGCGCCGCCCGCGCAGGCAATCCGCGAGGAAGGCCGTCGGGTAATTGGACCCGCACATACGGTCGAGGTGGGCGCCGGCATCGGAGCCGCCGACCATGGCGCGCGGGTCGGCCCAGATGGCGGCGCGCATGGTCCAGGTCGCCTCGTCGCCGTCGTCGGTGTTCGGCCACAACACGGTGCGCAGCTCGTCGGCAAGGACGATGTCCAACAGCGTGTCGAACGGCGCGGTGCCGCGCTCGGCCGCGATGTCCTCGACGGTTCGGTTCGCGTAGCCCTCGTTGGCGGGGGCGTACGTGTCACCGATCACGTAGGTGCCCCAACGCGACAGGCCGCGGAAGACCCCGGCCTCCTTGCTCCGGGCCCGCTCGTCGAGCAGGGCGCGGACGGCCGGATCGGCCAGCTGGGCCATGCGTTCCTTCTCGGGCAGGCCCATCACCTCGCCCCAGCCGGGGATGAGGAAGAGCGCGCAGTGTGTTCGGAAGCTCATGTTCATCGGAACGAGGGTCGGCATGGTCAGGGCGACGATGCGCCCCCCGGCGGCGGCCGCGACGGCCGATGCCGAGAGCTGGTGCTCGATGCGCTCGGCCGAGCGCGCGTCGACGGTCAGGACGTTCCAGTTCAGCGGACGCTGCGCCGTGACGCTCATGGCGGTCATGAGCTCCACCTCTTCGGGACTGAAGGAGTCGAGGCAGCCGTTCGTGATGTACTCGAGCGTCGTGCCTTCGTGCGCCGCGACCTCTTCGCAGAAGGCGAGCATCTCCCGCCGGTCCGCGTAGCGCGAGCTGATCGGACGGCCTTCGCCGTCGGAGTGGGTGCGCGACTGGGACGACGAGAAGCCCAAGCCTCCGGCGGCGAGAGACTCGGCCAGCAACGCGCGCATGGCTGCGATCTCCTCGTCGGTCGCCACCTCCTCGCCTCGCGGCGCCCCCATCACCTTCCGACGCAGCGCGCAATGCCCGACGAGGAAGCCGGCATTGACGCCCAGGTTGCCCTCGAGTGCGCCGAGATACTCCCCGAAGCTGGACCAGTTCCACGGGACGCCGTTCTCGAGCGCGGCCAACGGCATCCCCTCGACCTTGGCCATCATGCGGCGGATGTAGTCCGCGTCGGCGGCGTTGAGCGGCGCGAGCGTGAACCCGCAGTTCCCGCCGATCACCGTTGTCACGCCGTGGACGTTGGAGGGTGAGGCCGAGGGGTCCCAGAACAGCTGCGCGTCGTAGTGGGTGTGCGGGTCGACCACGCCCGGTGCGACCATGAGGCCTGTCGCGTCCAGCTCGGTCGACGTGGCCTCCTCGACCTTCCCCATGGCGACGACGCGGCCGTCGCGCACACCGACGTCGGCCGCCCGGGGCGCCTCGCCCGAGCCGTCGACGAGCGTGCCGGATCGAATGACATAGTCGAGCACTGGAACCTCCGCGGTGTGCCGCCCAGACAGGGCTCGGGCGCCAAATCTGACGACCCGTCAGCTTATCGCCGGACCCTCGAGCCCCGGCGGGCCGCGGGCGAAGGGGCAGGCGAAACCGGGACGCGGCAGGAGGCTGTGGACAACCTGTTCGCTGCTGCCAAACCCCCGTGTCTTGTGGATCTGTCCCCAAGTCATCCACAGGCTGTGCCCTATGCAATCCCCAATTTTGGCCTTCCGTGGCGCCGTCGCACGTGCTTTGCTCTGACCGTGCCGTCGCCCCCCTTCTTGAACCTCCAGTCGACCGCCGAAGGGGTCCTCCCCGGACAGATGCTGGAGGGGGCGATCCGGGCGGGATACGTCGACGCGGGGCGCTTCAAGATCCCCGAGGCCAACGTGCAGCCGGCCAGCCTCGACCTGCGCCTCGGTGAGCGCGCGCTCCGGATCCGGTGCAGCTTCCTGCCCGGGACCGATTCGGTGGAGCGCAAGCTGAAGGACTACATCCTCGACGAGATCGATCTGCGCGGCGACGGCGCCATGCTCGAGGCGAAGTGCCCCTACCTCATCGAGCTCAAGGAGCGCCTCGACCTGCCGGCCGGTCTGCGCGGCAAGGCGAACCCCAAGAGCTCGACCGGGCGGATCGACGTGTTCACCCGCGTCATCACCGACGGCAGCGACCGCTTCGACGAGATCGCGCCCGGCTACAGCGGCCCGCTCTACCTCGAAGTGGTGCCGCTCTCCTTCCCCGTCCGGGTGAAGGAGGACCTGACGCTCAACCAGCTGCGGCTCTCGATGGGCCGGCCGTGGCTGACCGACGACGAAGTGCGCGCCGCCCACCTCGAGGTGCCGATGCTCTACCGCGCGGGCGAGCCGGTGCCGGTCGGCGAGCTCGTGCTCTCGAACGGACTGTTCCTCGGACTGGACCTCGGGGGCGACGAACGCGGACAGGTCGGCCACAGCGCGCGCGACAGCGCGCCGCTGCTCGATCTCACCACCGGGGGAGAGGTCGACCCCCGCCCGTTCTGGGATCCCGTCTACCGCGAAGAGGGCGACCGCCTCGTCCTCTCCCCGAAGCGGTTCTACCTCCTCATGTCACACGAGGCGGTGTGCATCCCGCCCGACCTGGCGGCCGAGATGACGGCGTACGACCCGACCAGCGGGGAGTTGCGCACGCACTACGCCGGCTTCTTCGACCCCGGGTTCGGGTTCGACCCCACGGGCGGGTTCAAGGGTTCGCGGGCCGCGCTCGAAGTCCGGGCGCACGACGTGCCGTTCATGGTCGAGAACGGTCAGTCGGTGTGCAAGCTGACATTCGAACGTATGTTGGAAGAGCCCACCGCGCTCTACGGCTCGGGCATCGGGTCGTCCTACCAGCAACAGGTGGAGACCCTGAGCCGGTACTTCCGCCGGGTCGGCTCCTGACCGCGTCTGCAATGCCTGTGGTGCGTCTGTTGCTAAAGATTTTTTAAAAAGTCAGCGCAGGGTCACCGCAGTTTCTCCGTTTCCTCGGTGGGTATAACTGCCAAAGTCGCGGGCTCAAAGCGGGTCTGTGTAGCCCATACACAGAAGGAGCAGGACATTGAGGCGGAATCCTCTTTCCTTAGTAGCTGTATCGGCGGGCGGCCTCGTTCTGGCCGCTGCCACCGTGTTGGCGGGCGTAGGCCCGATCGGCGCGTCAACCACACCGACCACGATCACGGTGCCGAGGATCACGACACCGACCACCGTCCCTGTCGCGAAGCCGGCCCCGGCGCCGGCGCCCGCACCGGCTCCGGCGATCAAGCCGGCACCGGCCCCGGTCACGTCCACGCCCAAGGCGTCGACGTCTCACGCCCCGACGCCGTCGCTGGGTGGGCTGCCCATTTCGTTGTCGGTGCCCATCACGGCGCTCGCCAACGAGATCGGGAGCAGCTTGCTGCCCGGGCAGAACGCCCTTACCGGGACGAACACGACGACCCAGAAGTCGCCGCTGCTCAACCTCGACGCCCCGATCAATTTGTGCTCGCTGTCGATCGGCCTCTTCGCCAACGCCGCCAGTAGCTGCTCGACGACCTCGGTCGGCCTCGACCAGCTCGGTTCGATCGGGACGATCAACATCCCGATCACCGCGCAGTACAACGCGATCGGACTGTTCGGGATGGCGGCGAAGTCGCTCGGACTGACCACTGGTCAGGCGCCGGCGTCCACGACGCAGAACGGTGCCATCAACGTCTACGCGCCCGTGAGCCTCTGCGCCATCAACGTGGGCCTCGTCGGCGACACGGCCAGTGACTGCAACCTGCAGGGGACGAACGGCACGCTGACGCAGACCGGCGTGATCGACGCCGCCGTGCCCGTCACCGTGTGCGACATCATCGTGGAGATCGACGGCAACAGCACGTCGAACTGCCCGCAGTACCCCGACACCGTGACGCAGAAGGGTCAGCTGGCGGACGCCTACGCCCCCATCACCGCATGCGGCGTCGTGGCTGTCGTCTACGGCACTGGCCATGGCATGTGCATGCCGGTCGCCGGCTTCCCGCTCGTCAACGACCTGCCGACGAACAACGTGAGCCAGAGCGCGCCGATCGACGGCGTCCTCCCGATCAACGCGTGCTCGATCGTCGTGGCGGTGGCCGGAACGGCGAGCAACCAGTGCGAGCCGACACACCTGGCGACGAACCCGACGGGCAGCGTCCCGGTCAACGTCCCGGTCACGGTGTGTGCCGTGACGGCGGCGCTGGACGGCAACGCCAGCGGCACCTGCACCGGCGCCGGCACGCAGGTCGGCCCGATCGGCACGCCGGGTAGCCCCGGCACCGGTGTCACGCTCCCCATCACCATCTGCGGCATCGAGGTGGCGCTGGGCGGTACGTCCGTCGCCTCCTGCCCGCAGCCGACGGTGAGCACGTCGCCTGCGAGCACGCCGCCATCCACTGCGCCATCGACGACGGCTCCGGCCAAGACGACGGCGGCGGCCGCCGCGCCGACTGCGGTGCACACCGCGGCCGCCTCGGCACCGCTGGCGCTCACCGGGGCTCCGCTGTTGGTGGAGCTCCTCATCGGTGCTGCGGCCGTGATCCTCGGTTTGGCCATCAGCCGGCTCAGCCGCCGGCGGGGAGCGCACCAGGCCTGACGGCACCCGGCACCCACCAGTAGGAGGCGACGCCCGAGGCGGCGATCTCCACCCAGGACGGATCCGATGGAGGAAGGAGGGATCGATGTCCGACCAAAAGCAAACGGGAACTGTTGTCATCCTCGATCTCGAGGAGGTCTTCCTGTCGCAAGAATTCGGTCGCAGGCCGGCGCACTCCATCTGGGGTGCGCCGGCAGCGGTCGAATCGCAGCCGGCGCACCTCGAGCAGGTGTTCCTCTCCGAGGTATTCGGGCATCCCGAGGTCGTGACCACGGCCACTCAGGCCGTCCCCGCCGCCGCTCCGACCGCTTCGGCGCGGCCCACGCTCGTCCTCCTGCGCGGAGGCAAGGCAGGAAGCAGCGCACAGGACGCGACGCGCGCCCGGGCGATCGCCGCCGTCAGCGGTGTCGCGGCGGCAGCCCTCGCCGTCACCGGTCTGGCATCGACGACCGGTCAGGGGTCGGGCCGGCCGCCCGTGGCGGAGCAGGCGCAGGGCATACCGGGACCAGGCAACGGATCAGAGTCGGGCGTCGCGGGACCGACCGTGTCGCCGAGCCCTTCGAGCATCGGCACCTCAGGGGGTGGAGGCACCGGCGCCACGCTCACCTCGTTCTCCCCGCCCGCGGCCGCCGTGGTTCCGCGGGGGGCGAACGACGGGGTGGCTGCCGCGACCACTCCGCAGCCGTCGAGCGGTGGTCAGACGCCGGGTCTCCCGTCAGGGAGCGGAGGCGGAGGGGGCGGAGGCAGCATGCTCACGCCGGACCTCACCGCTGTCGGCAACGAAGTTTCCAGTGTGGGCTCCAGCGTGACCGCGGCGTCGAGCTCCCTGGCGCAGGCGTTACCGGTCGCGTCGGTCGTGCCGGCACTGGGGACCGTCACCACGTCGGCAGCGAACAACGTGGGCACCGGAAGCCCGCCGAACATCCTCGGGGCGATTTGAAGCAGTAGGAGAGGGAAGCAACGAGCGTTAACCCTTGTGGACGGGATCCGGTGGAGGAAGGAGGGATCGATGTCCGACCAGCGGCGCAGTGACGCCGTCATCAGTCTTGAAGAGATCTTCCGATCGCGCGAGTTCGGACGCAGGCCGACGCGGTGGGACAGCGTTCCTGTCGCGACGGTCGAGATGACCGACCCTCCCCAACTCGAGCAGGTATTCCTCTCGGAACTGTTCGGACATCCCGAAGCACTCGTGGCAGCCCCTTCGTCCGGTGTGACCCCGTTCACCCCGTCGACCGAGCGGCCGATCCTCGTCCTGCTCCCGGGTGGCGCGGACGCCGAGCGGGATCTCTGGCGCTATCGCGGCGCGATCGGCGCGGTCAGCGGTGTCGCGGCGGCGGCCCTCGTAGTGGCTGGAATGACATCGGGGACCGGATCGCGGTCCGAACAACCGACCGTCTCGGCCGAAGGCAAGCCGCCGGGACACGCCACGCCGCCGAGTGGTGGCTCCGTGCCCGGCCCGGGCGGAGTGGCGACGCCGCCGAACGCCTCGGGTCCTGCCACCGGCGAGACCCCGGTGGCGCCGGGCGGCTCCGCGGGCGGGGCCCCGATCGCCCAGCTGACCTCGGCCACGACCCCCGCAACCCCAGTGGTGGTCGTCCAGGTGCCACCCCCCACATCCGTCGTGGTCCCTCCGGCACCACCGGCCTCACCGCCGACCCCCGGGGGGGGGACCGCACCGTCAGGGCCCTCACCGGGCGGCACCGGAGGCGTGCTCACACCGGTCCTCGTCACCGCCGGCAACACTGTCGCGGCCGTTGGCTCCACGGTGACTGCCGTGTCGAACGACCTGGCGCAGACCGTGCCGGCCGCATCGCCGGTCACCGGATTGCTCGGCAACGTGGGTGCAACCGTGACGAATCTCGGACAGTCCGTTGCGGGCGCTTGAAGTCGACCGCGGCGAGCAAAGCGCGCACCGGACGAGCAGTGCAGGATTCATGCGCAAAACCCTGGTGACGTGACCCGGTTTTCACCACCGCAAACCAGCGTTCTCAGCTAATTGACACCAGGTTGTGCTGGGCATATTCCCTGTTCGGGCAAACAGTTATATGGTGACAACGAGGGGGCAATACCACAATTTTCGGATTGCTTCGACTGAGTTCCGTAATGCCCCCCTCGGATGGAGACATGGTTCCCGTGGAGGAATTGGGAGGGGCAGTGTCCGACTGGCTTCGGGCTGACGACTACACGACCCTAGATGAGGTCTTCGCGTCCCCTGATTTCGCGCGGGAAATTCCCCCTGAGACCCTCGCCGCGGAACCTGCCTTTCTCGCGGCCGCCGTGCCTGCCACCGCGGCCGTCGTCGCAACCACGGCGCGTCCGTCACATGTGCGGTCGCTCCGCGACCGCGCCATCGCGTCGCTGTGTGCCGCCGGTGCAGCGGTGTCGGTGGTGGGAGCACTGATCGTCGGCAGCGGCCCGGTGGGCGTGCCGCTCGCGAGTCAGGGTCCAGGCTCCGGATCCGGCGGACAGGGCGGCCAGGCCCCCGCCGCGAACCAGCCGGCCGGCTCCGGATCGCCCACCGCGGGTGGCCAGAGCGGTCAGCCGGCCGGGGGCCCCTCCGCGAACGGCAATGGGACCACCGGCAGTGTCGTCGTCGGGCCCTCGGTGCCGCCTGCCGCCAGCGCCGCTCCTGCTGCCGTCGCACCACCGCAAGCGAGCCTGGTGTCCGACACCTTCCCGGCTCCGACCGCCACCACGACCACGACGACGACCACGACCACCGTGGTCGTCGCGTCGCCGCAGGCTCCCCCACCCCCACCAACCGTGAGTGCCGGAGCGAACGCGGGCAACGGCAACGGGAACGGGAACGGCCACGGGAACGGCAACGGGAACGGCAACAGCGCGAAGTCCGGTGCTACAGGTGTCGACAACGGAGTCGGGAACGGCGGCCAGAACAACGGCCACGGGAACGGCAAGTAGCGCTCTCGCTTCCTGACGCGGCGGACGACAAATTTGAACGGTTGACCCCCGCGCCTGGTAAGCCTGCCGGGAAGCGAGCGGAGCGAGGTCAACCATGAACTACACGAATCTGGGCACCGCGGGGCTGCGGGTGTCGAGGGTCTGCCTCGGCATGATGGGCTTCGGCAACGAGAGCGAGCGCCCCTGGGTCGTCGACGAGGATGCCGCCGAGCCGATCATGCGTGAGGCGGTCGAAGGCGGGGTGAACTTCTTCGACACCGCCGACACCTACTCGGGCGGCGCGAGCGAGGTGGCGACCGGCCGTCTCGTGCCCAAGTTCCTGAGTCGGGACGAGGCCGTCGTGGCGACGAAGGTCTTCATGCCGGTCACGCCCGGGGAGAACGGCGGCGGCCTCGGCCGCAAGCACATCCTCTCGGGGATCGACGCGTCGCTGAAGCGGCTGAAGATGGACTACGTCGACCTCTACCAGATCCACCGCTGGGACCAGCGGACGCCGATCGAGGAGACGATGGAAGCCCTCAACGACGTCGTGCGTGCGGGCAAGGCGCGCTACATCGGCGCCAGCAGCATGTTCGCCTGGCAGTTCGCCAAGGCGCAGCACACGGCCGAGCGGCACGGCTGGGCCAAGTTCGTCTCCATGCAGAACCACTACAACCTCGTCTACCGCGAGGAGGAGCGCGAGATGATCCCGCTCTGCCTCGACCAGGGCGTGGGGTGCATCCCCTGGAGCCCGCTGGCGCGAGGGATGTTGGCCGGCAACCGCACGCGCGACGGCGGCCGGCAGACGACCCGGTCGAAGACCGACACCTTCACGGACTATCTCTATGACCAGCCGACTGACTTCGACGTCGTCGACGCGGTCAACGAGGTCGCCGCGGCGCGGGGCGTCCCCTCGGCGCAGGTCGCGCTGGCCTGGTTGTTGCAGAAGCCCGGTGTGACCGCCCCCATCGTCGGCTCCACCAAGAAGAAGCACCTCAAGGACGCCCTGGCCGCGGAGGCGCTGACGCTGGGCGCGGACGAGGTCGAGCAGCTCGAGAAGCCTTACGTGCCGCACCCGGTGCTCGGACACTTCTAGGCGAGGCCGTCGGGACGGACGACTCGCTCCGGGGAGCGGCGAGCCGTTCCGGTATCGTCGGCGCCGGTGGGCGCGCCGGATGGGCGCCGAGAGACAGGGGGTCACGTGCGGGTCGCACTCACGGTGGCTGACTTCATGGACCGGGCGGCGCTCGTCTACGGGCACCGGACCGCGGTGGTGGACGAACCGGGCGTGGCCGGCTCGTTCGGCAGCCTGACCTACGGCGAGGTCGCGGCGCGGGCGAAGGGCATGGCCCTGGCCCTCGACGACCTCGGTGTCGAACATGGCGAGCGGGTCGCCATCGTGAGCCCCAACTCGGGGCGGTTCCTGACCTCCTACTTCGGGGTCAGCGGGTACGGGCGCATCCTGGTGCCGATCAATTTCCGGCTGACGAGCGACGAGATCGCCTACGTGGTCGAGCACTCCGGAGCGTCGGTCCTCCTGTACGACCCGGACATGGACGACGAGGTGGACGCCATCAAGGTGCCCCACAAGTTCCGCCTGGACGGCACCGAGGACGCCGCACTGTTCGCACCGGCGCCAGTGGGTGCCGAGCCCAAGCACTGGGAGGCGGACGAGGACGCGACGTGCTCGGTCAACTACACGTCGGGGACGACGGCGCGGCCGAAGGGAGTGCAGCTCACGCAGCGCAATTGTTGGCTGAACGCGGCGACCTTCGGGTGGCACACGGGCGTCGGCGATCGTGACGTCCTGTTGCACACGTTGCCGATGTTCCACTGCAACGGCTGGGGGATGCCGTATGCGGTGACCGGCATGGGCGGCACCCATGTCGTGCTGCGCAAGGTGGACGGGGAGGAGATCCTGTCGCGGATCGAGCGGGAGGGGGTGACGCTCCTGTGCGGTGCCCCCGCCGTGGTGGCGGCCATCCTCGGCGCGGCCGAGGCTCGGGCGGCGGCGGGACGTCCGGTGCCCGGGCACGGGACGGTGCGCATGGTCGTGGCCGGCGCGCCGCCGCCGTCCAAGACGATCGAACGGATCGAGACCGAGCTCGGCTGGGAGTTCATCCAGATCTACGGCCTCACCGAGACAGCGCCGTTGTTGACGATCAACCGGACGCCCGCCGAGTGGGACGCGCTCGATCCGGCCGAACGCTCGCAGCTGCTCAGCCGGGCCGGCGTACCGGCCATCGGGGTGCGCATCGAGGTCGACACGGACGGCGAGGTCCTGGCGCGGTCGAACCATGTGTTCGCCGGCTACTGGGAGCAGCCGGAGGAGACGGCGAAGGCGCTCGAGGGCGGGTGGTTCCATACCGGCGACGGTGGCTATCTCGACGGCGCCTACACGGTGATCTCAGACCGCAAGAAGGACGTCATCATCACCGGGGGCGAGAACGTCTCGTCGATCGAAGTGGAGGACTGCCTCTACCAGCACCCCGCCGTGGCCGAGGTGGCCGTGATCGGGGTGCCCGACGAGAAGTGGGGCGAGACCATCAAGGCACTCGTGGTCATTCGTCCGGGCGAGACGGCGACAGAGGCCGATCTCATTGCGCATTGCCGCGAGGGGCTGGCCCACTTCAAGGCGCCGACGAGCGTCGAGTTCCGCGACGCCCTCGACCGCACGGCGACCGGCAAGCTGCAGAAGTACAAGCTCCGCCAGCCCTACTGGGCCGGGCGGGAGAAGGCGGTCAACTAGGAAGCTGCAGGTCGACGGGCCCGCCGCTCATCTGAGCGGACCGACTTCGGCAACCCACGACGACGGCGGGCAGCGGCGGAGACACCCTGGCCACCCGGCGATGCCGGCCCGCGTCCCGTCGGTATGCGCATAGATGTGTGTACACCGGGCAGCACAAGGCCCGATGGCGCGATGCCCGTGAGTGGGTGTGGCCTCCCGCCGGCCGTCAGGCGTTGTCGCCGGGGCCCGGCGCGGGGCGGTGTGAGCGCTCCTCGAGCACCAGGTGGCCCCGGCGGTCGAAGACGGCCGCCACCTCGCCGCCGATGAGGCGCCGGAGCGGGTCGCCAACGATGGTGCGTCGCCAGCCCGAGTCCAGCCGGCTCGGCTCGCCGCAGAGCAGCTGGGAGATGTCGGCGCGGGTGGCCAGGAGCGTCTGATCGAAGTCGAGATCGTCGGCGATCTGGCGCACCATGCCCGTGCACACGGCGACGGCGCCGGCTGGGGCCTGCGCCTCCCGGCCCGCCGACGGCATGCGGAGGCCGTTGGCGGGGAGGTCGAGCCCGCGCTGAACCGCTGTCAGGATCTCGGCCGCCCGCCCCTGGGCGAGATGACGGCCGTCGACACCCCGCGCGCGGCGGAGCTCGGCTTCGTTGTGTGGCGGGCGCTGCGAAATCGCCAGCAACCCGAGGTCGGACAGCACCTGGCGCCGCGGCTTGTTCGACACCGCGGCCGTGCGCTCGCGCCAGGCTGCGACCTCCTGGGCCACCGCTCGGGAGCGCCGCGGCATGCTGCGGACGTCGCCGAGACGCCACCAAGCCTCCTCGGGCACCCGGGCCGGCGGCGTGCGGTCGGTCAGCACCTGGTCGCATTCGCTGAGCGCCCATTCGAGCCGGCCCAGCGAATGCAGCCGATCGGTCAGCGCGGCGCGGAGCTCCAGCAAGTGGGAGACGTCGCTCACCGCGTACGAGAGCTGGCGGTCGGACATCGGCCGCTCGAGCCAGTCCGAAAGGCGGTCCGCCTTGGGCAACGACACGCTGAGCATCACGTCGACCAGCCGGGCGAGCGACGGCGTCGACATGCCGATGAAGCCGGCGACGATCTGCGTGTCGAAGACGGTTGCCGGGACCACGCCGCAGGCCGCCTGCAGAATGTCGAGGTCCTGGGTCGCGGCGTGCGCCACCGCCACGCCCGGGCCGCCGAAGATCCCGGCCAGAGGGGCGGGGTCCACGGCGAGGGGATCGACAAGCGCCACCTTGTCCGCCCACGCAAGCTGGATCAGCGCCAGTTCGGGGACGTACGTGCGCTCGGTGTGGAACTCGGTGTCGAACGCGTAGGCCTCTTCGCCCGCAACCTCCGCCACGAGTGACTCGAGGCCGGCCCCGTCGACGATCAGTGGCGCAGCGGCGGTGGGAGCACTCATCGGGCACCACCGGGGGTCGGCGTCCGCGGGTTTCGGTGCGTCGGGTGCGTCGGAGCGAAGTTCGTGATGGTCGATGTCCGGATCGTGCGTGTCCCCGGTGACGTTAGCGCGAGCGCAGTCCGGCTCCTCGATGGCATCCGAGGTGCAAGCTGGTGGCAGGCCGGTGGTTTCGAACTAGCCGCTCCCGGGCAGGTCCGAGAGGCCATTCAGCACCCTGGCCTGGGAAGGGAGCCACTTCCCCTTCGCAATTCGTCCACAACATCGGTGGACACCATGACCTTTTGCTCTGTACCGGCATCCCCCGAACGGTAAGAGTGAATTCGGATGCGCAGTAGAGGGGGCGGAGGGTGAAGCAGAAAAAGCGACTCTTTGGGCGGGACGAGGCACATACGCGGTCCCGCGCGTCTGAAGACGCGGGTCGCGGGCAGGGGGCGGAGTCGACCGCGGGCACGCCGGCGGGCGGCAAGAGCAGGAGCGTGGAGTCGATGTTGCAGGAGTTCACTTCCGGCGATCCCACCCCCGCCGGACGCACGCCGCGGGCGGGCAAGTACGACCAGCTCTGGCAGCTGTCCATGTCCGACCCGCACACCGGGCTGGCCAACCAGCTGCTGTTGCTCGACCGACTCACCCAGGCGCTCGCCCGAATGCGGCGGCATGGCGGGGAAGTCGTCGTGTGCCACGTCAGCCTCGACAACCTGGGAGAGATCAACACCGATCTCGGCTACACGGTCGGGAACACCGTCCTCTGTGAGATGGCGGACCGCCTGACCTCGGTGCTGCGGACGGAGGACACGATCGGCCGGGTCGGGGGGAACGAGCTGGTCGTCGTGCTGGCGGTCTCCGACGAGCAGGCTGTGGGCCCCCTCACGCGCCGGCTGCAGAAGACGCTGGAGGAGCCCGTCGTCGTCGCTGGGCAACCGATCCGCCTCCGCGCCACGCTGGGCATCGCGCTGGCGGAGGACGCCGAGTCGGCAGAGGACGTGCTCGGCCGCGCCGATCGCTCCACCCGCGCCGGCAGTCGCTGAGGGCGGACCCCCGAATTCCCTTGTCGGGGACCCGTCGGAGGGCCCGCCCGGCCGGGCCATGGCTCCGGGCGACGGTGGGAACCTCGAGACCCGGGCGACCGGCCGCAGGCAATTAGGGCATTTAAGTCAGGAGTATCGGCTCTGGCGGCCCCGGCAACGGGCATGCAGGCTGACACTCGATGTCGATGTACAGCGAACTCCTGAACGAACTGTGCGCGGACATGGACCCGGTGGAGCTGCCGACCTCGCGCGACGAGCTCGTGGTGGTGCTGCTGCAGTGCCGGCGCAGGCTGCGGGGCCATGGCATGGACCCGAGCCACGTGATGGCCGAGGACCTGGCGCTCGAGCTCGACCACGACCGCATGCTGCTGCGGTTGTGCGCCGCCATGGGCATCCAGAGCGAGCCGGCGCGGTTCGCCAATCCGCTGGCCGAGCGGTCCCGCCTCGAGGCATTGCTGCGGGGCGCCGGCGTCGACTTCCGGACCCTCGACGACCAGCGTCGCGTCGCCGTTTCCTAAAGAGCCTGAGCCCAGCCCAGCCCAGCCCAGCCTCGCCCGACTCCAGGCCTGCACCCGGCAAACCCCGCCGGATCAGTGCGCCGGTGGAACCCCCGACTTCCGCTCCGCCAGGACCGCGGCGTACACGGCGGCCTCGGTGCGGCGTCGCATGCCCAGCTTGGACAAGAGGCTCGAGACGTAGTTCTTGACCGTCGCCTCGGCCAGGAACAGGTGCTCGGCGATCTGCCGGTTGGATTGGCCCTGCGCGATGAGCTCCAGCACTCGGCGCTCCTGCGGGGTGAGGACGGTCAGCCTCGACTCGGCCTCCTGGTCCTTGCGCAGGCGCTCCCACAGCTCTTGGGTCAGGACGGGGTCGAGGAGTGACATGCCGCTGCTCACCCGCCTGATGTCACCCAGGAGATCGCCCCCGCCGATCTCCTTCAAGACATAGCCCGACGCGCCCGCCATGATCGACGAGAACAACGCGTCGTCGTCGGAGTACGACGTGAGCATCAGGCAGTGCACCGCCGGCAGGTCCGACTGGATCTCCCGGCACACCTCGATGCCGGACCCGTCGGGCAGGCGCACGTCGAGCACGGCGACATCGGGCTGGAGCTCGCGGATGAGGCGAAGCCCCTCCACTGCGGTCCCCGCCTCGCCGACGACCTCGAGGTCGTCTTCCGCTTCGAGCAGCGTGCGCAATCCCGTCCGGACGAGCTCGTGGTCGTCCAGCACAAACACTCGAATCCCCATCGGTCAATTGTGCCATGCCACCCCACGTCGCAAGACGTCACAAGGCCTCCCGGGGACGAATATGTGCGTGCCATGTCTGTGGCGCCGCCGGCAGTAGCCTGGTCGGGCGTGCAGGGGGTGCAGTCGTTCGATCAGATTGACGATCCGGTCAGGCTGCGCCGTCTGGTGCAGGCGATCCTGATCCTCGATGCCGAGCTGCACCTCCCCGTCGTATTGCGCCGCATCATCGAGGAAGCCTGTGACCTCGTCGACGCGCAATTCGGCGCGCTCGGCGTGCTGTCGGCCGACGGCCAAACTCTTGACCAATTCCTGACCGTGGGGCTCGATAGCGAGCAAGAGCAGGCCATCGGCCCCCGACCGACCGGCCGTGGCGTCCTGGGCACGCTGATCGCGGACGACAAGCCGCTGCGCCTCGCCAACCTCTCGGACAGCCCGGACAGCTTCGGCACCCCGGACCTGCACCCGGAGATGACCTCGTTCCTCGGCGTGCCCGTCCGGGTACACGGGGAGGTCTACGGCAACCTCTATCTCACCAACAAACAGACCGCCGAGGAGTTCTCGGCCGACGACGAAGAGCTCGTCCTGGCTCTCGCCAGGGCGGCGGGCATCGCGATCGAGAACGCACGGCTGCACTCGTTGGTGCGCGACCACGCGCTGACCGAGGACCGAGACCGCATCGCGCGGGACCTGCACGACTCGGTCATCCAGCGCCTGTTCGCCATCGGTCTCTCCCTCCAGGGAACGGCCCGGTTGGTCGAGCGTCCCGAGGCGGTGATGCGCATCGCGGAGGCCATCGACAGGCTCGACGAGACCATCCGGCAGCTGCGCAAGGCGATCTTCGACATCGAGCTGACGATCAACAAGGAGGGCCTCCAGCCCAAGGTCCTCGATCTGGTGCACGAGCTCCGCCCCGTCCTCAACCTGCATCCGCAGGTGTCGGTCATCGGCCCGGTCGATCACGCCGTGACCGGCCAACTCGCCGAGGCGGTGTTGGCCGTCCTCCGCGAGGCGCTGACCAATGTGGCAAAGCACGCCGAGGCGACGAAGGTGGTCGTCACCGTCACGGCGGGCGACGAGTTGCGGGTCGTCGTCGCGGACGACGGCGTCGGAGTGGGGACGGCCGGCAACCGCCCTGGCGCCCTTGGCCTCAAGAACATGCGCCAGCGGGCGGAGCGCCTCGAGGGCGGAATGGAGATCGGCACCTCGAGGGAGGGCGGCACCCGCCTCACCTGGCACGTTCCCCTCCCTCCGCTCGACGACGCGATCGCGGCCGAGGCGGGCGCGGGCTCCGCCTGATCCGCCTGATTCCCGGCCGCCGCCGACGACAGTCCCCTGACCGGCGAGACATCGGGAACCCCGTCGTCGTTGCACGACAAACGAACGTCGCGCTGCCGGGCGCCGCACCCGCCCACGCCGACGGTGCGGCCCCGCGGCCCCGCGGCCCCGCGGCCACATAGCCGTACGGCAACCGCGACCAGATCCCCCGAGCCTCGGCGCCAGCGTCGCCCTAGCATCGGGCCCAGGCACATTCGCCCGCGAAAAGGGGGACGAGGATGAGCACCACGACGGCCACCACGGAACCCGTGCGTGAGGAGCGGTGGTGGTACAAGGCCTTCGTGACCCGCCGCCTCGATCGCTACCCGGATACCTGGCCGCGGATCGGCTACCTGGCGATCGTCGTACTGACGACGATCATGCTCTATTACCTCTATTACGTGGAGGGGGCCGTCACGCCGCGGCTGCTGCCCTACTACCACATGTCGTTCCAGTTCTTCTTGTACCTGCTTGTGGTGTCGAACGCGATCGGCGCCTTCAGCGCGTTCATCGGGGGCCTGTCGGACAAGATCGGCCGCGCCAACCTGACCATCTTCGGCACGCTGCTCGTTGCGATCATCCAGCTCTTCGCCATCCCGCACATCACCAGCAAGTGGGGCTTCGCCGGCTCCTACTGCGTGATCGGGTTCGTCGAGGGCGTGATCCTCGTGTCGACGCCGGCGCTCATGCGGGACTTCTCACCGCAGATGGGCCGCGGCGTCGCCATGGGGTTCTGGGCGCTCGGGCCGACGATGGGCGCGCTCTGCGCCAGCGTGGTGGCGACGAACACGCTCGATCACCTCTATCCCTGGCAGGACCAGTTCATCATCTCGGGCCTCATCTGTATGGGCGTGGTGATCATCTCGTTCCTCTTCTTGCGCGAGTTGTCACCGCAACTGCGTGACCAGCTCATGGTGTCCGAGCGTGAGCGAGCGCTGGTCGAGGCCAAGGCGATGGGCGTCAACATCGAGACAGCCACCGCGCACCCGATCCGCTCGATGTTCAAGCTCGACCTCGTGTCGTCCTCCATCGCCATCTCGCTGTTCCTGCTCTTCTATTACGCGTCGGTCAGCGTGCTCACCATCTATTGGGTCGTGACCTTCAACCGGACCGCGGCGCAGGCCAACGGCATCAACGTCTGGCTGGCGGCGGCGCTCTCCATCGGCCTGGTGGTGGCCGGCGCCCTGTCCGACCTGGCCCGGGTGCGCAAGCCGTTCATGCTCATCGGCGCGGGCTGCGCCATCGTCATGATGCTGTTCCTCATCCATCAGACGGGTCAGCCGCATGCGAGCTACAACGCCAACGTCCTCGTGATCGTGTTGCTGGCGGCCTCGATCTCGCTCGCCTACGCGCCCTGGATGGCGAACTACACCGAGCAGGTGGAGCACCACAACCCGGCGCTCACCGCGTCGGGGCTCGCCATCTGGGGCTGGATCCTGCGCATCACGGTCGCGCTGTCGTTCCTCGTGTTGCCTTACGTCATCACGACGTCGACGGTGCTCGTCGACAACCAGAACGCCGGCGCCGCGCTGCAGACGATTCAGGCCGCGCAGCCCTACGCCCCGAACACCTCCGCCCTGAAGTGCAGCGCAAATCCCGCGCCGGCAAACGTCATCGCCGACCTCAGGACCTCGCCGGAGGCCCGCCCCGAGCTCAACACCCTCGCCACGATCCTCGAGTCCTGCAACAGCACCCACAATCTGCTCAAGGCCATCTCGGCCGCCGGTGGCCTCACCAATCCCCATGTGCTGGGTCTCAATGCGTTCAACCCCCTGGCGCTGGACATCCAGAACGGCCAGCACGTGACGCTCGCCCAGATCGCGGGGGTCGCCAAGTATTCGCCCAATCTGGCCAACCTGCTGTTCGCCGAGGCGAAGCTCATCCCGGCCCAGAAGACCTCCCCCGGCGAGTGGAAGCGGTGGTGGACCGTGTGTCTCATCGGCATGGCGGTCTTCGCGGTTCTGGTCTTCTTCATGCGGGGCCGCTGGAGCCCGCGTGCCGCCCGCCGCGACCTCGAAGAACGCGACCGGCTGGTGTCCGAAGAGCTGGCCAAGCTGGCCATCGAGGAACCGGCCACCGTCTGACACCGCCCTCCGGGCGGGCCGCCGCACCGGATCGCCGGACCGCCACCCGGCGTGCCCATCCGCGCGCCATGGTGAGAGGATCGTCCCATGCAGGAACTCCAACACTTCATCGGCGGCAAGTCCGTGGGCGGGACGTCGGGCCGGGAAGGCGCGGTCTTCGACCCCGCCCGCGGCGTGCAGACGGCGACCGTGCCCCTTGCGTCCGCCGCCGAGGTCGCGGGCGCGGTCGAGGTGGCCAAGGACGCCGCCGCCGAGTGGGGCGCCGGCTCCCTGAGTTCCCGGGCCGCGATCCTGTTCCGGCTGCGTGACCTGGTCAGCCGCGCCGCGCCGGATCTGGCCAAGGCCGTGACCTCCGAGCACGGCAAGGTCCTGAGCGACGCCGCCGGCGAAGTCGCCCGAGGGCTCGAGAACATCGAGTTCGCGTGCGGCATCCCGCACCTCCTCAAGGGCGCGCACTCCACCGAGGTCTCGACGGGCGTGGACGTGCACACCGTGCTCGAGCCGCTCGGCGTGGTGGCCGGGATCACCCCGTTCAACTTCCCCGTCATGGTCCCGCTCTGGATGATGGCGAACGCCATCGCGTGCGGGAACGCCTTCATACTCAAGCCCTCCGAGCGCGACCCGTCGCCCTCGCTCCTGCTCGCCGAGCTGGCCAAGGAGTCCGGTGTTCCCGACGGCGTCCTCAACGTCGTGCAAGGTGACGCCGAGGCGGTCGACGCGATCCTGGCCCACCCCGATGTCGCCGCCGTCTCCTTCGTCGGGAGCACGCCGATCGCCCGCCACGTCTACGAGGAGGGCGCGCGCCACGGCAAGCGCGTGCAGGCGCTCGGCGGCGCCAAGAACCACATGATCGTGCTCCCGGACGCCGACGTCGCGGCCGCCGCCGACGCCGCCATCTCGGCCGGGTACGGCTCGGCGGGCGAGCGGTGCATGGCGATCTCGGTCGTCGTGGCCGTCGGGGATGTGGCCGATCCGCTCGTCGAGGCGATCACGGCGCGTATCCCCTCCGTCGTGATCGGGCCCGGCGACGACCCCGAGTCGCAGATGGGCCCGCTCGTCACCGCGCAACATCGCGACCGGGTGCGCTCGTACATCGACGGTGCCGAAGCCGAGGGCGCCCGTCTCGTCGTCGACGGCCGCGCCGGCCAAACCGACGCCGCACCCGCCGACGGGTTCTTCCTCGGCTGCACGCTCCTCGACGACGTCCGCCCGGGGATGCGTGCTTACGACGACGAGATCTTCGGGCCCGTCCTCAGCGTCGCCCGCGTCCCGACCTACGAGGCGGCCGTGGAGCTGGTCAACGCCAGCCCCTACGGCAACGGGACGGCGATCTTCACCCGCGACGGCGGCGCGGCGCGCCGCTTCCAGCGAGACGTCACCGCCGGCATGGTCGGCGTCAACGTCGCCATTCCTGTGCCGGTCGGCTTCCACTCCTTCGGCGGGTGGAAGTCCTCGCTCTTCGGCGACAGCGCCATGTACGGTCCCGAGGGCATCCGCTTCTACACGCGGCCCAAGGTGGTCACGACCCGCTGGCCCGACCCTTCGACCAGCGAGATCGATCTCGGCTTCCCCCGCACCCGCTGATCCCGGGCTCACGAGACCAACCCGCCCGTACCTTCGCCGTCGCGCGCAAGCCGGCGCTTGACCCCGTAATGACGCCGGGGTCAACTCTTGGCGTGCCCGACCCTGATCCGCTTGCCCTCGTCGTCAACCGCCTGGCCATCTCGGACCTAGTGCACGCGTACTGCCAGGGCGTCGACCGACGAGACCCCGAGGCGGTGGCGCGCCTCTTCACCGAGGACGGCACCTTCGTCGCCTACGCCGAGCCCGGCGCCACCGAGCCGTCCAGCCGAAGCGAGGGTCGAGTGGCGATCACCAAGGCGATCGGGATGGCCCGGTACTACAAGCGGACTACGCACACCGTCGGGAACCACCTGGCTGTCGTGGAAGGTGACCAGGCGACGGGGGAGACCCGGGTCGTCGCCTACCACGTGCTCGGCGACGAGGGCGCGGAGACGCTGATGATCTGGCACATCCGTTACCTCGATGCCTACGTCCGCGCCGCCGAAGGGTGGCGGATCCACGAGCGGGTGTTACGGGTCGACATGGTGAGCAACCAGCCGCTCGACGGGTCGTACTGATTCAGGCCCGCGCGTTGAGTCCGGTTCGCTTGGCGGCCTGACCGAGCTCGTCGAGGGCCTCGGCCAAGCCGGCCGAGACCATGTTGATGACCACCCGCCGTGCGCCGAGCCCGGCCGCCTCCTCGAGGGTCGCCCGGTCGACCGTCGCTGAGGTGGTCACTCCGCTGAGCGTCACTTCGATGTCGGCCGGGTCGCGGCCGGCCGCTTCGGCCTCGCCCGCCAGCTGTCGCAGCGCCTCGGTCAGTCGCTCACCGCGCAGTCCGAGCGACAACCAGCCGTCGCCCCGCCGCGCCGCGCGGCGGATTGCCGGCGGGCTGGTCCCGCCGACCTCGATCGGCACGCCGCCGGCTCGTGCGGGCCGCGGGAACGATTGCACCCCACTGAAGGAGAAGTGCCGACCCTCGAACTGCGCGCCAGTGCTCGGATCAGAGCGCCACACGGCGCGTATCGCGTCGATCGTCTCGTCGGCGCGCTCGCCCCGGCTGTCGAAGTCCACGCCGCCGGCCTCGATCTCCTCGCGCATCCACCCGAGGCCGACGCCGAGGCGGAGCCGGCCGCCGGAAAGCCGGTCCACCGTGGCGGCGCGCTTGGCGAGGGTGAGTGGGTGGTGCCAGGGCAGCACGAGCAGGCCGGTGGCGAGGCCGAGCGTGGACGTGACGCCGGCCACGTAGGCGAGTGTGTCGATCGGATCGGGGATGATGCAGTCGGGCGGCAGCGGCACCCGGCCGGACTTGGAGTAGGGGTAGCGGCTCGTGTAGTCGACGGCGAGCACGACGTGTTCGGGGAGCACCAGCGACTCGAAGCCGAGCCGTTCCGCTTCGAGGGCAATGGGTCCGATCCATTCGGGATCGGCGAAGTCGGCCGTGCTCACGGGCGGGATGACGGCGAGCCCGGCCGCGGCGTTTCCGGTACTGGCCATGGATGCCATCTTGGCCCACCTCGACGGCGCGGCACCGGATTCGGCCCCGGGCACTGCCTCGTCCACGCCGTAGGGTTGGCCACCATTTACCCGGCCTGAGGTGCAGTGGCGTCAGGCGAAGGTGTGAGAGGACAACGCCATGGACAATCCGATCGACAAACAGGAGCTGGCCGAATTGCTCGCGGTCCTCTCTTCCGCGGTTGACCGTGGCGACCGCGATCGCATCGCGTCCTGTTACACCGAGGACTCCTTCGACGACCACGGCACATTCAAGGGAAGCGGCCGGCAGTTCGCTGACTTTGTCTGCGGCCCCGGCCCCATGACCTCGATGCACCATCTGCTCGGGCAATCGGTCTTCGAGGTCGTCGGCGACGAGGCCTGGGGCGAGACGTTCTATGTCTTCCACGGCACCGCTGGCTCGGCCGGAGTCACCGGCCACGGCCGCTATGTCGACTATTTCCGACGGGTCGACGGGGTGTGGCAATTGGCCTACCGCCGCGTCGTGCCCGACGCGGTGCCCGCTGGTGACGACGTCAGTACCTATTGGTCCCCGCGTCGCGACGGCGAGGACCCGAGTTACGACAGGCGGCGTCAACCGGGGGACGACGACGCCGTCAATTGACGGCCGGAGCGGGCAGACTGCTCCCATGGATTGGCCAGCGGGTTTCCTCTGGGGGACGGGGGCATCGTCGACCCAGACGGACGGGTGCGCTCCTGCCTCGGACTGGTGGGATTGGGAGCGCTCGGGCCGCGCCCCGCTGTCCGGCGACGGCAACGGGTTCACGACGCGCTATGCCGAGGACTTTCGGGCTCTGGCCGAACTCGGCCTGACGCATCACCGGCTTTCCATCGAGTGGGCGCGCATCGAACCCGACGAGGGCAGCCACGACGCCGAGGCGATCGCCCACGCCCGCGACGTGCTCGAGGCAGCGCGCGCCGTCGGCGTCTCGCCATGGGTCTGCTTGCACCACTTCACGCTCCCGCGCTGGTTCGCCGAACGCGGTGGCTTCCTTCTCGAGGCGAATCGCACCACCTACTGGCGCCGGCACGTCGAGTTCATGGCGGAGACGTTCGGCGATCTCGTCGGTGGCTGGAAGCCTGTCAACGAGACGAACTATTACGCCGGCGGGGCTTACGGCGGCCTGGGTTGGCCGCCGGGGCACAACGACCGCCAGGAACGCGCCATGGCGGCCGAACAGATCCACCTCGCCACCGCCGAGGCGGCGGTGTTGTTGCGCGCGACCGGAACTGGCGCCCCCGTTGCCTCAGTCTTCGGGCTCTCCGCCGAGGTCCCGCTCGATGAGCAAGAGGCCACAGCAAAAACCGTCCGTTCCCTGCATGCCGTCAACTGGGACGCCGGTCTCGGTCTCTTTCGCGACGGCGTGTTACGGATTCCCGGGCGGACGCCCGTCGAGCGCCCCGACTTGGCTGGTTGCTACGACTACCTCGGGTTCTCGTACTACGCCACCATCGGCGTCGAAAACGGGCGGGTGATCCGCTATCCGCGGGACGCGCCGGTCTCCCCCCTTGGCTACGGCATCTGGGCCGGTGGCCTCGGTCTCGTGCTTGACCGCCTCCACGCCGAGGTCCCCGGTACGCCCCTGCTCGTCGACGAATACGGCATCGGCACGGCCGACGACATGCAGCGGGCCCGGTACCTCGACGACGGGCTGCGCGTCGTGCACGATGCGCTCGGCCGCGGCATCGACGTCAGGGGCTTCTTCCACTGGACCGCGGTCGACAATTACGAGTGGCTCCACGGTTACGACGTCCAGTTCGGCATCATCGACGGTGAGCGCAAGGTCCGGCCGAGCGCCGCGGTCCTAGCCCGCGAAGCCCGCCCCGCCGGCTGAGCCCCAGGCTCGGCACGGCGGATCCCTGCACGGCCTCGCACTGAGATTCCTCGGCTGTCGATTGTGCTCGCGGACGCCGCGCAGCATGCTGGTAACCGTGAAGTCGAGCGCGGTGGAGCCAGCGGGAAGCAGAGGTCGGCGTGATGCCCCGATCGCGGGACGTGTCGAGGTGGAACAACTGGTTGACCCTCGGTGGAACGTATGCGGACGCTGAGGAGGTGGGCGCCGCGACTGCTCGGCGGAATCGTCCTCTTGCTCGCCCCTCTAATCGGTGGAGTGGCGCAAGCCAACGCCGCGCCGGCTCGTGCCGCGCTTCCCGCGAGCCTGGCTGCAATTGGCGATTCGATCACTCAGGCTGTCGACGATTGTTGCTCCCTTGGATCGCATCCTCAGGACTCGTGGAGCACCGGTGACGGGTACCCTGCCAACGGCATCCGGAGCCACTACGTGCGCCTCGTGGCCATGAACCCGGCCATCGCGGGAAATGCCTACAACGATTCAGTCCCGGGCGCGAGGGTCGCGGACACGGAAGCCCAGGCACAGATGGCGGTGACCCAGCGTGCCCAGTACGTGACGATCCTCATCGGAGCCAACGATGTCTGCACTGGGACGATTGCGTCCATGACGTCGACCTCAGCATTCCAGACGGCGTTCCAGACAACGATGTCCACCTTGGAGTCAGGCTTGCCGGCCGGATCCCACATCTTCGTCTCATCCATACCCGACATCTACGAACTTTGGTCGGTGCTTCACACGAACCCGACGGCCCAAACGGTGTGGTCGGCGGCCCACATCTGCCAGTCGATGCTTTCGACCGCGAACACCGAGGCGCAGCGCCAAGAGGTCCTTGCCCAGGTGGTGGCAGACAACGCGGTCCTTGCCCAGGTGTGCGGGCAGTTTGCCAACTGCCGGTGGGACGACGGAGCGACGTTCGACTACCAGTTCACGCCGTCCGATGTGTCGTCGCTCGACTACTTCCACCCGAGCCAAACCGGTCAGGCAGTTCTGGCCGGACTGACCTGGGCCCACTCATGGTGGGCATCCGGCACGGGTTACCGACTGGTCGCAAGTGACGGCGGGATCTTCACCTATGGCGACGCCGGCTTCTTCGGTTCGGCGGGCTCCCTCACGCTGAACAAGCCGATCGTGGGCATGGCGGCGGCCCCCGATGGCGGCGGGTACTGGCTGGTGGCAAGTGACGGCGGGGTCTTCACCTACGGCGACGCCGGCTTCTTCGGCTCCGCGGGCTCCCTCGCCCTGAACAAGGCGGTCATGGGCATGGCGGCTTCTTAGGCCAGCCACCAGCGGCCCTTCGTTGGTCAGGCAGTGAGCGGGCCTGCGGCGCTCGGTTCGGACGGTCGGTCGTCGTGAGTGAGTGGGCGAGGGGGGACTTGAACCCCCACATCCTTTCGGACACAGGAACCTGAATCCTGCGCGTCTGCCAATTCCGCCACTCGCCCGGGTGACCGGCCAACAGTAGTCGCTGCCAGGGTCGCCCATGTCAGCCAAAAGGCTGATTCTGGGTATAGGTGACCAGGTCAGACGCTTGCCGAGTCCCGGCGACGGGGCCCGGCCCAGTAGTCTTCTGGGGACCATGGGACTCCAGCAGTTTGAGGAGCGCCTTGAGCGTCTGGTGGAGGGTACGTTGGCCAAACCATTCCGGAGCAACCTCCAACCGGTCGAGATCGGGCGGAGGCTCACGCGCGAAATGGACCTGCACCGGCGGGTCGGCGTCCGGGGCCTGATCGCGCCGAATTCCTTCGCGGTCACGCTGTCGCCGGCCGACGTCAACCGGTTCGCCAACTTCATCGACGCCCTCTCGCGCGAGCTCTCCGATGCCGCCCGCGAGCACGCCCGGATCGAGGGGTACTCGTTCGTCGGCCCGGTCGAGGTCGAGATCTTCGAGGGCTCCAATCTCAAGCCAGGCCGTTTCACGGTCACTGCGGAGGTCCACGAGAGCGAGGACGGCGGCATCCTGGCCGAGCTCGTCCTGCCCGACGGCCGCCGCCTGTCGATCGGCTCGGAGGCCCTGGTCATCGGCCGTCTACCCGAGTGTGATGTGGTGTTGTCCGATTCGAACGTCAGCCGGCGTCATGCCGAGCTGCGCCGGAAGGACGACGGCGTCTTCGTCACCGATCTCGGGTCCACCAACGGCACCAGGGTGAATGGCACCCCGGTCCGGGAGCAGCTCCTCGCCAGCGGGGACGAGGTCAGCGTGGGGTCGACGAGACTCATCTTCGAAATGTCGTGACCGCAGCGAATGCGGGGGCGGTTCTCATCGCCACGCAGAACCTGAACGCGGTCCTCCACGTCATGCAGTGGGGGGTCATCGTCTTGATCTTCCTCTTCTTCCTGCGCGTCATCCGCGCCGTGTGGGTCGAGATGAGTCCGGCCACCATCCGGAAGCCCCGTTGGCAGAAGCGCCAAGAGCGCCGCGAGGAACGCACCGCGAACAAAGCGGCCGCACCTCCCAAACAAAAGCCCCGCCGGCAGCTCTACCTCAAGGTGGTGCAGCCACCGTCACACGCCGGCCGCAGCTACGACCTCGACGACGAGCTGACGATCGGGCGCTCGCCCGGGTGCGGTGTCGCCATGCCCGAGGACATCTACACGTCCACCCTCCACGCGCGCCTCTTCCGGCAGAACGGTCAACTCTGGGTCGAGGACCTCGGCTCGACGAACGGCACCTACGTCAACTCGGAGCAGATCGCTAAGGCGGTCCGACTCGGGAAGGGCGACATGCTCCAGGTCGGCTCGACGGTGTTCGAGGTCTCGCGGTGACCGTGCTGCGGTCCGGCTCGGCGACGGACGTCGGCCGGGTCCGCCCTATCAATCAGGACATGCCGCTCGAACGGCCGAACCTCTACGCGGTGGCGGACGGCATGGGTGGCCACGTCGGCGGCGAGGTGGCGGCGCGGGTCGCTGTCGAGACGTTGGAACAGGCCTTCGAGCGCGAGCCCACCGTCGAAGGGCTGCGCGAAGCCTTCTCCGAGGCGAACGCCGCGGTCTGGCACGAGAGTCAGGCCAACGCGGACCTGCGGGGCATGGGCACGACGCTCACCGCGGTGGCGCTGGTCGGGGGCGACGATGACCACGACACCCTCGCTCTGGCCAACGTCGGTGATTCCAGGGCGTACGTCTATTCGGACGACCACCTCTTCCAGGTGACGGCCGACCACAGCCTGGCCGAGGAACGGATGCGCCACGGCGAGATGACCGTGGCCGAGGCCGCCGTCCACCCCCAGCGCCATATCCTGACCAGGGCTTTAGGCGTCTCGTCCGAGGTGCAGACGGACATGTGGGAGCTGCAACTCCGCACCGGCGACCGGGTTCTCCTTTGCTCCGACGGCCTGTCCAACGAGGTCGGTATGGAGGAGATGGCCGGCATTCTCGGCGAGTTCAGCGACCCCGAGGAGGCCGCCGGTCGGCTCGTCGACGCGGCCAACGAGCACGGCGGCGCCGACAACATCACGGTCGTCGTCGTCGACATCCAAGTCGGTGAAGACGGCGCCGAGGGTGCCCCGAAGGTCACGCCGATCGGAGCGAGCACCGCAGCCATCACGATTGCAAGCGCCGCGGCCACTGGGATCGTCGCCGCGGTCCCCAACGGCGCCGCCCCGGCCCCCGACGAGCCCCGCGCCGACGACGACGCAGACGCGGACGCGGACGCGGCCGACGATGCGACGCAGTCCCTGCCGATGAGCGGTGTCGCGCCACTTCCGGCGTTCACCGACTCGGACACTCTGGCGCCCGGGGCTCGCCTCGGTTTCGGCAGCGAGACCAAGACCCTGGGCGAGGAGGGGCCGCGCAGCGATGAGTTCTTCCTCGGCTCGGGCGCGGTGTCGGTGGCCCGCACCTCGACCCGGGTGCCCCTCGCGGAGCAGACCCCCGGGGAGAGCGACACCTCGCCGAAGCGCAAGGAGAAGGAGACCCGACGCCAACGCCGCCGTCGACTCGGCATCCCCCGCCGCGTGACCTTCCGGGTGCTCGGATTCGTCCTTCTCGTCGCCGCGGTTCCGATCGCGGCCTACTTCGTGCTCCGGTGGTACGCCTACGACAACTGGATCGTCACCCTGCACGGCAAACAGGTCGTGATCGAGCAGGGTCAGCCCGGCGGGGTGCTGTGGTTCCACCCGAAGGTGGTCGACCGGACCGGCGTGACGAAGGGTCAGCTGTCGACCGCCGCCGCCAACGCCATCGTGTTCGGGGTCCAGAAGTCCTCGCTGCACGCCGCTCGTGCGTGGGTCTCGACCGTCACGACGACAACGACGACCACGACGACGACCACGACGGTCCCGAATGGATCGACCACGACCACGACCACTGCCCCCGGCACTGCAGGAGCGTTTCCGTGACGAAGACCTCGGAATTCAGCTCATTCGAACCCCGCGCCCACGGGCGCCCAGCGTAGGCTCGGCCCGGCATGCAGCCCGTCGAGACACCTCGCACCTACATGGGTCGATACGAGCTGACCCATCTCGTCGCCCGCGGCGGCATGGCCCAGGTCTACCGGGCCATCGATCTCCAACTCGATAGGCCGGTCGCCCTCAAGGTCCTCTTCCCCGAACTCTCGGTCGACAAGACGTTCGTCGAGCGCTTCCGGCGTGAGGCGCAGGCCGCCGCGAACCTCTCGCATCCCAACATCGTCCCTGTCTTCGACTGGGGCGAGGATGACGGCGTCTACTTCATCGTCATGGAGTACATCGACGGCCGCTCGCTCTCGGCCGTCCTCCGCGACCCGCAGCCCCTGCCACCCAACCAGATCGCGCAGATCGGCGCCAGCGTCGCCGCGGCCCTCGCCTTCGCCCACCGCCACGGCGTGGTCCACCGCGACGTGAAGCCCGGCAACATCCTCATCACGCCCGACGGCGAGGTGAAGGTGACCGACTTCGGGATCGCCCGCGCCGTCAACACCGAGGAGAGCCTCACCCAGACCGGCGCCGTCATGGGCACGGCGGCCTACTTCTCGCCCGAGCAGGCAGAAGGCAAGACGGTCGACGCGCGCAGCGACATCTACTCGCTCGGCGTCGTCCTCTACGAGATGGCGGCCGGCCGTCCTCCCTTCACCGGCGACTCACCCGTCGCCGTCGCCTCCAAACACGTGCGCGACCAGCCCGAATTGCCGCGCGTCGCCAACCCGGCCTGTCCCCCCGCGCTCGAGGCAGTGATCATGAAGGCGATGGCCAAGGATCCGGCCTCGCGGTACGGATCGGCCGAGGAGTTGAGGGCGGACCTCCTCCGTTTCGCCGACGGCCGTCCCGTCGAGGCGGGGGACCCCAACCTGACCAGTGTCATGGGCGCGGCCGCCGCCGGTGCGGCCGCCACCACGATGATGGCCCCGACCACCGGTCGCACCATGGCCGTTCCCGTGGGCGGGGTTCCGCCCGCCGGGACCACCCGCGACGACGAGGAGCGCCGCCGGCGACGGACGCGCAACCTCATCTGGTTGCTCATCCTCTTGCTCATCGCGTTGGGCGTCATCGCCTACTTCCTGTTCAGCTCGCTGGCGAACGGCAATGTGACGGTGCCCAACGTGGTCGGACAGACATCCGCCGCTGCGACGCAGACGCTGGAGAACGACGGGTTGACTGTCGGCCTGCCGTCGCGGAGCCAAGCGAGTGCCAACGTCGCCGCCGGACACGTGATCAACACCGACCCCAAGGTCGGAACCTCCGTGGCGAAGCACTCCACGGTCCATCTCATCGTGAGCACCGGCCCCAACATTCCGACGGTCCAGGTTCCCGCGGTGACGAACGAGCAGCTCGCCTCGGCGGTCCAGAAGCTGAACGCGGCCAACCTGACCTACAAGGTGAAGTACGCGCCGAGCAACCAGCCCAACGGCTGGGTGTTGAGTCAGGACCCGGCCGCCGGCGCGACCATCAAGGCGAACGTCCCGGTCACGTTGACCGTGTCCAACCAGACCGTCGTCTCGGTTCCCTCGGTGCTCGGGCAGAGCCCCACCGCGGCGGGCGCAGCTCTCGCAAGAGCCGGCCTCAACGTCGGGACGACCACGCAGGGCTGTCCGGCGGCGTTCCAGAGCGGCACGGTCGCCGCGCAGGATCCTGGGGGTGGCCAGAATGTGCAGCCCAACGGCAACGTCAACTTGGTGATCTCCAACTGCGTGACGGTGCCCGGAGTCGTCGGGCAGGACGCCAACTCGGCCCAGAACCAGATCACCAACTCCGGCCTCAACGCGAACACCACGTTCGACACGACCTGCCCCAACAACGCCCAGCCGGGCAACGTGGACAATCAGAGCCCGTCAGGCGGGGCCCAGGTGGCGAGCGGTGGCACGGTCAACATCTCGGTCTGCCAGCCCACCACGACGACCACCGGCTCGTCGACGACGACGTCGACGTCGACGCAAGGGCTGGGCGTCACCACGACGACCAAGGCCGGGGTGATCCGTCACAACCATTCCCGCTAGGCCGAGATCGGGCGACGCGCCCGACGACCTATGTCGCGGCCGCGTCGGCCCCCAACTGGCCCAGAAAGTTGCCCAGCAAGGCCGGCCCCGACGGAGTCAACACGGACTCGGGATGGAACTGCACCCCCTCGATCGGCAGGGTCCGGTGCCGCAGCCCCATCACCACCCCGTCCGTCGAGGTCGCCGTCACCTCGAGCTCGGAAGGCACGGACTCGGGCCGCACGACGAGGGAGTGATAGCGGGTCGCCACGAACGGGTTGGGGAGGCCGGCGAAGACGCCGAGTCCGTCGTGGTGGATCTCGGAGGTCTTGCCGTGCATCAGGTGCGGGGCGGCCACGATCTCGCCGCCGAAGGCCTGGCCGATGCACTGGTGGCCGAGGCACACCCCGAGCAGCGGGATCTCACCACCGAGCTGCCGCACGACGTCGAGGCTCACCCCGCCGTCGTCGGGACGCCCCGGGCCTGGCGAGATGAGCACGGCATCGGGCGATGCGGCGCGGATACCGGCGACGTCGATGGCGTCGTTGCGGAACACGACGGGGTCCGCTCCCAGTTCGCCCAGCTCCTGGACAAGGTTGTAGACGAACGAGTCGTAGTTGTCGACGACCAGCACCCGCGGTCCCATGAACCGACGATGGTACCCAACGTGGTGCGCACTCCCTCCCAGCCAGGGCGCCCGACCGCCCGAACCCCCAAGCCCGCACTGGCTAGTCTCTGACCTCGATGGCGACCAGCACAAAGGGCGGCCCCGGTGGCGCGTCGAAGAAGGGCAAGTCGGCCTCGGGGCGCACCACCTCGAAGGTCGGCCGCTACAAGTCGCCCGAGGAGAGCGGCCGGTACACCGCACCGATCCCGAAGAACGTCCGTCACAGCCCGCCCTGGTTCGGCGCGCTCGTCCTGATCCTCCTGATCGGCGGCGTCGTGGTGATCACGGTCAACTACCTGGCGAACCTTCCGTTCGCCGCCCACGGCTCACCTTGGGGATTGGTGGCCGGGTTGGTGATGATCTTCGCCGGCTTCTTGATGGCGACCCGATATCACTGAGGCATCTGTCTCCATACTCCGGTCCTCACCGAAAGCACCCCCGGCCGTTTGTTTGATATGACTCGGCTCAGGTCGGCGGATGCTCCACGATCGGGCGCTCAACGGCACGGAGAAGGCGCTCGAACTCCTCCGTCTTCAGGGTGATCCTCTCGGCGCCCAGAACGAGGGATGCCCGAGGAGCCCCGGTGCTCGCGAGATTTGCGGCGGAAAGCTCGGCGGCTGGCGCGCTCAGCACGAGCCGGTTGGGCTTGCCGTTCCAGATGCTCTCGTGGAAAACGAGGACGGCGTCCGGGGTCACAGCGACGCCGCGCTTTGGCTTGACAAGTCCGATCGCCACCACAACGAGAACAACCCCCGGGATCAACACGACATGCACCGCGGCCAGGAGCACCACGAAGAGCGCGGCGAAGCCAACGACGAGGCAGATAAGACCCTTCGAGATCCGGGCGTGCCCTTTTCCGGTCGCATAGGCCAAAACATCTTCGCCGCCGTCAGTGACTCGACGCGCTGCATCGAGCTTCTTGTACTGCCTTCTGCTCATCCGTTCAGTGCCCATGAGTGATCATCCCCTTCGAGAAGTCAGTCGTGCCGACCCGAACAGCCGAACCACAGGGCACGGGCTCGTTGCGAGACAGCAGATCGTCGAGATGCTGACGATATGTGTGTCGGGTAAAGGGGCGGTAAGGACCCGGACATAGCGCGGACGCCCGTCAGTCGGGTGAGGTCGGACTGGGCACCAGTTGCCGCCGAGACGCACGTTTCTACCGAAGCTTTACCGGTCGCCGACCTACTCCCGTGCAACCGTGTCTCACGAGTGAAATGAGAGCTGCGTTCGGCCACCATCCCTCACTCCACCGAGGAGCGTTTCTACTCTTGATTCCATGTTGTACGTGAGCACGAATGTCACCAACGTCCACGTTGCGGCTTCTTCCACTTCTTGGTGGATCGTCGTCGTTCCCGCGGTTGCCGCCCTCGGTGGTGCCCTGATCGTGGCCTTCTATCAGCGCGGGACCGAGCTCACAAAATGGAAGCGAGACGCCGTGGTCCAGGCTTCGGCCAGATTCCTCCGGGCAGTGGGCGAGGTCGAGCACGACAGTGTGATGGAGGAGCTCGGCAACCAAAAGGCACTATCGGTCAGGGACTGGACGCGCCGAATTCTCGAAGCGAGAAGTGCGTGTGACGAGCTCAGGATCCTTGACGCCGCGATCGGCGAGAAGGCTGCGGAGGTCATATCCGCCCTCGACGAAGTGGTTCGAGAGGTGGTGAAGGACCAGCCAGACGCCCAAGCCCGTCGGGCGTTCGTGAGGACTCGAGGGGCATTCGCGGAAACGGTCAGAAGCCAGTTCGCGGTGTGAACCACCTCTCTGATCACGGGATAGCGATCCGGTAAACGGCGTCGTTCTTCGTAAACGACGATCGAGTCGCAAACCAAGCGTGACATGTCCGGGGCCGGGAGCGGCACTGAGCGGATGCACCTGGCATTCCCCTGCTGCATACAGTTGCATCCGGTAGGCCAGCGCCTATCTTGCAGGTCATGTCGCCCCGCGTGGACAATCTCCGAGCCTTTTCACTCGGAAGGCCCGGTGAGATGCGAGAGCGTCTTACACGAGCTGCCGTGACTGGCCAGAAGACTGCAACCGGGGCACTTCTTCGACAGGAATACCTCGACGAGCATGAAGTGGTGGAGTTGCCAGGCGAGAGGCAGGTACTCCTTGGACTCGGCGACGCACCTGTTGCAATCGTCGAAGTGACGAAGGTCGAAACGCACCGGTTCGTCGAAGTGCCATGGGAGTTCGCCCGCGATGAAGGTGAGGGATTCACGTCCATCGAGCACTGGCGCCAGGGCCATCGTTCTTACTACGAGCAAGAGGGAATCACGATCTCTAACGACTCACCATTCGTGTGCGTGTGGTTTCGGATCGTTGATTCGAAGAAGGCTTCGAGCTAGGGGTTCTGGACATCTCCCGGCGCCGGCGCCGGCGCCGACGCCGAGGTCGACGCCGACGCCAGCCAGCCGGATCAGGCGGCGACGATCGAATTGCCCGGTGCCTTCGCCTTCATGTTGGCTATGGCCTTGTGCGCCAGGGAGTTCGTGAGCGCAGCCGAAGGAGTGGTGTTTCCTTGGTCGAACATCAGCTCGGCGATCGACCGGCCTTGGCGGATGATGAGCGCAACGAAGAAGTCGTCGCTCGTTCCTTGCCCCTGCGGAAGGGTCACCGGCACCTGGATCTCGACCAATCCGGATTGGTCTCCGATCTTCAATTGGTGCGAGACGGTACTGACCGGCGTCCCAAATGTGGAGCCAGTGGGCCACGTACTCTGGTCCGTGCTCACGATCGTGGATCCCTCAACCTGGAGGAAGCACTTCGCGAATTTGGGGTTGCTCAACGATGGAAAGTCGCTCTTGGCCTGATTGACACTCGTGTAGACGTCGGCGACGTCGAAGATGTCGGTATTCCCGTCTGCGCTGAGGAAGTCCGGGCTGGAGGCCTCGGCCGCGACGACGCTCAGCGCCGGAGGTTCGCCCAGGCACGTCCCAATGTCAGGAATCTGCGTCATGGTGAACATGCTTGACGAATTGTCCGAGTCACTCGTGCCAACCCACGTATTCCCCGACTTCGTGGATCCGGCGGGTAGGTCGGACAGCTTCAACAGTTGCGCCCGCGCGTATGCCTCGTTCGACTTGATTGTGCTTGCTCCGGCCGGGGTGACCGTGAGCCCCGCGAGCAGGCCGATGATCGCCGAGCAGCCGACTGCGATGGCGACGGCGCGGTGCCGGAGGACCTTCATCGAGATTCCTTCGAGCGAAGAATAGGCAAGCATTGCGTTGCTCCTTTCCTCCCCTGCGAGCGTTCGCTCGCAGATTGGTTGGGCCGTGCTTCTCACGGCCGGTCTTCGTCCCACCTTCCGCCCGCTAGGAATGCCCGCGGATCGGAAGGCGAGTGTCGGCACGGTATTGGCGGCCGGTAAAGCCTCGGTAGGGCCTTCGTCGTACGAGTCGTGGTCCCAATCCGGATCGGTCACGACGACGCGGCGTGAATCAATGGTGGCGGCTCAGGAATCGCACGATGCGGCCATGCGCGGTCCGCTGATGCTCCAATGGCAGGGCGGGGCTGAGGTACACAGGAGGCCGCCAGCACCCCACGCGCATGCTGAGCACTTCGTCGATGCCGATGTGGAGTTCGTCCGCATGTTCGTCGATGCTCTGAGCGCGGCACGGCTGTCCAACCGTCTGTGTCGTGTGCTTCGAAGTGCTGTCCTGGCGAGTCTTCATGATGCCTCCTTCCGGTGAGCTCTGTCGGAGAGTGGTCTAAGCCCGATGGGTAATCCCGCGGTAAGGGCCCAGTTCCGGAAGGGCGGGCACGCATCCGGGTAGTCAGATGTTCGGCCGGCCTTACTGTCCCTTTACTGGGGGCGCGTACCGTCCCGCTGCGTGCACACTCCGAGCACCACGCGACGGACCACCCCGGTCTCGGCCGAGGTATCGTTCCGTCCGTCTGGGGTGAGGAGTTCGGTCGACCCGCCGGTGCACACGGCAGTCGAGTTTGGCGACCAAAAGGGAGGGCTTCACGTGACGTTGACCGCGGGACCGCTATCGGCGGCCCGTGACCTTGGCGATCGCTCGCGCCTGCTGGGCCGTTCGACGCCCGCTCGGCTTCGCCTTGTCACCGCGGCCCTGGCCGTTCTCGCCCTCCTGACCGGTCTGGTCGGCGCTCTCGCTACGACGCAGCGACAGTCGGCGACGTCCGCTTCGTGGCAGACGGCAGAACCGTTGATGGTGACCGCCCAAGACATCGACACATCGCTCTCGGACGCCGACACCACCGCCGCCGCCTCGTTCCTGCAGCGGGGAAAGTTGGAGCCAGCGGCGCTCCAAAACCGCTACTCGAGCGACATCACCAAGGCGTCGGCCGATGTCGCGATCGCCGCGCAGCAGGCAGGCGCCGACGCCGGCGTGGGGTTCGCGCTCCAGACGCTTTCGACAGATCTCCCGGTGTACACGGGCATCGTTTCGGACGCGAATTTCAACAAACGGCAGGCCGAGTACCCGTTGGCGGCGGCCTACCTGGCCGAAGCAAACAACCTCATGCGCACGAAGCTGCTGCCGGCGGCGGCGCAGGTGTACGCCACAGAGAGCAGTCGCCTCGCCAGTGATCAAGGCCAGGCCGTGTCGCCGTGGCTCGCCACAGCTGCCGTCTGCGCGTTTCTCGCACTCCTCGTCGCGCTCGTGGCGACGCAACGTTGGCTCAGCCGACGGTTTCACCGCACCTGGAACGTCGCCTTGGCGGCCGCGACCGCGGTCGTGTTCGGAATGGGATTGTGGGCCACGGTCTCGTTCGTCACGCAGAACACCGGAGTCAACAACGCGCAGGCCACAGGTTCGCAGCCGGTCTCGACGTTTACGCAAGCGCGCATCCTTGCCCTTCGAGCTCGGGCCGACGACGAGCTCACGCTGTTGACACGTTCAGGGTCGGCTTCGACATATCAAGAGGACTTCCGCTCTACCCAAGCAGCGCTCAAGCGCCTGGTGGTCGCCGACGGCAACGCCAATCGCGCCGAGCGACTCCAACTCGCAGCGGCCCGGCAAGACGTCACCGCGTACGACACGGTTCACACCCAGATCCGGCAAGATGACCCGGACAAGTTTTCTACCGCCGAAGCGCTCGCTTCGGGTTCGGCCCCGGCGGATCTGCCGGCGACCTCGGGACGTCTCAACGCGGCACTCGCCAGCGGGATCCAGGGTGGGCAAGCGAACTTCGACGACGTGGCGCCCGCCGCCTCCTCCGACCTCGACGGTCTGGTGTGGGGGATTGCTCTGGGAACGGTCTTGGTGGCAGCGCTGATCGTCATGGCTCTGCGGCAGCGGATCGAGGAGTACCGATGAATTCGACGTTGAGGACCATCAGAGGCTTCGTGGCGACGCGGAACCGCTCAGTCCTCCTGGCGTGTGCGTCCCTCGTTCTGCTGAGTGCATGCGGTACCACCGCCGCCGTTCACACGGCGCCAGTCAAGCCCCTCGTGGTGATGCCGAATGGAGCGGAGATCGTCCATGTCGCGCCGTCGAAGTCATCGACCGACGATTCGTGCGACCCAACCGCAAGCCTGGCTCCTCCCACGATCATGCCGACTCCGGGAAACATGCCGCGGGGCTCGTACATGGCTCAGATACTGGCCCGTGGGATTCTCACAGTTGGGGTCGACGACAACACCTATCTCTGGGGCTACCGCGACCCGGCGACCGACTTGCCGAAGGGTTTCGACGTCGACATGCTGCAACAGGTCAGCCAGGCGATCTTCGGCTCGCCGGGCCATATCGCCTACGTGATCGTGCCCAACGCAGAGCGGTGGCAATACGTGCAGAGCCGCAAGGTGGACATCCTCGCCGAGACGATGACGATCACCTGCGATCGGGAGAAGCACGTCGACTTTTCGAGCGTCTACTACGAAGCCGGCCAAAGTATCCTCGTGCCGACCAACTCCGACATCACCGGCAAGCAGGACCTGGCCCACAAACGCGTCTGCGCTCCGGCGAAATCGACGTCACTGCAGAATCTCGCGAACTTGGACGAGCACATCCAGCTGTGGGCGGCCCCCTCCAACACGGACTGTCTCGTGATGTTGCAGCAGGGTCAGGTCGACGCGATCAGCACGGACGACACCATCTTGCAGGGCTACGCAGCCCAAGACCCGAACACGAAGCTGGTGGGAGGGACGTTCCACGACGAGCCCTACGGCATGGCGATCAGCAAGTTGCACCCCGATTTCACCCGCTTCGTGAACGGCGTCCTCGCCCGGGTGACCACTGACGGCACCTGGAACAGCATCTACGCCTCGAACATTTTTGCGAACACGGGGATCCCGGCGCCGGCGTTGCCGGCCGCGAGGTACCGGTGAGGACGATGGAACGTCTTACGATCGAGGGCATCGATCAACGGATCGACGAGTTCCGCGGGCTGCTGGACCGCGTCACCGGACACCTGGTCGAGCTCGACGCCGACCTCACCTGGCAAATGCTCGACCAGTCGACCTCCTTGCGCGGGAGAACCGCCGAACGTTGGCTGGATGCGTCGCAGCGGCACGACGCGCTGTGGCGCGGGCAGTTCGCACTGGCCGGACATCTCGAGCGCCTCAGCACCCTGCGGGGCGACCGGCGATCGGTCTCTCGAGCCGTCCTCCTCGAGCTCGACGAGCTGTTCGAAGGAAAGGTCGTACCGGTGCCGGCCGGCCCAGAGGCAGCGTCGAGCGGCCTTACCGGATCACTCGATCACACCGAGCTGACGTCCGTCGACGTCGCGTTGCGGGGAATGTCGGACGACTATGACATCGTTGCCCGCCTCGTGGGCGAGGTCGCCGAACTCTGGGGCGACCAGCTGCAACGCCTCGATCGACTCGCCGACGAGCTGACCGAGGTCCGCGCGAGCGCCTCGGGTGCGGGGGTGCGGGTTCCGAACGAGCTCAGACAAGCATCGAGCGCGGTCGATGCTGCGATCGACGCGCTGAGACAGGATCCGGTCTCGGTGGACACCAGCACGGTCTCCGGTTTGGAGGCGCGTGTGCACCAGCTCTGTCTGGCACTCAAGGCCGAATGGGAGGAACGGCCCATTCGGATCGAAGAGGCCGCTGCGGCAGAGATCCTCGTCGGTCAGGCGTCTGCGGCGCTGGCTGCCGCGCGCGAGCAGATCGGGCAGTGGGAGGAGAAGATCGTGGTTACGGACGCCACCAGGATCGCGCTCGATGATTGCGAGGCGCAGCTCCTCGTTGCCGAACAAGAGGCCCAGCGGCTTCGACAGTTGCAGGGCGCTGTGGCTGGTGGGCCGTTGCAGCGCCGAGTCGAGTCACTGATCGAGGAGGTGCGCAGCGTGGTCACAGCAGAAGGAAAGCGACTCGCTGAACGCGACGAATGGCGAGGAGTTCTGTCCGCCTACCGGGCCAAAGCGAACGCCCTCGGGCTGGCCGAAGATCTCGAAGCCGACAGGCTGTACCAGGAGGCGTTGGAGACGCTCTATACGGCGCCCTGCGACCTCGAGGCGGCAGCACGGCAGGTCGAGGCGTTCCGGCACCTCGTACCGCAGCGCTCCGGGGAACGACCATGATCCGCTGCGCGCGACCGGGTTGCGACGGAGAGATCGAAGGCGGTTGGTGCAACGCGTGCGGACTCCGCGCCGGACCTCCCGGGTCGATCGTGCCCGAGGCGCCGCCGGAGCCGCGGCCAATGGTCGAGAGCGCAGGCAGCCCGGACAGGTGCCTACGGGCGGGGTGTGACGGGACCATGTCCGACGGCTACTGCGACGTGTGTGGCCTCGCGCCTCCGGGGGGCTCCGCGCGGGTCGCCGCCGCCGCGGGTGCCCCCGCCGTACCGAGCGCAGGCTCTGCCGGGTCGGATCCCCACGGTTCGGCCGAGTCGCGGACGAACACGGTTCGCCGCCTGGGGGGAACAAGCGAGTCGACGGGTCGGCTGACCGGGGTAACGGGATCCGGAAGCGGCCGGAACAGCCTCGGAGCCGGACTGGTCGACATGCCGACGGTGCCCGAACGCGATCCGCGGGCGGCGGTTCTGGAAGAGCCTGAAGTCCC
>DASXBZ010000048.1:0-9443 GCA_036491435.1 Acidimicrobiales bacterium
GCGTCAACAACCTCCTGACGATCGACGGCCAGCCCATCTCCGTGGCGATCACCGGCTCCACCACCAACGCCCTCGACGGGGGCGAGGTCCAGGTGGTGCCCTGCGGGCCCGACGCCAGGGGCATCGCCCTGGCTGCCGGCAGCCATGTTGTGCAGACGGCCGTCGGCCACAACGGACCGTGCGCCAGCGCGCCCGCCACGTGCACCGGATGGAACCTCGACCAGCTCGTGGCCGATTCGGCAGCCGGGGGCGGCGCGGGGCCGGTGGCGGCGCCGACCGCGGCGGGCACGCCGTCGCTGCCGGCCACCCAGTCCGGGCCCCAGCCGACGGTGGGACAGACGACATCGCACATCGACAACATCGACGCCACCGTGACGGGGGCGACCCAACCGTTTGAGCTCGTCCTCGGCCAGAGCGTGAACAAGGGCTGGCACGCCGTGGCCTCGCCGGGGCCGGGAGCGCCCGCTGGTTCCCACGCGGTGGACCTCGGTCAGCCGCAGCTGGTCGACGGGTTCGCCAACGGCTGGCACGTCACCGCGGACGACCTGCACGCGCTCGGCGGCGCCAACTTCACGGTGTCGTTGAGCTGGCAGCCCCAACGGTTGGTGTGGATCGCCCTCGCGGTGTCGGGGGCGACCTTGCTGCTGTGCCTCATCCTGGGCTTCCTACCGGTGCGGTCGCGGCGCTGGCTACGGGCCCGCCTCCTGCCGGGCCGGTTACGCGGGCCGGCCGGCCCTGACGCGCCGGAGCGACCGTCGGACCCGTTCGACGCACCGTCGTTGACGCTGCCCTACTCGGTGCCGTCGCTGGGCGAGCCCCGGCGCGGCTGGCTGCGTTTCCCGCGGGCCCTGGTGCTGGGAGCCGCCACCGGCGGCGTGGCTCTGCTGGTGGCGCCGCCGTTGGCCGCCTTGGCGGTGGGTGTGCTGGTCGCCCTCGGGCTGGTCTGGCACTGGGCGCGGGCCGCAGCGGTGGTCGCGGGGATTGCGTTCGTCGTCGCCGGCTGCCTCAACGTGGTCGAGGGCCAACGGGTCCACCATTATCTGCCGGGCTCGAACTGGGACGGCTTCTTCGTCCACGCCGGCAATCTGATCTGGATCGGCATCGTGTTGTTGGTGGCGGACGCGGTGATCTCGAGCGTGGGGATGCGGGTGCGCAAGCCGGTGCGGCGGCGGCAGCTGCGGGCGGTGGAGACATCGGCAGATGCCGCTCTCCCAGCCCAGGGTCACCCCTAACTCAGCCCACTTTCAGCATCTCGCCGGCTGACGGGCTACCGTCTCGTTCAATTCCTCGATTGCAAATTGGCGAGAGGAGACAGCGGTGTCCAGATTCCGTTCGGTTCGGGTTCTCGCGGGTGCGGCCGGCATCGTGCTCAGCCTCACCATCACGGCAGGCGGCGTGCTGTCGACACAGGCCGGGGCGGGCCTGACGAGCCCACCGCTCGTGTCGGCCACGAGTTGGACGAACGCCAATGCCGCACCTGCGTCGGGCGCCAATCAACTCCAGGGCGTCGCCTGTCCGACCTCCTCGTTCTGCGTCGGCGTCGGCATCCAGAACTCCTCGACCGGATTCGACTCGCTCATCGAGCAATGGAACGGCTCGACCTGGTCAGTCGCGTCGGGTATCCCAGCCGATCACGGCAGCCTGAGCGGCGTCTCCTGCGCGGGTCCGACGTTCTGCCTCGCCGTGGGCGGCGAGAGCACCGCGCTCAGCTACCTGTGGAACGGCTCGAGCTGGGCGGCTGAGAGCGTGCCGCTGCCGCCCGGCACGACGTTCTCCATTCTCGGCACGGTGTCGTGCCCCGCGATCAATCTTTGCGAGGCGTTCGGGGCAGGGGACGTCATCGGCACCCCAGAGGTCTTCGGTGAGCAATGGAACGGCTCGTCGTGGAGCCTGACCAGCGCAGCCATCGTGCCGTTCTCCGGTCAGGCCATCACGCCATACGGAATGGACTGCGTGAGCGCATCGGACTGCCTCACCGTGGGGACCACCGACAACCGGGGCGACGGCGAGCCCTTCGCCGAACAGTGGAACGGCTCGACGTGGTCGTTGGCGAACACGGGCATCGGTGCCGAATTGGCTCTCGGCAGCGTGCTCTACGGAGTGTCGTGCGTCGGGGGTTCATGGTGCCAGGCCGTCGGCGTGAGCGCCGGGAGCCCGAACCGAAACTTGATCGAGAGCTGGAACGGCACGCAGTGGACGATCGAGCCAGGCGTCCCCCAACCGAGCGGCGGAAATGCTGTCTTGCGCGGGGTCGACTGCTTCAGTGCGACGTCCTGCAGCGCCATCGGGAACCAGATGCCAACGTCGGGCCCCTCGCCCGTCCCCTTCGCGCTCGAATGGAACGGCACGTCATGGGCGGCCGTGTCGAGCCCCCCGGTGCAAGGCACCGTGAACACGACGTTGTTGGGCGAAACCTGTGTGACCGACTGGGCCTGCATGGCCGTCGGCAGCTATGCGACACCAGGCCCTTCGTTCGACGCGTACGCCGCGTGGGCTCCGATCGCGCGCTCGGGATATCGCTTCGTGGCCAGTGACGGTGGCGTCTTCGCCTACGGCCCCGGCGCGCCGTTCCTTGGTTCGACCGGTGGTCTCGCGTTGAACGCGCCTGTCGTCGGCATGGGGGTGATGCCGGCGGGTGACGGGTACTACCTGGTCGCCTCGGACGGTGGCATCTTCAACTACGGCTCGGCGCAGTTCGACGGCTCGACTGGGGGCATGCACCTCAACCAGCCGGTCGTGGGCATGGCCGTGACACCGAACGGGGGCGGCTACTGGCTCGTGGCATCCGACGGCGGCATCTTCAACTACGGCGACGCCCAGTTCTACGGTTCGCGGGGCGGGCAACCCCTCAACAAGCCCATCGTCGGGATGGCGGCGACGCCCGACGGCAAGGGCTACTACCTGGTCGCCTCCGACGGCGGCATCTTCAACTACGGCGATGCGGCGTTCCACGGATCGACCGGTGGGACGCCGCTGAACAAGCCGATCGTCGGCATGGACGTGCCGACCGCGGGCGGTTACTACCTCGTTGCATCCGACGGCGGCATCTTCTCGTTCCCGACCGGGCCCGGCGGTCCCCCCTTCTACGGATCGACCGGTTCGATCACCCTGAACAAGCCGATCGTCGGGATGGCCGCGGTCCAAGGCGGCTACTACCTCTCGGGCTCCGACGGTGGCATCTTCGCCTTCCCGACCGGTGGGGGAGGCCTGCCGTTCTACGGCTCGACGGGTGGGATGCCGCTCAACAAGCCGATCGTGGGGATCGCCAGCTAGACATCCCATTAGCGCTGGAGTTGGGGGCGCTGCCGGCGGCGGTGGCGGCGGGAACGGTCGGGTTTACGGCAGGGGCGGATCAGGCCGGGGCACTCCGGCGTAACGCGTCGTCACCGCGCGACCCCGATGCTGACACGCTGCTCAGCGGAGGCGTCTTCCTGAGGGCAGGCACACCTCGCGACTTTCTCTGCGGTATGCGCATAGATGTGTGTATATCCGCGCGAAGGTGCGCCGTCCCCTCGCCGGGTGGGATCGATCGCTAGGACCGGCCGACGGGATAGGAGGAGTCCCGCGCGGGCAGGTTCAGGAGGAAGGAGCGGCCTCGCTCGCCAGCGCCTCCAGCGCACGGCGCGCCGTGGCGTCCCAGGTGAACCAGCGGGCGCGCTCGAGGGCGCCCTTCGACAGGCGGCTGCGGAGCACCTCGTCGCCCAGCACCCGTCCGAGCGCGCCGGACAGGTCCGCCACGTCGTCGACCAACAGGCCCGACTCGCCGTCGACCACGGCGTCGGCGTGGCCCGCGATGTTCGTCGCCACGGCCGGCGTCCCGCACGCGGCGGCCTCGGTCAAGGTCATGCCCCAGCCCTCACGCTGCGAGCTGCTGGCGACGACCCAGGCCCGGCGGTACCAATCGACGAGTTCGTCGTCGCCCACGCGCCCCGGGAGACGGATCCAGTCCGCGACGCCCAGCTCGGCCCGCAAAGCCTCGAGGGCGGAGCGTTCGTACCCCTCGCCGATGATCACCGCTTCGAGGTCCGGATGGTCGGCCTTGAGCGGGGCCAGGGCCCGCAACAACGCGTCGAAGCGCTTCACCGGCACCAGCCGTCCCACCGCGACCACTAGCGGCGTCTCGGACCGCTGGCCGCCCGGCGCGTAGCGCTCGTCGACCCCGGGTGGTGCCACCGTGATCTGCTCCGGTCGGAGGTGGAGCATCTCGACGATCTCGCGTCGAGACGATTCCGACAGCGTCACGATGCGGCTGCGGCGGTAGAAGCGCGGTGCGATCCGTCGTTCCATGGTGTCCCCCAGGCGCGCCAGCGTGGGCGGCAGGACCATGCCCCACATCTCCGCGTGGACGTGATGGAGGAAGACGATGCGCGGACCCCGGTACCAGAGCGGGGACAGGAAGGGCATGCCGTTCCACACCTCGACGAGGGCGTCGCCCGGCCGGTGCCCCATGCGCACGCCCTCCCAGGCCGCACCGGGGAACACACCGTAGCGGCCGGCCCGGCGCAGGACCCGGTACCCGTCGCGCGTCAGCGTCTCCGCCGCGCCGTGCACTGCGGAGGTGCGGAAGGTGACATCGAGCCCGGCGGCCGCCCACAACGACGCCACCTTGTGGGCGTGGAGCTCGGAACCGCCGGCCTCGGGATCGTCGAGGTCGCGCCACGCGACGAAATGGATGCGACGCAGTCCGGCCTCGGCGGCGATCGACGCCAGGACCGCACGCTCGTCGCGCGGCGCCAAGTCGGCGTTGCTCTCCTGTGGGCGGGGGCGCCTCCCGGGCACGGGTGCGACCGGCCCCGAGTCGTCCCCCATCGGCGTCACGTTAGCCCTGCTCGGCCATGTCCCAGCCTGACCCGGTGCACCACGGCGAACCCGACCCCGATGACCGCCAGGACGCCCGCCTGAACGGCGAGGTCCACCAAAGCCGTCGCCCGGGGCGCGCCGTGAACGGACAGGACCGCCAACGTCAAGGCGATCGCCCCGCCGACGAGCACGCCGGCGACCCAGCGGCGGCCGACGGCGAGCAGGTACATGGTCAGGACGACCGAGACGCTGAGCAGGATCATGGCCAGCACCAGCGGGGCCAGCGCATTGGCGGCCGACGTGTACGCGTGGTGGAACACGAGCTGGAGCAACACCTCGGGAGCCGCCAGTGCCACCACGAGGAGGAAGGCGGACGGGATGGCGAGCAGCACGAGAACGACCGCCAGCTGGCGCAACGCGTGCCCGCCCTGGCGCCATCGGATGGCCGCCTCTGGCAACAGATAGCCGCCCAGGACGACCGCGCCGAACACGATGGCCTTGCTCGTGACCGACACCGCCGCGTAGGCGCCGCTGTGCGTCGGGTTGTCGCGTCCGACCACGAGCACGTCGATGTTCTGCAACACGGCGACCATCGACAGCGAGATCGAGGCCACAATCAGATCCCAGCCCACCGTCCGGCGCTCTTCCGACGCACCGCCGAGCACCGGGTCGGGACGCACCGCCGCAACCCATCCGGTCGCCGCCCACTCACGGGGGCCGCGCACCCACTCGCGGGGGCCCCGGCGGCCCGACCACGCCTGCACGGCGGTATAACGGGCGTGCGCGGCCGCCGCCACCTCGCCGACAAGGATGCCCACGGCGGCGCCGGAAGGCCCGAAGCCGGCGGCGACCAGGGTCAGGACCGCGATCACCCGGACGCCGGCCTCGACGAGCAGGTTGACCGCCAACGCCTTGTAGGAGCGGTGCGCCTGCAGGAGGCCGCGGTCGAGCGAGAGGAGGACGAAGAAGGCAGCCGCCGTGAGGATCGCCGCGATGCCGATGCCGCTCTGCTGGCGCAGCAGCACGGCGATGCCGTGCCGGCTGACGTAGACGATCACCGCCCACATCAGGACCAAAATCGTGCACTGTCGGTGCACCCGGCCGGCCCACCGCCGCACGAGGTGCCCGCTGCCGTCCTCGTGCCACATCGTGACGCGGCGCACCACCGCGACCACGACGGCCGAGCCCGGCATGGAGAGGATCAGGTACAGACCGGTCAGTTGGTTCAGGACGCCGTAGCTGTGCGGACTGAGCAACCGCGCCAGCGCGATTGTCAGGACCACGCTGGCGCCGTTCGCCACGACGCCGGCGATGGCCAACGGGCCGGCCTGCAGCAGACCCTGGCGCATTGACTCGACGCCCGGGCGCGCCTCGGTGTCGAGGATCAGCTCTGCGCCGAGGTTCGGTCCCACCGCATTCGGCGCCAGCGACATCGCCGCCGGTACGGACTCGACCACGACCTCGGCGGCCGGGGACTCCGCGGCCTCCTGGTCGCTCACGCGCTTGCTCCCCTCTCCGCCCCCGTCCAGCTCTCGGGAAAGCGTACGTTTCCGCCTGCGGGCGGGCACGGACTAGGGATGCGGGCGGACATGGCGACCGGCACCACTTTCGCATCTACCCGGCTGCTGGCAAGGGAATGACCTGCTCGAGCGCCTGGCCGCGAGCGCCCGGCTCGAGGGAGGCTCGCCACCACGCCAGGCGCCACGGGTGCCAGGGCCGTCAGAACGCCGGCACCGCGGCGCGCTGTGCGGCCAGGCTGTGCAGCGCCACGCACTGCGGCGCGCGCAGGTCGGCCACCACGCGGCCCGACCGCCCTTCGGCCTGGGCGACGCACAGGTCCAGGATGCCCTTGCGCACGGGCAGGGCGGCGTGCGCGGCGACTTGCACGTCGTCCCAGACCCACGCGCCCGCCTGCACGGTCGGCAGGCGACCCAGGGCCGATGTCATGAACGCGGCCGCGTAGGTCGGATCACGCCCCTGCTGCAGCGGTCCCGCGCCCGGATTGGTCGCGATCACGACGGTGGTGACCTGCCAGACCTCGAGCGCGTGGCGAACCGCGGCGAGCTGGGCCGGCGTCCCGGCACTCGGTGGGATGTCCACCCCGAACCCGAGGTCGGTCAAGACGCGGAAACCGGGCGCCGCACTCCCTGCCCGGGAGGCGACACCCTGTGGGCCCCCGCCGCCGGCCTGGCTGTAGTGCATCGCGTTGACCGCCTGCCAGGCCATCGAGACCTGGATCCCCGAGAAGGGTGCCGGGTACGACAGCAGCACGCGGTCCGGCGGCAGGTTCGGGGCGACGGTCGTGTACCACCGAGGCAGGACCACCGGGCGCATCGCGAAGGGGAGCTGGGGCGCAAACACTGTGAGCATCTGGGACAGCGCGACGCCGATCACGGCGAGCGAGCCGAGCCAGCCGCGCCAGTCCGGCCACCGCTCGTGGACGTGGAAGAGGATCAAGGCGAGCAGCACGGCGGCCGCCAGGAACCCCACCGCCATGAAGCGCTGGACGATCACGTTCTCGAGTACCGGCAACCGGTCGAAGACCTGCGACGGCACCCATTGGCCGCCCTTCGCCCCGATCGACAGGGACGCGCACACCCAGAGCAGGAAGGCGAAGAACCACATCTTCTTGTCGCGCCAGAAGGCCACCAAGCCGGCGACCATGACGACAATCAAGGTCCAACCGAGATACGTGGCCGATGCCAGCGGCGTGCCCTCGTAGCCGCCGAGAGAGAGATACAGGCTGGCACCGCGGTTGTACACAGCTGAGGAGACGAAGTTCGCGGCGCGGACACCACCAACTTGCTTCACGTTGGGCCACACCAGGCCCGAGAGGTGTGCCGGCCCGGCGAGCGCGAACCACACCGGCCACGCCAGGAGTACGACTCCGACGGCGAGGCCGACCCCCAGTCCTTTGGCGGCGTGGGGGGCCAGCCGCCGCAGCTCGTCCGGGCGGAAGAGGGCGGTGGCCACGACCAACACGATCAGGCAGATGACGACGAGGATCGCGGCGAGCGCCAGGATCTCCGATGAGAGGAAGAACTGACCGAAGACGAGTGCGCCGAGCGCGACGCCGGACCAGAGCGCACTGTGGCGCTGGCGGATCAGGATCTCGTCGAGGACCGCGAGGATGAGCGGCAAGAGCATCAGCGCGGCGGTCATGAGGTGCGCGAACTCGAGGCTCGTCAGCACGAACGGCGAGAAGCCGTAGAGCAGCCCGCCGACGAACGCGGCCGGCGTCCACGGCGCCCAGCGCCGGATGACGACGAAGGCGAAGAACGCGGTCAGCGCGGGGGTCAGCGTGGAGGCGACGTTGAGCGAGGCGACCGGCCCCCAGATCCAGGTGACCGGGACCAGCGGCAGGCTGAGTCCCTCCACCGAGGTCTGCGCCAGCATGTTGATGCCGCCGGGATGGAACATCGCCGTCGAGAAGAACGGGTTGTGCCCGTGGGCCAGCGCGGTGGCGGGCCACTGGAAGAACCAGAGGAACAGGGCGGGGTCGCCGCAGCCGCAGAGCGTGTGGGTGGACGCGCCGTTGACCCAGGCGTTGATCCAGAGGATGAACCCGAGCGCGAGATAAATCAGGCCCGCGCCGAGGAGGACCGGCCAGGTGCGCCGGCGTGGCTTGGCATCGAGGCCGGGCTCGGTGTCGGTGGCGGCCGGTGTGGCCGCGTCGAGGGCGGCGTCGTCGGCACCCTGGTCGGATCGCTCGTCGAGCAAGAGGTTCGTCCCCGATCCCCCCGAACCCGGGGAACCGCCCGATCCCCCCGAGCCAGCTGATCCGGCCTGCGCCGACGAGCGCACCGAGCGGCCGGGCCGCCACCACGACAGCGCCCCCGTGGGCGCGGACTCAGCCAGGGTCCAGCGTGCCCGCCGCCGCAGCCTGCGCGGGCGCCGGTTCCCGCCTCGGCAGCACGGGCGCGTCCCGTCCGGTCGAGCCCGCCTCGTGGTACTCCTCTTCGACGTTCACCGTCCACACGTCGTGGTCGGCGCCGAAGATGTTCTCCACCGTGAGCAGCGCGGTGTACATGGAGTGGTCCTGGTTGTTGTACTTGTGCATGCCGTTGCGGCCGACCGGGTGGATGTTGGGCGCCTCGGCATCGAGCCACTTGCGGATCGTCTCCACGTTCGCCTTGTAGCTGAAGTCGTAGTACGGGTACGCCTTCGGCACGCGGACGACATAGCCCTGCTCGACGTCGCCGTCGGCGGCCAGCCCGAGGCTGACGAGCTCCTTGGTGCCGAGCGCGATCAGCTCGTCGTCGGGCTTGTTCCACATGTCGTCACCCTCGAAGACGAAGTACTCGAGGCCGAGACAGGTGCGCCCGTCCTGCACGAGGTAGGGCGACCACGAGCCGTAATTCTGGATGCGCCCGACCTCGACGTCGGTGGCGTGGATGTAGATCCAGTTGTCGGGGAAGCTCCGCGACTGCGGCACGACGAGCGCGACGGTCAGGTAGTCGCGGTAGTGGAGGTCGTCGGCCGCCGCGAGGACCTCGGCGGGAGGGGGCGGCGAGATCGTGTTGACGAGCTCGCGCATCGGCATCGTGGAGATGACGTGCGACGCCGGCACGGTGTGCTCGCGCCCGCCCTGCTGGTACGTCACCTCGACGGCGCGGCCGGCGTCGACCCTGATGGTGGACAAC
>DASXBZ010000049.1:0-87276 GCA_036491435.1 Acidimicrobiales bacterium
CACGAAGTCGGCGCCGTCGCGGTAGAGGAACTGCATGTCGCGCTTGTCGATGATGGCCTGCTCGAGCTTCTCGTCCGCCCGGTAGGTCCGCTCGATCACCGCGCCGCTGCGGACGTTCTTGAGCTTGGTGCGCACGAAGGCGCCGCCCTTGCCCGGCTTCACGTGCTGGAACTCGACGACGCTGAACAGGCCCTCGGGGAGGTCCAGGCTCATGCCGTTCTTCAGGTCATTGGTCGAGACTGCCATGGATGTCCTTTGTGAAGCGGGTCAGGGGACGGGCGCCGTCGTCGGTCACGACCAGGGTGTCCTCGACACGGACACCGCCGTGCCCGGGGACGTACACGCCGGGCTCCACGGTGACGACGAAGCCGGGGGCGAGGATAGCAGTGCCCAGTTGGGAGACGGTCGGGGCCTCGTGGATGTCGAGGCCGACGCCGTGGCCCGTCCCGTGTTCGAAGCGGTCGGCCCAGCCGGCGTCGCTGATGATCCGGCGGCAGACGTCGTCCACTTCCTTGGCGCTGATGCCGGGACGCACCGCGGCGGCGCCGGCGGCCTGCGACGTGCGCACCACCTCGAAGATGCGCGCCAGCTCTCCCTCGGGGTCCTCGCCCACGCAGAACGTGCGCGTCATGTCCGAGCGGTAGCCCTCGAAGGTCGCGCCGAAGTCGACCACCACGGGGTCGCCGTGCGCAATGCGGCGGGAGCCGGGTCGGTGGTGCGGCTTGGCCGAGTTCTCGCCCGCGGCGACGATGGTGTCGAAGGCCGTGCCCTCGGCGCCGCCCCGGCGCATGGCGGTGTCGAGCTCGAGGGCGAAGTGCTCCTCGCTCACGCCCTGGCTCATCAGCGGCAGCACCTCGAAGAGCGCGGCGTCGGCGATGGCCGCTGCCCGCTCCATGCGGGCGATCTCGGCGGCGTCCTTCTTCTCGCGCAGCGCCTCGACCGCGTTGGTGGTGGGGACGAGGGCGTCGCCACCGCCGAGCACGTCGGCCCAGGTGCGCTGGCCGGACCAGGTGACGCCGTCGGCCTCGAGGCCGATGTGGGCAGAGGCGCCCAGGACGTCGGCCACGGCCTGGCGCTGGGCCGCCACGGGGCCGATGACGATGTCGACGTCTGCGCCGGCCCGTTCGACCTGTTCGGCCGACTGCGTGCGGTAACGCCCGTCGGTGGTGAGGACGGCGGCCCCCCGGGTGACGGCCAGGACGCCGGCCGATCCGGTGAAGCCCGTCAGGTAGCGGACGTTGGCCAGGGTCGTGACCACGAGCGCGTCGACCTCGTGCTCGTCGAAGGCGTCGCGCAGGCGGTCGAGGCGCCCGCGCACCGTGATCGGCGGGAGCGGCGTCGAGGCCGGGGCGTAGGGGTTGGAGGCGGTCGTGGTGGCCATGCGGTTCAGGCTCCCTTCAGCAATGCGGCGGCGGCGTCGACGGCCAGCTCGTAGCCGAGGCCGCCGAAGCCGGCGATCACCCCCGAGGCAACGGGTGCCAGCACGGACGTGTGGCGGAACGGCTCGCGGGCGGCCGGGTTGGACAGGTGCAGCTCGACGACGGGGCCGTCGAAGGCGGCGACGGCGTCGTGCAGCGACCACGACGTGTGGCTCAGCGCCCCGGCGTTGATCACGAGCGCGTCGACCCGTCCGCGCGCCGCGTGCACCGCCTCGATCAGCTCACCCTCGTGGTTCGTCTGCAGGTGCTCGAACTCGAGCCCGTGGCGTCCGGCTGCGGCGCCGGCCCGGGCAACGTGGTCCGCCAGGGTGTCGGTGCCGTACACCGAGGGCTCCCGCTCGCCCAGCAGGTTCAGGTTCGGCCCCGAGAGGAGCAGGACGAGACTCACGAGCGCGCTCCCATGTCCGCCAGGGTAGCGACCACGTCTGCTGCGGCCACGCCGCGGACCGGCTGGACGCCGTCGGGGCCGTCGAGCACGAAGGTCAGGTCCCGTTGCGCCTTCTTGTCGCGCCCCATGAACGTGAGGAGCTCGTCGGCCTCGGCGCCGGAGGGGAGGTCGGTGGGGAGGTCGAAGCTGGCGATGACCCGCCGGTGTTCGGTCACCCGCGCCGCGTCGATGCGGCCGAGCCGTTCGGCCAGCAGCGCCGCGAACAGGAGCCCGATGGCGACGGCCTCGCCGTGGCGCAGGTCCCAGTCGTGGTGGTCGGCCAGCGCGGCGGCCTCGAGCGCGTGCGCCAGCGTGTGGCCGTAGTTCAGGACGGCGCGCCGCCCGCCCTCGCGCTCGTCCTCGGCCACCACGGCGGCCTTGATCCCCACGCAGCGCGCCACCTGCTCCTCGATCGGCATGTCCGCCGTCGGCGCGTCGCCGAGGAAGGCGTACTTGGCGATTTCGCCGCGGCCGCACGCCCACTCCCTCGGCGGGAGGGACGACAGCGTCTCGGTGTCGCACAGGACGGCGTTGGGCTGCCAGAACGCACCGACGAGGTTCTTGCCCTCGGGCAGGTTCACCCCGGTCTTCCCCCCGATGGCGGCGTCGACCTGGGCCAGCAGCGAGGTGGCGACGTTCACGTACGCCGTGCCGCGGTGGTAGGAGGCGGCGGCGAAGCCGGCGACGTCGGTGACGATGCCCCCGCCCACGGCGATGACGACGTCGCCGCGGGACAGCCCGGCGCCGCTGAAGCGCCGCGCCAGCGACTCGACGGTCGCCATGGTCTTGGCGTCCTCGCCGTCGGGGATGACGAACGTCTCGACGGGGATGCCGGGGTCGAGGTCGGACACCCAGCCCGCGTCCCGGACCGCCTCCTGGGTGACCACGACGGCGGACGTCGCCGTGGGTGGCAAGAAGCGCGCGACCTCGTGGCGGGCGCCGGGGCCGACGAGCACCGGGTAGGCGCGCTCGGGCAGGTCGACGGAGAGGGCGCGCACGTCAGCGCGCCGCCGGTGCGGCGGCGAGGATGCGCTCTGCGACCTCGGACGGTGTCAGGTCGTCGACGTCGATGACCAGGCGGGCCAGCTCGGCGTAGAGCGGGGCGCGCTCCGTGAGCAGGCGCACCATGGCTGCGGTCGGGTCGTCGCCGAGGAGCGGCCGCCCGGCGCCGTCACCCACGCGCCGGCCGAGCGTCTCGGGTCGGGCGCGCAGCCAAATCACGGTGCCGCTCTTGGCGATCAGCGCCCGGTTGGCCGGATCGAGGACGGCCCCGCCCGCGACGGAGATGACGAGCGGGCGCTCGTCCGCACAGGCGGACGACAGCACCTCTGCCTCGGCTTTGCGGAAGGCGGCCTCGCCGTCGCGTGCGAAGAGCTCGGGGACGCTCAGGCCGGTCATGGCGGCCACGTCGGCGTCGGAGTCCCGGTAGCCCCACCCCAGGCGGTCGGCGACCAGCTGACCCGTGGTCGACTTGCCGGCCCCCATCATCCCGACGAGCAGGATGTGGGCGGTCATCCCGCCGCGCTGTCGGGCGCCGGCCCGGCCGTCCCGGTTGCCGCCGAGGGCGCGGCCCCGAGGGAGGCAAGGTAGCCGTCGCGGTTGCGCAGGAGCTCGGCCAGCGAGTCCCCGCCGAACTTGCGGAGCGCCTCGTTGGCCAGCACGAGGGCCGTCATCGACTCGGCCACGACCCCCATGGCCGGCACGGCGGTGACGTCGGTGCGCTCGCGGAAGCTGACGGTCGACTCCTTGGTGACGACGTCAACGGTCTCGAGCACGGGCCGGTTCAGCGTGGCCAGGGGCTTCATGGCCACCCGCAGCACGATCAGGGCGCCATTCGACATGCCGCCCTCGATGCCGCCCGCCCGGTCCGTCGGCCGGACATAGGCGTCGGCCCCTTCGTCGTAGCGGATGGCGTCGTGGGCCACCGAGCCGCGGCGCACCGCGTTGTCCCAACCTTCGCCGATCTCGACCGCCTTGACGGCCTGGATCGACATGAACGCCTGGGCGAGGTTGGCGTCGAGCTTGCGGTCCCAATGCACGTGGCTGCCGAGGCCGACCGGCACCCCATAGGCCAGGACCTCAGCTACGCCGCCGAGCGAGTCGCCGATCTTCGCCGCCGCCTTCACCGCGGCGATCATCGCCTTCTCGGCCACCGGATCGAAGCAGCGCACTGCGCTCTCGTCGACCTTCTCGAGGTCGCTCGGGCCCGGGCGCGGGCTGTCCGGTGACGTGGCCGCGTCGCCCAGGGCCACGATGTGGCTCACGACGGACGCACCCAGTTGGTGCAGCAGGAGCTTGGCCAGCGTGCCGGCCGCGACGCGGGCGGCCGTCTCGCGGGCGGAGGCGCGTTCGAGGACGTCACGGGCGTCCTCGAAGCCGTACTTGAGCATCCCGGGCAGGTCGGCGTGTCCCGGCCTGGGTTGGGTGAGCACCTTGCCCGGGCCTGGAGCGCCCGGCTCGGGCGACATCTCCTCGGTCCACTTGGGCCACTCGGTGTTGCCGATCTCGATGGCGACGGGAGAGCCGAGCGTGCGGCCGTGCCGGATGCCGCTCAGGAGGGTGATCTCGTCCGCCTCGAACCGCATGCGCGGGCCGCGCCCGTACCCCAGGCGGCGGCGGGCCAATTCGGTGGCGACGTCGGATGCCTCGACGGGCAGGCCGGCGGGCAGGCCCTCGACGATGACGACGAGTGCTTTGCCATGGGACTCGCCGGCGGTCAGGAAGCGCAGCACGTTGCAACGCTACCGGACGCCTGCGGGACGACCGGTGGCCCGATCACCTTGGTGACCAGGTGAATCCCCGGGCTGATCAGCTGTAGAAGGGGTTCTCGCCGCTGCCGTGGTCGGTGACGTCGAGGATCGTGGTGAGCTCGGGCACCTCTTCGAGCAGCGTCGTCTCGATCCCCTGCCGCAGCGTCATCTGCGACATGGCGCAGCCCTGGCACCCGCCGGACAGGCGCAGGTACGCGGTGCCACCCTCTTCGTTGAGCGCGACCAGGTCAGCGCGACCGCCGTGGCTGGCGATGGCCGGGTTGACGGACTGCTCGAGCACGGCGACCACGCGCAGCGCGAGCGGGCTCGTGATGCCCTTGGCGAGGATCTCGGGCGGCACGTTGGGCGCGACCTCTTCGGGGGCAGGCGAGTTCGGGTTCACCAGCACGAGGCCGCCGCCGTTCTCGTCGGACCACTCGAGGCGTGCGCCCCGCAGGCGGTCGACGCTGCCGGCCGGCACGATGACGTCGAGCTCCTCCTGGGTGGTCCGCTCGTCGCCCTCGTCGGCGTCCGAGACGGCCTGGAAGTAGAGGTCGTAGACGAACGAGCCCGCCTGCACGCCCCGGACCTCGAGCCACAGGGCGAGGCTTGCCGGGTCGGGCTCCTGGTCGATCGCCTCTCTCACCACCTTGTACGCCTCGGGGGTGAGGGTCACGAGCGGCGTCGTCGGCGTCGTGGCCTGGAGGTCTTCGGTCTGGGTTGCCATGAACGCGAGTCTACGACGAACCCGTGCCACGCCGGTCAGCCATGGGTCGCCTGGATCCTGATAACCGGCTCAGGTCGGGTCGCCGCAAACCGTGTCAATCCCCCGAGCGAGCAGTCGGCCGGCGAGCTACGGTCGACGCGAACGACCTGGCAGGGAGGTTTGCCATGGGAATGTTTCGACGTTGCGCAGCCGGCGTTGCGGTGGTGACACTCGGCCTCGGGACGGGCGTCGGAGTCGCGGTCGTCGGTCAGACGGCGGCGGGCGCGGCGGTCTTCATCACGGTGAACGACGCTGCCGACGGGGCCCCGGTGCCGGCCAACTGCACGTTGGTGGTCGAAGGCGACTGCACGCTGCGGGCCGCCATTCAGGCCGCGAATGCGTCAGCAGGTGTTGCCACGATCACGCTGCCCGACGCCAACACGGTTGCCAATAACCCAAGCTCCTCGCACATCTACGCACTGGACAACACCAACGGTGAAGTCGTCTTCAACGACAGCGGGCACACCATCACGTTGAGCGGTCCGGGAGCCTCGCTTGGCATCGTGCAGATGCAGGGCACCGTGACCAATCGTGTGATGAACGTCTTCAGCGGCACGACTGCGGACATTTCTGGCATCACCGTCGAGGACGGCAACATGACGGGTATCGGGGGTGGCATCCTGAACAGCGGCACATTGAACCTGTCGAATTCCACCGTGACCGCCAATACGGCGACTTCCGGCGGCGGGGTCTATCTCGATGCGGGGACCGCCACCCTCACCAACGACACCATCGACGCGAACACGGCGACGTCAGACGGAGGGGGCTTGTACGTCAACCATGGGGCCAACACCGTGACGGGTGGATCCGTGAGCAACAACACGGCGGGCCTCAGCGGTGGAGGGATCTTCTTCGTCAACAACACCGTGGGCGACGTCGCGAACGTGTCGGGTGTCACGGTCGACGCCAACACCTCCACCGCGGGCAGCGGTGGCGGCGCGTACGTCGAGAACGACGCGGGCTCACCGGGTAACACCGTGACCCTGACCAATGACGAGTTCTCCGACAACACCGCCTCGAGCGATGCGGGTGGGCTCTACATCCAGAACGACGGCATCGGGGACACCGTCACGATCACGGGCGGCCGGATCGACAGCAACACCGCGACCAACAGCGACGGTGGTGGCGCCTACGTCCAGAACGACGGGACCAACACCACAGTGACGATGACGGGCGTCGACGTGTCCAGCAACACCGCGGGCACGGCGGCGGGCGGCATGTACGTCCAGAACGACGGCCTCTCGACCTCCGTGACGATCAGCGCTGGAGAGATCGACTCCAACTCGGCCGACGGAACGAACAACGGCTTCGGCGGCGGCATGGACGTCCAGAACAACGGCAGTGCGAGTACTTTGTCGGTCACCGGAACCGACATCTCGTCCAACGACGGCTACGAGGGTGGCGGCGTCTACGTCCAAGGCGGTGAGAACACCTTCAGCCAGGACACGATCAGCTTCAACGACGCCACCGAGGCCGGTGGCGGCATGGCGTTCGACACGACACAGAGCGGCTCGACTGCCGTGACGTCCTCGACGATCAACCACAACTTCGTCGGCAGCCTCCTCGGCGTTTCCATATTGCTCGGCGACGGCGGCGGGATCGTGTCGGAGTCGTGCAACGCACTGACATTGACCAACGACACGATCACCGCCAACAACTCGGCCTCTGGAGGCGGCTACTTCGGAGTTGCTTGCCCCGAGAACCCAACCGTCTCGACTGCCTTCAACTTCGACACGGTGACCGCCAACACGGCCAGGAACACCACGACAGGTTCGGGCAATATCCAGACGAACGACGACTCGACGCTGACCATCGGCGAGACCATCATTTCGGCCGGGAGTGGGGGGCCGAGTCCAAACTGCAGCTTCACCGGACCGGGTTCCGTGACCTCGCTCGGTTACAACCTGATCAGCAACACGGACAACTGCGGAACGGCCGGCCCCGGCGACATCAAGGGCCAAGACCCACAACTCGGCGCGCTGGCCAACAACGGCGGGCCCACACTGACCGAATTGCCGGCTTCGAGCAGCAAGGCCGTGGGCGGTGTCCCCAACAATGTCTGCGCGGCGACGGGCGTGGCGACCGACCAGCGGGGGGTCGCCCGCGGTGTCGGTGGCGGCCCGTGCACGATCGGCTCTGTCGAGGTGGCCAGCTTCAACCCCAACGGCTACCGGCTCGTGGCCGACGAGGGTGGGATCTTCGACTTCGGGCTGAACTTCAACGGGTCGCTGGCCAACAACCACCTCAACGCCCCCATCGTGGGTCTTGCGAACTCGCCGGGTGTCAACGGGTACCTCATGGTGGGCGGTGACGGGGGGGTCTTCGCCCTCGGTGGAGCGAACTTCTTCGGCTCGCTCGGCAGCCAGAGCATCCCGTCGCCCATCGCGGCCATCGCCGCGCCGCCCAGCGAGACCGGCTATTGGCTCGTGGCCCAGAACGGCAAGATCTACAACTACGGCACTGTGCCTGCCCTGCCGGCGCTGTCGCCGCCACCGGGCGCCCACATCGTGGGCATGGCCTCGACCACCGACGGCCAGGGCGCGTGGATGGTCGACAACTTCGGCGATGTCTACGCCGAAGGCACGGCGCAGTACGTCGGTGGTCTCGGCGGCGTCCACATCAACAAGCCGATCGTGGGCATCGCCGCCGCGGCGAGCGGGCAGGGCTATGTACTCGTCGCCTCAGACGGTGGGGCTTTCGCCTACGGGACGCAGAAATTCTTCGGCTCGGTGCCCGGTTCGCTCAAGCCGGGCCAGATGCTGAACGCCCCGGTCGTGGGGATCGCGGTGACGCACTCGGGCCAGGGCTATTGGGAGGTCGGCGCCGACGGCGGCGTGTTCACCTACGGCGACGCACCCTTCCTCGGCTCGATGGCCGGCATACGCCTCAACGGGCCGGTCGTCGGCATCCAGCATCTCGGGTCGGTGGGCGCTCCGGTCTGAGCGCGGACGGCGACGGCCGGGTCCGGCGCGTCCGGGTCCGGCCCCGTCACCGACGTGACGCGTCATGGCGGGGCGACCTGCGACAGATTCATCGGAATGGTCTAGGAGTGACGGAGCGCGCGCTGTATCGTCCCCTTTCGTGGCCCGCACACCGACCGACACACACGAGTGGCTCAGCTTCGAGGACGAGGACGAGGAACGGACGTGGGTCTTCGACGCCACGTTCCTCACGAGCAATTGGACCTGCATCTTCGGCAACGGCTGCCAGGGGGTGCTGACGGGGCCGGCCCCCGAGTTGGTCCAGGGCTGTTGCAGCTACGGCGCGCACCTCGTGGACAAGAAGGACGCCCGGCGCGTGGAGAAGGCGGCCGCCACGCTGACACCGGAGGAATGGCAGAACCACGGCGCCAAGAAGAACGTCATCCACACCAACAAACACGGCGAGACGGTGACCCGGCTGCTCGACGACGCCTGCATCTTCCTGAACAAGCCCGACTTCCCGGCCGGGGCCGGCTGCGCCTTCCACATTGCGGCGGCTCGGCGAGGCGTGAACTTCATGACGCTCAAGCCCGAGGTCTGTTGGCAGCTGCCCCTGCGCCGGGAGGACCACGTCGATGACGACGAGGGCCACGTCATCTCGGTGATCCGCCAGTGGGACCGGCGCCACTGGGGCAAGGGTGGTCGGGAGTTCCACTGGTGGTGCACGGAATCCCCCGAGGCCTTCGTCGGCAAGAAGCCCGTCTACCGCGAGATGCAGGCGGAGCTCACCGAGATGGTCGGGGCAAAGATCTATGACCGGTTCGTCGCGTTGGTCCGGGAGAAGGAGCGGTTGCGGACCAAGGGCGTGCCGCTCCCCCATCCGGCCGTACGCGGGCGCACGCGGCGGGGCGCAGCAGAGTCTTCGGAGGCGGAGGGCGCCGGCGCCTGAGGCGCCGGGTCTTTGGGCCGGCGGCGTTCGGCGCCGCGGCCTTATGTGATCAGTCGTTCAGCGGGTCGTCGTCGGCTGCGTTCGACGTCGTGGGCATGGAGCCCAAGATGCGGTCGTACTTGTCCTCTTCCGCCAAGCACCACGAAGCGTGCACGTCATCGGGCTCGGCCCCGCACTCAGGGCACCGTCCGGTCGATTCTGTCGATGACCGCTTCAGGCTGCGCGCTTCCTCGAAGCGCCGATGGCGTCCCTTTTTCACGAGAACTCCTTGTCACACCGGTCCGCACCTTGGCGTTCCGCCCCTGCGGCCGGACCGCACGGGTCATCTCGACCGCTTGTCCATAGTAGTGGCTTGCACCGCCCGGACGGCTCGGTCCCAGGTCAATGCCTGAATTCGTCGCCGGCCCCACACGGCGGTCTAGGCGGCGCCGGGCCGCCGCGGGCGGGCGCTCGCCAGCGATAGAGCATCTACGCTGACCGCCGTGCCCGGCTTCGACCCGCAGGAAATGGTGGCCCGGTTCCGCCAGCGAGCGGAGGCCGTCCGCACCCGGGGCATGCCACCGATCGAAGGGCCCGAGCGCCAGCGGTTCCGCCAGCAGGCCCAGCAGGACTTTGCCGACTTCGCCATGATCGGCGACGCCGAGGTCGAGCTCGACGACGGGATCTTGACGCTGCGGATCGACCTGCGGCCGAAGGATCCCGGGGGTGCTTCGGAGGGCGCCAGTCCGGGCTGACGCCCGGAGCCGGGTCTCAGCCCCCGTAGTGCATGCGGGTGTCCTCCATCCGCAGGACATCGGAGGGCTCACCGCCGACCTCGACCACCTCGCCGATGCACAGGACATGGCTTCCGAGCTCTTCGGCGCGCGTCAGGGGGCAGTACAGGTAGCCGGCGGCGGCGGCGAGCACCGGGAGCCGCTTCGGCCCCACCTCGTCGACGGCGTGGCCGGACAGGGCGACGATGGTGCCGTCGTCGGAGTGCTCGACCTCGACGACGGGCTTCACGAAGTGGCGGACCACCGCCCGCTCGGTGCGCGGGAGGAGCGAGACGCTGAACGCCCCGCCCTCATGGACGAGACGTGTCGTCAGTGCCTCGCGTTCGAGCGCAACCGCCACCAGCTTGGGCTCGATGCAGACCTGCACCACCAGGTTGGCCGTCATGAGGTTGACCTGGTCGCCGGCGCGGCTGCCGATCAGATAGAGGCCGGTCGGCATGGCCCACAGGACCCGGCGACGGTGACGGTCGAGCTGGTCGTCGCTGTCGCTGGTGCCGGCTGTGTCGTCGGTGTCATCGGGGTCGGTCACCCGAAGATGCCTCCCGAGTTGCCCGAGTTGCCCGTCGTCGTCGTGGTCACGGGCACCTTGCCGTCGATCGCCCGGATCCGCTGGAGTGCCTCGTTGTAGAGCGCCTCGGCCTTGATCGCATTGCGCGCGGATTTGGCCAGCAGCTCTTTGTTCGTGGCGCCGGCGTCGTAGCACTGGTTGCCCGCGGTGCCTTCGAGGCCGTAGGCCTTCGTGAGGAGATCGGTCACCTCGGGATCGGGCGACGGGAGTTCCGTGTTCGCCATCTCGGCGTCGGTGACGAGCGTGCCGCACGCGGCGTGCACCGCGCCGGAGCCGTTGGGGACGACCTTGGCGATGCGTGCGTTGTCGGCGACCAGCGTGCCGATGTCCTCGCCGAAATTCGTGCCGCTGACCCAGACGGACATGCGGTGCGCGGGCGAGCCCCTCTGATCCTCACCCGCGCACGACGTGAGGGTCACCGCCGCGGCTGTGGTCAGGGCTAGGGAGGCGAGCACGAGCCGCGCGCTCACGCAGTGCTCATGCGGTCTGGAGAATGTGGACGTCGCGGCGTCCCTTGCGCAGAACGACGTATCGGTCGTGCAGGAGGTCGTCGGGTCCGAGGGTGCGCGTCGAGTCGGTCTGGCGCACGTTGTTGATGTAGGCGCCGCCCTGGTCGATGGTGCGGCGCCCGTCCGCCCTGGACGTGACCAGGCCCGTCTGCTCGAGGGCGTCGACAAGCGTGAGGCCGCCATTGAGCAGGTCGGTCCGGGGCACGTGGGTCGTCGGCGCGTCTGCGGTCACCGCCAGCAGCATCTCCTCGCTCAGGCCGGCGATCTCCTCGTTGAACAATGCCGCCGACGCCTCTTCGCACTTGGCGACCTCGGCGGCGCCGTGCACGAGCTCGACGACGGCACGGGCCAAAGCCTTCTGGGCGGTGCGCTGTTGGGGGTGGGTGCGGGTCGCCTCGTCGAGCCGCTCGATCTCTGCGTGGTCGAGGAAGGTGAGGAAACGCAGGAGCTCCCCCACCTGTTCGTCGGCGGTGTTGATGAAGAACTGGTACATGGCGAACGGGCTCGTCCGCTTCGCGTCGAGCCACACGGTGCCCGTCTCGGTCTTGCCGTACTTCGTGCCGTCCGGCTTGACGATGAGCGGCGTGGTGAAGCCCCAGACCTCGTCGCCGCACACCTTGCGGATGAGCTCGATGCCCATGGTGATGTTGCCCCACTGGTCGCTACCGCCGAATTGCAGGTCGCAGCCGTGGTCCACGTGGAGACGGAGGTAGTCGTAGGCCTGCAGCAGCATGTAGCTGAACTCGGTGTAGGAGATGCCCTGATCCGGGCGCTCGAAGCGGGTGCGCACCGACTCCTTGCCCACCATCTGGTTGACCGTGAAGTGCTTGCCGACGTCGCGCAGGAACTCGAGGGTCGAGATCGACCCGAGCCAGTCGGCGTTGTTGACCAGCAGCGCGCGATCCATGTCGAGGAATTGCGCGAGTTGCGGACGGATCCCCTCCAGGTAGCCCTCGATCGTCTCGCGGGTGAGGAGCTGGCGTTCGTCCTCCTTGCCGCCCGGGTCTCCGATCATGCCCGTGCCGCCGCCGGCGAGCGAGATGGGCCGGTGCCCCGCTTCCTGGAACCGGCGCAAGGTGCACAGCTGCAGCAGGCTGCCCACGTGCAAGCTGTCCGCGCTGGGGTCGAAGCCCGCGTAGACCGTGAGGCCCGGCTCGTCGAGGCGCTTGGGCAACTCCGGATCGGTCACCTGGTGGATCAGGCCGCGGAAGGTGAGGTCCTCCGAGAGCGTGGGCATGCCTCCGACTTTGCCATACGCCGGTAGGTTGACCGGCTGCATGGCCGGGCCGACTCGTCGATCGTCGCAGGTTGGCGCCTCAGGGCGAGGTTGGACGCAGTGCGCATGGGGAATGTTCCCCGCATCGTCGTGGTGATCGAGGGGCTTTGGTAATCGGCATCGAGCAGGCGTCACTCCCCATGGAGGGGGCCCTGCCGCCTGACCTCCAAGGGACGCTGTTCCGCATCGGGCCACGCTCGCCGTGGGCGCAGCACTCTGCCGAACCGGTGGAAGCAGGCGGGCACGAGGACGGCACGTCGGGAGGATCCGCCGATGCGGGCGATCGCGACCCTGACCGAGCCGGGCTGCCCATCGGGGCCCTCCACGCCGTCGAGTTCCGCGACGGCAAGGCCGTCACGTACCGGTGGCGCGAGTCCGATGCGAACGCGTCGGTGTTCTGGCACGCAGGATCGGTCCTGGCCCTCCCCGAGACCGGCCTGCCGTCGCAGTACTCCCGCCTGCTCGAGCCGGAGGAGTTCGCCGGCGCACTGTCCGTGCCGATCGCGTCGCACGTCCACCGGGTCGCTGCGGACGGCACCCGCGTCCTGTTCGCCGTCGACGACCGCGGGCAGGCCGATGCCGCGTCATCGCTCGAGCTGGCGGAAGGCCAGCCTGAAGGCATCTGGCTCCGCATCGGGGAATGGACTGCCAGCGGCGCGCTGCGCCGGACCCAGGCCGTGGAGCTGGAGCGGGCAACGTGGCAGCACGATGTCGCGGTCACGCCGGGGCACGTCGTGTTCATCGAGTCGCCGACCACGCGCTTGGGCGACCCAGGCGGGCAACCCGTTCCGTTCGGCTGGGTGCCCGGAGCGGAGGGCTGGCTCGGCGTGGTGCCCCGCGACGGGGACGGCACCGACGTCCGCTGGTTCCGGCTCGATCCCTGCCTGGTGACCCACGTGCTCGGCGCATGGGAGGACGAGAGCTCGGGCGAGATCGTCCTGTTCGTGTGCCGCTACGACGCGCTCGAAGCAGGGCGGCCGCACGATCCCACGGCATCGGTCGTCGCACCCCCAGGGGTGGGATTGACGTCGATCGGGGGCAGCCTCGGCGTGCTCGAACGCTGGCGGGTGACCGCCGAGCGCGTCGAGCGGTCCCAAGTGGACGAGCGGTACGTGGAGTATCCGCGCACGGACTCGTTGCTCGAGGGGGCGCCGTTCCGATACGGCTACTCGGTCGAGCAGGACTGGGCAGACCCTGGTGCGGCATCCGGTGCCGCGCGCGGGAGTGCCGCTGCGGTTCCCCATGCCGTCGTCGAGCGGGACGCCGCGCCGATCGGCCTCCTGAAATTCGATGTCAGCCGCGACGAGGCGGTGGCCTGGCACCCGGGTCCGGGACGGCGGCCGAGCGAGCCGCTCTTCGTGCGGGCCGTGGACGGGCACAGCGACGACGAGGGGTGGCTGCTCAGCGTCGTCGACGACGTCAACCGGGGTACAAGCGACATCTACGTTCTCGACGCCTCCTCCATGGGTCGGCGCGGCCCCGAGGCCGTCATCCACCTGCCGGTTCGCCTCCCGCTGCGCAGCCACGGGGAGTGGGTGCCGGCGGACCGCTACCGCTGATCCGAAGCTTGGGGGCCACAACCGGACTTCCACGCGCTGCACGCCGCGGTGGCGACCATTCTCCGGTCGTATGACTCCTTCGACGATGCGTGAGGGGCCTCGCCCCGATTCGGTCTCCCGGCGCACGGACCGGCTCGTGGCGAGCGTGATCCAGCACCACCGGGCTATCTCCGCCCATCACAGCCAGTTGCTGGCCGCCGTGGTCGAACTGGACCGCCGCAAGGCCTGGCGTGTCGACGGTGCGACGTCGATGGTCGCCTGGCTGGTGCAGCAGTGCGGTGTGGCAGCCGTCACCGCCCGCGAATGGGTGACCGCGGCCACCAAGTTGCAGGAGCTCCCCAAGATCTCCGACGCTCTTTCACAAGGAAAGCTGTCCTTCGACCAGGTCAAGCCGCTCGTCGAGGTGGCGAAGCCCGAGACGGACGCCAAACTCGCCGAGCAGGCGACGCACTGGTCAGCGAAGCAAGTGCGTGAGCTGGCGACGGCGGCACGGGAGCAGTCCGACGGAAAAGCAGGCGGCTTCTACACCCGGCGCTTCCTTCGTTTCGACGACCGAAGGCGGATGCTCACGGGATTTCTGCCTCAGGACCAGTACGCGGTCGTCAAAGGTTCGCTCATCGCTCGGGCGAGCCGCCGGATGAAGGAGCGGGTCCCCTTCGACCAGCGCATGGCCGACGCGCTCGTCGCGCTGTGCAAGAGGGACGTGGACGGCAAGGCGTCGTCGGACCCCGGTGACGGAACACCCCGGGCCGGCGGCATGCGACGCAACCGCCCGACGGTCGTGGTGCACGCTGATCTCGAGTTCCTTGCCGGTGGGGACGGTGGCGCGGAGCTCGACGTGCTCGGCCCGGTCTCACGAGAGGTGGCCCGCCGCATCGCCTGCGACGCCAAGGTCCTGGTGTCCGCCGACGGACCCTCGGCGCAGAGCCTCAACCTCGGTCGCGCCCGGCGCGATCCCTCCGACGCGCAGCGGATCGAGATCCGACGGCGGGACAAGGGCTGCCGGTTCCCCGGTTGTACCCACACCGAGTTCACAGACGTCCACCACGTGCTCCACTGGACGAACGGCGGCGCGACTGATCTGTCGAACCTGGTCGAGCTGTGCGATCAGCACCATCGCTTCGTGCACGAGATGGAATGGAAGATCTTGGGTGATGCCAACGTCGAACTCACCTTCCGGAGCCCGACCGGGCGCCTCACGACGTCGACGCCGTCACCCGCCTTCAGGGGTGCAGCGCGCGACGGACCGCCTGGTTGATCGCATCGTGCACGGCCACGTTGTCGGCGCGCGACGGCACGCGGACGCGCACGACGGCTGGCCCGGGTGGAGCTGCGGCCAGGGCCGGCTCCAGCTCTGAAGCCTTCGCCACTTCCTCGACCGGGAGGCCGAACCCGCGCGCGACCGCGCCCAGGTCAGTGGTGGGCGGGGTCGCGAACAAGGTCTCGAACGATTCGGGCCGTAGAGCATTCGCCTGGGGCAGGAACGAGAAGATGCCGCCGCCGCCGTTGTCGACGACCACGAAGGTGCACGGCACCTCGGGCAGGTTGACGAGCCCCGACACGTCGTGCAGGAACGCCAGGTCCCCGAGCAACGCAAGCGTGCGCACAGGCGTGCCGGCCGTGGCGGCGCCGAGGGCCGTGGAGACGACGCCGTCGATCCCGTTGGCGCCCCGATTGGCGAGCACACGTGGCGGCGACGGCAGTGCGGGGGCGTACCACTCGAGGTCCCGGATCGGCATGGATGCCGAGACCACGAGCGTGGCGTCGGACGCGCTGGCGAAGCGGTGCAACGTCCGGGCGACCGCCGGCTCGCTCAGCTCGTTCGAGAGCATCTCGTCGAGCGCCCGCTGGGCCCGTTCTTCCATGGAACGCCAAGAGACAAGCCATTCGGGATCGGCCGGGGCGCCGGCGTCGGCTGCGGCCGGCAGCCACGCATTGGCCTCCGCGTGGACGAACTCCGTCGCCACCCGCAGCGGATCGGGCCGCTGCTGCCACGGGTCGACGACGATGATCCTCGATCCGGCGGCCGCCGCCTTCGCCATGTATTCGCCGAGCGCCTTGGAGAGCCACGGTGCGCCGACCTGCACGATGACGTCCGGCGGCGTCGGTTGCGTCCGCACGATGGCGTCGGCGGCCGCGATCGTGCCCTCGACCCGGCACCGCGACAATGGATCGGCGAGCACGGGCCATCCAAGACGCGCCGCGAAGTCGCAGACCGTTGCCGGATCGGCCTGGCCGAACGATGGCCCGCCGACGACGATGATCCCGCGCCCTTCGAGCGGCTGACCCGTCGCAATCGGGACCGACCGGCCCCTTGCGGTCGTCGGGACGTCCGCAGGGGGCGGCAGCTCGTCGGGGTCCTCGGTCAGCGGTTCACGGAAGGCCAGGTTGAGATGAACCGGGCCCGGACCGTCCGCGCCGTGCATCGACTCCGCAACGGCTCGCGCGGCCAGCGGGCGCCATGTCGCCTCCTGGCCGGCGGCCGGCACCCCCGGGTCGGCACGCCACCGCGCCTCGACGGCGAAGAGCTGGTCCTGTTCGATCGTCTGCGAGGCACCGGTGTGGTGGAGCTCCGGGGGCCTGTCGGCGGTGCAGACGATGAGCGGCACCCGTGCGTGATGCGCCTCGACGACGGCGGGATGGAGCTCGGCACCGGCGGTGCCACTCGTGACGCAGACGACGACCGGCCGTCGCGTCACCTTGGCGAGCCCCAGGGCGAAGAAGCCAGCACTCCGCTCGTCGAGGCGGACGTGGGTGCGCATTCGCTGCGACAGCGGCACGACGAGAGGGGTGGAGCGCGACCCGGGACAGACGACGGCGTCGGTCACGCCGAGCCGGACCCATTCGTCCACCAGGGTGGCGCTGAAGGTGGCCTGTACGCTCACCCGACGTGGCCCTCCAAGTCGAACTGCGGGGTTCGGGGCCGCCGCTGGCCTTGTTGCACGGTTTCACGCAGACGGGTCGGCTCTGGGGTCGGTTCGGTGATGGCTTGGCCGACTCGTACACCCTGGTCGCCGTCGACCTCCCCGGGCACGGGGGTTCGGATGCCGTCAGAGCCGATCTCCCGACGAGCGGCCGCCTGGTGACGGAGGCCGTCCGTGGCGCCATCGGTGACGTGCCGTGCGGGCTCCTCGGGTACTCGTTGGGTGCCCGCGTCGCACTCCACGTGTTGACGCAGTCGGACCTCGACGTCAGCCGGGCTGCGCTGATCGGCGCGACCGGCGGCATCGAAGATCCCGAGCAGCGCGCCACGCGCCGCCGATCGGACGAGTTGCTGGCCGACGAGCTCGAGGCCTCGGGCGACGTCGAGGGGTTCGTCGAGTCGTGGCTGCGCGGGCCGCTGTTCGAGCGACTGGGCGACGGGGCGGACCGGACTGAGCGCCTCCGCAACAGCGCCGCCGGCTTGGCGTCGAGCCTTCGCCTCTGCGGAACCGGCACGCAAGAACCGCTGTGGGATGCGATCCCCGCGGTCCGGTGCCCCATCCTTGCCTTGGCGGGCACGGACGACACCCGGTTCGCGGCGCACGCGCTCCGCCTGGCGCGCCTCGCGGCGTCGGGCGTGGTGTCGTTGGTCCCCGGCGGCGGTCACGCCGTGCACTTGGCGCAACCGGATCACACGGGACGGATCGTGGCGCACTGGCTCGGAGCCGTCGATCCCGACCAGCCTTCGCCACCCTGAGCCGTCACACCAACAACCCGATGGTGAGGAGCGCGCCCACTGCGATCTGGAGGCGCGCCGTCGAGCCCAGCATGGGCAAGAGGCCGCGACCGTTCCGATCGCTCAAGGCCAGGCGGACCGGGAGGATGGCGAGGGGTGTGGCGAGGAGGGCGAGGAGGGCCCAGGACCGGTAGCCATACAGCACACCGATTGAGAGGGCCACGCCCATCAAGGTGAAGCAGTAGAGGAGTCCGGCGCGGCTCCGCCCGAGGCGCACCGCGAGCGTCCGCTTCCCCGCTTCGGTGTCCGTCTCGATGTCGCGCAGGTTGTTCGCTTGGAGCAGCGCTGCCGCGAGCAGACCCACGGGCACGCCCGCCCAGAGCGCGAACCCCCAATCGAAGGAGACGGCCAGTGCGCGGCCGGCGTAATTCCAGAGGAACGGCGCGTGCTGGACGTAGGCAGAGCCCGCCGTCGCGACGAGGCCGAAGAACACGAAGACGAAGACCTCCCCGAACCCGTAGTAGCCGTAGGGCCTCGGACCCCCGGTGTACGCCCAGCCGGCTACGAAGCAGAGCGCCCCGAGTGGAATGAACCACCACGTGACTCGGGCCGCCAGAACGAATCCGGCGATGGCCGCGACCGCGAAGGAGGCAACGGCGGCGATCTTGACTTCACGGACGGTCGCCAAGCCGCGGGCCACCAGACGGATAGGGCCGGCCCGATGCTCGTCGGTGCCCCGCTCCCCGTCGGCGTAGTCGTTGACGTAGTTGGTCCCGATCTGGATACCGAGCGCCACGACCAGGGCGAGGAACGCGTTGAGCCAGGACAGCTGATGGTCCAGGGAGGCGCACTGCCCGATCGGGCCCTGACAGGTCGGATCGACCACGAGCCGGCCACTCGACCAGTACCCAACCGCGGTCCCGACGAAGACCGGCACCACAGCGGCCGGGAGCGTGCGCGGACGGGCCCCGGCGACCCAGACTCTGAGAGGGGGGCTCACGAAGCTGGAACGCCACTGACCACGGTCTGCATGGCGGCCTACGCTACTGGCCGGTGCCCGAGCTCGTCGCACTCGATCTCCCTGGTGGCATGGGGTTTGTGGATGCCCTCAGAGCGATCTGGGACACCGGAGACGCCGCCGCCCCTCTGGACCCTCGCCTCCCCGCGGCCGCCCGCCGGGTGATGCTCGAGGCCCTCCGCCCCACGCGGATCGTCGGTTCGGACGGCGAGCAACATGCCCTCCCCGACGGGCTGGGCGTCGAGGAGGGCGACGCACTCGTCGTCGCATCGTCGGGCACCGCGGGTCAGCCGAAAGGCGTCGTCCTGACGCACGATGCCGTGACCGCTTCGGCCCGGGTGACGACCGAGCGCCTGGCGGTGGACCCGAGCCGGCACTCATGGCTCGCGTGCTTGCCTCTCGCCCACATCGGCGGGCTCGCCGTCGTGACCCGAGCCGTGATCACGGGTACTCCCCTGCTCGTCATGCCGGGCTTCGAGGCCGAGGCCGTCGAGGCGGCAGGCCGGAATGGCCAAGCGACCCACGTCTCTCTCGTCACGACCGCGCTGGCACGCCTCGACCCGTCCGTCTTCGCCTGCATTCTCCTGGGCGGGAGCAAGTCGCCCACTGCACTGCCGGCGAACGTCGTCTCGACGTACGGGCTGACTGAGACGGGCTCGGGTGTCGTCTACGACGGGGAACCCCTCGCCGGCGTCGACCTCGCCCTGCTCGACAGCGACGGCTCGTTCGTAACGGCCGGCGACGGCACACGGACGCCGCAGGAGGGCGAGATCCTCATCCGGGCGCCGATGCTGTTCCGTTGCTATCGAGATGGGTCCACGGGCCGGACCCTGGGACCGGACGGCGATCGTTCGTGGTTCGCCACCGGTGACGCCGGGCATTTCGACGAGCGCGGGAACCTGGCCGTGTCCGGCCGCATCGACGATGTCATCACGACCGGCGCGGAGAAGGTGTGGCCCGACGTCGTCGAGCGCGTGCTCAGCGCCCACCCCGACGTCGCCGAGGTCGCCGTCTGGAAACGCTCTGACCCCGAATGGGGTGAACGCGTCGTGGCCTGGATCGTGCCGACGGACGATGCCCCGTCGCTCGACGAACTCCGCCAGATCGTGGCCGAGACGATCGCCCCGTGGGCCGCGCCGAAGGAGCTCGTCATCGTCGACGACTTGCCGCGCACGGCGTCCGGGAAGATCCGCCGCCGCGCGCTCTCCTGACCGTCGCTCAGGAGAGCGACTCGAGGTGCGCGCTCAGCCGAGCAAGCTTGTCGGGATTGCTCACGACCCGCACCCCCACGATGCGACCGTCCAGGATGTCGAGCACCAACGCGGCAAGCACTGTGCTGTCCTCGACGAACACGGTCGCCGGCTGGCCGTTCAGGACGACGGACCGAGGCCGTCCCTGCACCTTCTTGGCCACGTTCACCAAGAAGCGCGACGCGCGGTAGGGACCGATCACGGGCCTCACGGCGGCGCGGACCTTGCCGCCTCCGTCCGTCCACACCACGACGTCCTCTGACAACATGGCGAGCAGCCCGGACAGGTCACCCGTCGCACAGGCCGTCACGAAGCGATCCGTCAGCTCGCGACCGTGCTTCAGGTCGGCGTCGAAACGCCCGCGGCGCTCGTCCACGTGCCTGCGGGCGCGGGCGCCGAGCTGACGGCACGCGGCCGGAGTGCGGCCGAGGGAGACCGCCACCTCCTCGAACGAGTAGCCGAAGACGTCGTGCAGGAGATAGGTGGCCCGCTCGAGCGGGGTCAGCTCCTCGAGCAGCACGAGGAACGCCAGCGACAGGGAGTCCGCTTGCTCGACCGCCGCGACGTCGTCCTCGGCGACGGGCTCGGGCAGCCATGGGCCCGCGTACGTCTCGCGCTGGGCTCGGGCTGAATCGATTTGGTCGAGGCACAGGCGGGTCACGATCGTGACCAGGTAGGCGCGCACCGACTCGACCGGCTGGGGACCGCGCCCGAGCCATCGGATGCACGCCTCCTGGACGACGTCCTCCGCGTCCGTCGCGCTGCCCAACATGCGGTACGCGACGCCGAACAGCAGCGAGCGCCACTCCTCGAACGTCGCCGTGTCGGCGTCGAGATCAGGCAACGGCATCCGGGCGAGTCGCGGCGTTCGGAGCGAGATCACGCATCGGGATCGCACAGGAGTCGGAGAAGCCCTGGCTGCGGAGTCCGAGGCCGGCATTGAAACGGGAGCGGAAGTTCTCGAGCGCCACCCAGGCGGCGAGCTCCACGAACTCGGCGTCGCTCAGGTGAGCCCGTATGCGCTCGGCCAGCTCTTCGGAAACTTCACCCGGGCATCCGGTCGCCACTTCGGCGTACTCGAGCACGGCGCGCTCACGGTCGTCGAAGAGGTCGCTCGACCGCCAGCCTTCGACGACGGCACGCACCTTGGCAGGATCGATGCCGTCGTGCATGCCCTCGTAGTACCCGTAGTCGATGCACCACGAGCAGCCGATGCGGGCTGACGTGGCCGCGATCGCCAGCCAACGGAGCGTGGGGTCCAACTTCTTCCAGCCTCGCTGCACTGCGGTCTCGAGGCTGCCCATGGCCACCAGAACACCCGCGTGATGCGAAGCCGCCGCGGTGGGCTCGACCATCTGCCCGAAGCGACGTTGGGAGTAGGAGCGGGCGAGGCGGGCGATGTTTCCACCACCTTCGTACAGCAAGGGGACATGAGCCATGAGGACGTTCCATCCTTTCGTCGCTGGGGTCACTCACACAGACGGACCGGGTCCTCACGGTGTGACATGGCAAGCCGGAAAAGACAGGCGTCCCAGCTCAGCCCACGCCCCCCGAGGGTTGTGCCGTCGTCCCCCCGTCGACGACGAACGTCTGGCCGGTGACCCACGACGACGCCTCCGAGGCAAGGAAGAGGGCCGCGGTGGCGATGTCGTCGGGCAAGCCGAGACGGCGCAGCGGGATGTGAGCGGCGATGCGCTCCTCGCCCGGTCCCTCCCACAGGGCTGCCGCCAGCTTGGTCTTGACCAATCCCGGGGCCAATGCGTTGACCCGCACGTCCGGCGCCAGTTCGAACGACAACTGCCGGGTGAGGTGGAGCACCGCAGCCTTCGTGACGTTGTACCACCCGATGTTCGGCTCGACGCCGAGGCCGCCCACCGATGCGACGTTGATGACGGAACCGCGCAGCCCCGCCTTCACCGCCGCGGCAGTCCACACGAGGACGGAGAGCTGGTTCACCTCGAAGGTCTTCTGCGCGCGGACCAGGTCGATGTCGATCATCGGCCCGAAGTAGGGGTTGGTGCCGGCGTTGTTCACCAAGATGTCGAGGCCCCCGAACCGGGCGACAGTGTCCGCCACGCAGGATGTCGCATCGTCGGGGTGGCCCACATGGGCGGTGCGCCAGGCCAGCCGATCGCCGTCCGCACCGGAGGCCACCAGGCCTGCGACCGCTTCTTCGAGGTCTTCTGCCTTGCGCGACGCGACCATCACGTTCGCGCCGGCCTCGGCGAACCGAGCGGCCACGGCCAGGCCGATACCGCGGCTGCCGCCGGTGACGAGCGCGGTCCTTCCCTTCAATTCAAGATCCATTGCACGAGCCTTGCACGGACGGCGTACCTGGAGATTCAGCGCTCGCCCGGCGTGACGGCTGTCTAGCATCGCCTTTGGTGAACCGCCTGGCCGACGAGACGAGCCCCTATCTCCGCCAGCACGCCGACAATCCGGTGGAGTGGTACCCCTGGGGTGACGAGGCCCTCCAACGGGCCCGCGACGAGGACAAGCCCATCTTCGTGTCGATCGGCTACGCCTCGTGTCACTGGTGTCACGTCATGGCCCACGAAAGCTTCGAGGACGCCGAAACGGCGGCCGACCTCGCCCGGTGGTTCATCTCGGTGAAGGTCGACCGGGAGGAACGCCCCGACCTCGACACGGTCTACATGGCGGCCACGCAGGCCCTGACCGGATCGGGTGGCTGGCCCATGTCCGTCTTCTGCACGCCCGACGGACGTCCCTTCTACGCAGGCACCTACTTCCCACCGGTGGAACGACACGGGATGCCGGCGTTCCGCCGTGTTGTGCAAGCGCTCGGACAGGCCTGGCTCACCGAACGTGAACAGGTCTTCGAACAGGCCGACGCGCTGGTCGCCGCGGTCCAGCGCGAGCTCAACCTGGCCGAGGTTCTTGGAACAGAAGGAGCGCGCGCCGACGGGTTCACGCGCACGGGTGCCGACATCGACGCTGCGTCGTGCATTGCCGCGGTCGTGGACGGCCTGCGGCCTGGCTTCGACCGCGAGTGGGGCGGCTTCGGGCCCGCACCCAAATTCCCCCGTCCGACGCTCGTCGAGCTCTGCCTGCGCGCGGCGCGCCAGTCGGGGTCGGACGAGGACGGGGGGGTCGCCCGCCACATGGGGCATCGAACCCTCGACGCCATGGCCGCGGGCGGCATCTACGACCACATCGTCGGCGGCTTCTGCCGGTACTCGACCGACGCCCGCTGGCTGGTGCCGCACTTCGAGAAGATGCTGACGGACCAGGCCCTCCTCGCCCGCGCCTACCTCCATGCCTGGCAGGACGGGGGCCGCAGCGACTACCTCGTCGTCGCCACCGAGACCCTGGATTGGGTGCTGCGCGACCTCTCGACGCCCGAAGGGGCGCTGTACTCCTCGTTCGACGCAGACGCGGGCGGCGTCGAAGGTGGCCACGCCACCTTTACCCCGCTCGATCTCGCCGCGGTGCTCCCGCCGGAACTGATCGCACCCACCGCCGACTGGTACGGGATCAGCGAGGCCGGGAACTGGGAGGGCCGTTCCATCCCGGTCCGCCCGGTCGGGGCGCCCCTGGCACGTCCGCCCGAGATCGAAGAGGCCCGCGTGCTGCTCGCCGGGGCGCGGGCCCAGCGCGTCCAGCCGGCGCGGGACGAGAAGGTGCTGACCGAATGGAACGCCATGGCGGCGGCAACCCTGGCCGAGGTCGCCTCCGCCATCGGCCAGGCCGAGTACGGACGCCGGGCCGAAGAGATCGGGACGTTCCTCTGGGAGTCCATGTACCTCGACGGGCGGCTGATGCGCAGCTGGCAGGGCGGGCGGGCCCGGCACCTGGCCGTGGCCACCGACTACGCGTGGTTGGCCGAGGCCTGTCTCCGTCTTTCGGAGTGGACGGGCCAAACCTTGTGGCGCGAACGGGCTCTCATCGCGGTGCGGCAGCTCCACGACCTCTTCTGGGACGAGGAGTCCGGCGGTTTCTTCACGACCGGCGCCGACGCCGAAGCGCTGGTCGTGCGCCCGAAAGAATTTCTCGACGGTGCGCTCCCGGCCACGAATTCGATCGCGCTGACGGCGCTGCTCCGCACGAACGCACTGGTCGAGGACCCCGTCCTCGACCGGGCGGCGGAGCGCACGATCGCATTGGCCCGGCCGCTGCTCGAGCGCCACCCCGGTGCGGTCGCCGACCTGGTGGCGGCACTGCCCATGTGGAACGGGCGTTACGAGATCGTGGTCACCGGTGACCGGCCCGACCTCCTCGCCGAGGTGCGCCGGCGCTGGCTCCCGTCCGCCGTGACCGCCTGGGGCGAGCCCGACGACGGTCCGCTGTTCGCAGAGCGGTCCTCCGAGCCCGGACGCGCCTACGTCTGCCAGGCTCGCTCGTGCCGCATGCCGGCCGAGAACGCCGCTACCCTGGCCGCGCAACTCGAGGCAGCCGTCCGATGAACGACCGGGCCCAACGACATCCCGTCGACCGCGACATCGACATGACGGTCCTTGACGAACAGGGAGACGCGAACGAAGCCGTGAACGAAACGGCCACCGACGAACATAGGACCGACGAGATCCCTGCTGTCTCGACCGGGCCCGAGGACGGGCTCCAGCTCGAGCAAGAGCCGGGGCACGAGCCGGGACCAGAGGCGGGGCACGAGGCCCGACGCGCCGCCCGCACCACCGACGCGTCGCGGCTGGTCCGTCGCTCGGCGCGGCGGCGTGACCGGGTGCCCACCGCCGCTGGGTCCACCCTGCACCTCCTCGTTCTCTCTTCGACCCTGGAGGACACGACGGTCGTGGACCTGGCCACGCGCACCGTCATGCGCGTCCGGGTGCCGTGGCCCGAGGGCTACGAGCCCGACATCAGCACCTTCGACGTGGTGGAGGTGACGCTGGCCGACGACCCCGAGCGCGACGACCTCGCCCAGCCCGAGGCTACGACGGTCGCCGACCTGCCGCGCCACGTGGGGACCCTCAGAGGCCGGCATGTGCGAAAGCTGCTGCGGCGGATGGTGGCCTCGCCGGACGGACCGCTCCTCGGCTTCCCAGGGGCGTCCGCGCCCTATTGGGAGTTCCGCGGCTTCCGCCCGTCCGTTGCACTCATCGAACCGACCCGGAGCCCGCAACTCATCCGCCGCAGTGCTGACGGCTCCACATGGGTGCGCTTCGGGTGGGACCGCGAGGACGTCTGGTTACCGGTGGAGGACCGCCACGCGGCCCGGGCCCTCGACGCCGCACGCCGCGAACGCCTGAGCGGGAAGAGCCTGTCGAACGCGCTCGGCTTCGAGCCGCAATACCTGCTGGTCACCGTGAGCCCGCCCCGGGACGGCCACTGCTACAAGGTGTGCGCGGCCGTCCTGCCCCGCGGCTGAACCTCAGCGGCCGAGCTTGCCCCCGGCGAGGTCCTCGGCCATCGCCCAACCGAAGGTGACCAGGCGGTCGCCCTTCTCGGGGTCGAAACCGTCGAAGTGCTGGTCGACGCCCTCGGGGATCTTGACCTTGGCGGCGAAGAAGTCGAGGCCCCCGGCCACCGAACCGTCGCCCTTCAGGACGAACGTACGGTCGTCGAGACGGCTCTCGCAGCCGAAGCGCTTGGAGAGGCGCCGGGCCCAGGCCCGCTCCTCGCCCGACGACTTGTGCTCGGGGAAGGGCACCACGTCCTGGAGGCCCGTGAAGGCGCGGAATCCCTCGGGGGACATGAGCCGGGTCCCGAGGAGGACGTCCTCGTCGGGGAAGGCGAGCAGCGCCCGCCGGTACTGGTCGGCCATGATCGCCTTGAGAGCGGCCTCCGCCCGGGACGTGCGGTCGACCAGGGCCAGGCCCACCAGGAGGGACGGCGTGCCGCCGATCCGCTCGAGCGTGCAGAACGAGTACCCCCGGAGCTTGTTGCCCTCTCGGGCCTGGGTGATCAGGACCCACGCCTCACGCTCTTTGGAGAGGAAACCGATGTCGAAACCAGGCGGGCGGTCCGCACACAGATCCGCCATCTCGACGAGCTCAGCGTCGCTGAGCGCAGTGCAATCCTTGGTGCTCACTACGATCGGCATGCACTAAGTCTACTGGCTGGTCTCGGTGCCTTCCCAACCGGGTGTCCTGCTCAGAGCCGTCGCGGCCCCGGAACACGCTGGCGTTATCCCAGCTCAAGTCCCAATTCTGGCGGGAACATCACCGTTGTTCAGGAGAGAACGGCGCTCTGACCCAGCAGCCGCTTCAGCTCGCCGACGAGGCCGTTGCGGCAGTCCACGTTGAATTCAGGCGGCAGCCGCAGCACCTTTTCGCCGACGTGGAGCAGCACCGCCGAGGGCCCGGGGTGCCCGCTGAGCACATCCTTGAGACCCTCGACCCGGCGGTCGGTCAGCACGCCCAGCGGCAACTTGATGTGCAGGTCCTCCTCGCCGCGATGGAGCAGCGGCCGCGAGACCTCCATGCAGACGATCTTGGGCTCATCCTCACGGGTGTCCAGCCTCCCCTTGACGACCAGGATGGCGTCGTTCTCGATCAGCGCCCCGTACTCCGCCATGGTCTTCGGGAACACGAAGACCTCCATGGCGGCCTGCAGGTCTTCGAGGACGAACCGGGCCATGAGGTCGCCCTTCTTGGTATAGGAGCGGCGCAGGTCGGTGACCACGCCGCCCACCGTGCGCACGGGTGAGCGGTCCCCGGCGACGGTGTCCTCTTCGCGCATGTCCGACAGGGAGCTGTCGGTGTGCCGGCTCAGCGCACCCTCAAAGCCCATGAGCGGATGGTCGCTGACGTAGAGGCCCAGCATCTCCTTCTCGAACGCGAGGCGCTGGGACTTGTCGAACTCGGTATCGGGGATGGCGACCTTGGTGCCACCCCAGCCGGGCTCGGCCTGCTCCTCTTCGAACACGGCGAAGAGGGAGGTGATCCCGAGTTCCTGCTCGCGGCGGCGCTCCAGGGTGCGGTCGACGACCTCGTCGATCACGAGGCAGAGCCCCTGGCGCGGGTGGGCGAGCGAGTCGAAGGCGCCCCCCTTGGCCAGTGACTCCATGGTCCGCTTGTTCAGGACGACCGGGTCGACCCGCGCGCAGAAGTCGAAGATGTCCTCGAAGGGACCGTTGGCCTCGCGCTCGGCGACGATGCGCTCCACGAGCCCTTCGCCCACATTGCGCACGGCCGCCAACCCGAACACGATGGCGCGGCGGTCTTCCGTGGCTGTCAGGTCCGGTGCGAACTCGGCCACCGAGCGGTTCACGTCGGGCACCAGCACGTCGATCCCCATGGAGCGGCACTCGGCCAGGTAGACCGCCGTCTTGTCCTTGTTGTCCTTCACCGATGTGAGCAGCGCGGACATGTACTCGACGGGATAGTGCGCCTTGAGCCAGGCCGTCTGGTAGGCCACCAGCCCGTAGCCGTAGGAGTGGGACTTGTTGAACGCGTAGTCGGCGAACGGCTCGATGATGTCGAACAGCTGCGTGCCGAGCTCTTCGCCGTATCCTTCCGATGCACAGCCCTTGACGAACTTCTCGCGCTCGGCCGCAATCATCTTGCGGATCTTCTTGCCGCACGCCTTGCGGAGGTTGTCGGCTTCCTCGAGCGAGTAGCCGGCGAACTTCTGGGCGACCCGCATCACGGACTCCTGGTAGAGCATGAGCCCGTAGGTGTCCTTGAGGATCGGCTCGATGTCCGGGTGCAGGTACTCGAGAGGCTTGCGGCCGTTCTTGAGCTCCGGGTAGTCGCGGTGCATGTTGGCCGCCATCGGCCCGGGCCGGTACAGCGCGACCAACGCGGCCACGTCATCGAAGCTCGTCGGCGCCAGCGCCCGCAGCGTCTGGCGCATGGCGGCTCCCTCGAGCTGGAAAACCCCCACGGAGTCCGCCCGGCGCAGCATCTCGAGAGTGGGCTCGTCCGTCAGGTCCACGGCATCGATGTCGAGCCGCTCCCCCGTCGCCGCCTCGATCAGGTCGAGCGTCCGCTCGATCACCGAGAGGTTGCGCAGCCCGAGGAAGTCCATCTTCAGCAGACCCAGCTCCTCGACCCCGTGCATTTCGTACTGCGTGACGATGGGGGCATCCTCGGGGTTGCCACCCGCGTCGGGCTTGCGCTGGATGGGCAAATAGTCGGTCAGCGGGTCCCGGGAGATGACCACGGCGGCGGCATGGATGCCGTCCTGGCGCCGCAGGCCTTCGAGACCCAGCGCGACGTCGATGACCTCCTTGGCCTCCGGATCGGTCTCGTACATGCCGCGCAGTTCGCCCGCGCTGGCGAAGCCGTCCTCGTGGCCCTCCGTCTTGGCGAGGCACGCCCTGAGTGGCGTGTCCCGGCCCATGATGAGAGGCGGCATGGCCTTGGCGATCTTGTCCCCCACGATGTAGGGCTTGCCGAGCACCCGCGACGCGTCGCGGACCGCGGCCCGCGCCTTGATTGTCGAGAACGTGATGATCTGCGCCACCCGGTCGCTGCCGTACTTCTCGGAGGCGTACCGCATGACGTCGGCCCGGTACCGCTCGTCGAAATCCATGTCGATGTCGGGCATCTGCTTGCGGCCGGGGTTGAGGAAGCGCTCGAAGAGGAGGTCGTAGCGGATCGGGTCGAGATCCACGATCCGCAGGCAGTACGCCACACAGCAGCCGGCCGCCGAACCTCGGCCCGGGCCCACCCGGATACCGCTCTCACGGGCGAAGCGGATGAGATCCCAGACGACGAGGAAGTAGGCCGGAAAGCCCATGTCGCCGATGACGGAGAGCTCGAAGTCCAGGCGCGCCATGACCTCCCGCGGCACGGGGTCGCCGTAGCGCTGCCGCGCACCCTCCATCGTGAGGTCGCGCAGGTAGGCGAGCGCCCGATCCTCGTAGGTCGCGCCAGTGAAGCGATCGGGCACGGGGAACTCGGGCAGGCTCGGCTTCCCGAGTTCGATCTGCACATCGGCCCGCTCCGCGATCAGAAGTGTGTTGTCGCACGCCTCGGGCACATCTCGGAACAGATGGCGCATCTCGTTCGCCGTCTTCAGGTAGTGCTCGGTCCCCTCGAATTTGAAGCGGTTCGTGTCCGCCAAGAGCGCGCCGGTCTGCACGCACAACAACGCGTCGTGCGCGACGGCGTCCTCGCGGTGTGTGTAGTGGCTGTCGTTCGTGGCGAGCAGCGGCGCGTTCAACCGCCGGGCGATCTCCATCAGCTGCGGGTTGGTCCGGTGCTGGTCGGCCAGACCATGGTCCTGCAGCTCGACGAAGAGGTTGTCGCGGCCGAAGATGTCCTGCAGCCGGGCGGCCCGTCGCTCGGCTTCGTCCGGATCACCGGCCAACAGCGCCTGGAGGACCACGCCGCCGAGACATCCGGTCGTCGCGATCAGCCCGTCGTGATGGCGTTCGAGCAGTTCCCAGTCCAACCGTGGCTTGTAGTAGTAACCCTCGAGATAGGCGGCCGAGGACAGCTTCATCAGGTTGCGGTACCCCTCGACGGTCTCAGCCAGGAGTGTGAGGTGGTAGTAGAGCTTCTGCCCGCCCTCGACGTCGCCGCCCGTGTCGTCGACCCGGCCGCGCCGCACCGGGCGCTCGTGCCTCGACTCGCCGGCCATGTAGGCCTCGGTGCCGATGATCGGGACGATCCCCTGCTCCCGGCACGCCTTGTAGAAGTCCAGGACCCCGTACATGTTCCCGTGGTCCGTGATGCCCAGTGCGGGCTGCCCGTCGACGACCGCGGCGGCCACGAGCTCGCCGACCCGCGCCGCGCCGTCGAGCATGGAGAACTCGGTGTGGGTGTGCAGATGCGTAAACGACCGCTCCGACACCGGCCCTCCTTTCGCTACGTCAAACTTACACCTGTGTGATTCGCCCCTGGATCTCGCAATCTATCCCCCTTCGGGGCCCGCTTCGACGATGATCCGGGACCTCATTTCGAGCTGAGGCCCGACCAGCCGAATGTCAGGCGCACCCGCTCCGCCCGCGCCTGATTCCGCCCCGCTTCGCGCGCCCGCCGGCTCAGAGATAGGCCCCGGTCCGGCCCCCGGCTTCACTCCCCGCGGGCAGGCTCCGCTGGCGCATCTGCTCGAGCTGTGCGCGCGCCGCCATCTGTTGCGACACGAGCGTCGCCTGGATCCCCTGGAACAGACCCTCGAGCCACCCCACTAACTGCGCCTGGGCGATGCGCAGCTCGGCGTCGCTCGGCGCCTCGCTGTCGAAGGGCGATGTGAGCGCCTCGAGCTCGGCCACCAGGTCGGGTGAGAGCACTTCGGAGAGGGCACGGATCGACTGCTCGTAGATCTCTCGCAGCCGCACCCGGCTCTTGTCGTCGAGTGGTGCCCCCCGCACCTCGTCGAGAAGGGTCTTGACCATGGAACCGATGCGCAACACCTTCGCCGGCTCGTTGATCGATTCGGTCTTCGATTCGTCGCTGCTCTCCGCACCCGTGCCGCCGAGCACCTCGTCCGGTGCGACGGGCGGCGCAGCACCGTCCGATGGGTTGTCTCCAATGTCAGTGTTCGTCACGTCATCCACTCCGCTCTTCGTGCCGGGGATCCGCCGGGCCACCGGACCACGCCCGGGTCGTCCCCTATGTTGCCATCGTGGTGGGCCGACTTACTCAGCCCGCCATCCGAGCAGGGGAACCAGCATTTCGTCCGTCGTGAGCGAGCCGTGCCTCGCCGCCAGGCGGAGCTCGCCGGTGTCGGCGGGGTCCAGGAAGGCGATCGGCTCGAAGGGGATCAGGGCCACGTCGCCCAAGCGGGCTGCGATCTCGGGCGCGGGAACACCGCCCAGCCACCCCTCCGCGATCACCTGCTCTTTCGTGCGGATCCAGGCCACGTCACCGTGCAGCTCGACGGCCGCGTCCACCACGTCGTCGATCGCCCCCGGACGCGTGTGCAGCCAACGGAAGCGCCCCTCTCCGCTGATGAGCGTCAGCCCCTCCATGATCTCGGGGCCGAGCACGACGACTGCGTTGCCGACGTTCACCTGTCCGTGGTCGGCGGTCACGACCAGCACGGCACCCCGGGGGAGGACCTCGAGCACGTCTGCCACGAGGCGGTCGGCCGCACGCAGCTCATCGTCGTAGAAGTCCCCGATCCCTTCGGCGTGTGCGACCTTGTCGATTCCCTCGTAGTAGGCGTAGATGAACGGGCTTCCCGAAGCGGCGAGCCGGCGCACCGTCGTCACGAGCCCGGCCGGCGTGTGCCAACGATGGAGATCGACTCGGCCGAGATGCGCGGCGGTGAAGCCTGTCGGTCCGTAGTCGTGGCGGGTGACCACCGGGACCGTGCCGATCGCACCGGGGAACGAAGGGAACGGTTGGAAGACGTGGGCGGGCACCCGCACCCGTGCGTCCGCGCCATCCAGGGACCATTGGAGGACGTTCATGACCGCACCGTCGAGGGCCACCCGGTACCCGAGGACACCATGCTCCGCCGGCACTCTGCCCGTGACCAGTGTGGTCAGCGCACACGCTGTCGTACTGGGGGCGACGGAGGTGATGGACCCGCCCGAGCCCGACGTCAAGACGGGCGCCAGCCCGCTGCGGGCGCGCAGTTGCTCGGCGCCGAGACCGTCGATGACCAGCAGGACGATCTGCCTGGCCTCGGCAACCGGTGCCGGGAACCACGGCGGCGCCGTCCGACCCGGCTGCGCCAGCTGCTCGAGGAGACCGGGCACAACCCGGTGCAGGCTGGCGCCCTCCCAGTCCGGCAGCACCGGAGCCGGGCTGCCGGCGTCACCGGGGCGTGTCCTCTGACCTGCATCTGCCACTGCAGCGTGGACCGCCGCACCGTCGCTCACAAGGCCACCCTACGACCACGGCACCCACTCGAGCGGCGTTTGGGCCGGTAGAATCGGACGTTGTGAGGGTTTCGACGCGGGGTGACTACGCCAGCAGAGCACTCCTGTCGCTCGCGCTGCACGGCGCAGAGACCCCGACCTCGGTCCGCGACATCGCCGAGCGCACCGCGCTGCCCCAGCCGTATTTGGAGCAGATCCTCCTCGCCCTCAAGGGAGCCGGGCTCGTCCGCTCCAAGCGCGGGGTCGGCGGCGGCTACGTGTTGGCACGGTCGCCCGACGAGATCTCGCTCGCCCAGATCGTCTCTGCCGTCGACGGGCCGATTGCGGCCGGCGACTTCGGTGAGCCACACGAGAACGGAGCCTGTGATCACGAGGGCCAATGCGTGCTTCTGGCCGTCTGGGCCGATGTGGGCGAGGTCATCCGCACCCATCTGCAGTCCTACACCCTGGCCGACATGGTCGATCGAGCCCAGGGCAACGTGGCCGCCACGGTCTGAACCAACCGCGGTCCGGCACGGCTTCCTTCTCACACCGGGTCGGGGACGAAGTTCCACAACTCGACCGCGCCGGTGTTCCCCTCGCCTCCGAGCACGCACACGGCACCGACATCGAGGAGGAACAGACGTCCGGCGACCGGGGGTAGCCCGAGCCACCTGGCGGCGAGAACGCGCAGCACGTGCCCGTGGGCCACGCAGAGGCTGTCGCCCGTGTGCCGTCTCGTGCGCTCGATCACCCGGTCGACCCGGCGCCCCACGTCCGCCGGCCGCTCCCCGTCCGGCACGCCCTGCTCCCAGAGGCTCCAGTCGGGGCGCTCCTCGCGGATCTGGCGCGACGCGATCCCCTCATAGGCGCCGTAGTCCCACTCCATGAGGTCCGGGTCTGTCTGGCCCAGGAACCCGGTCAGTCGGCAGGTGTCGGCCGCCCGTCGGAGGGGGCTCGTGAGGACCAGGTCGAAGACCCACCCCGCCGAGCGGAGGTAAGCGCCCGCCGCGGCCGCCTGGCCCTCTCCCTCCGGGAGCAGGGGAATATCCGTCCGCCCTGTGTGTTGACCACTTTGGGACCACTCGGTCGCGCCGTGACGCACGAGCACCAATCGGCCGGCCATGGCGGTAGATGACCACGACCTTCCCCGAGGTCGCAAGCCGATGGGCGAACACCCCGGTGGAATGATCCGCCCTTGGTCCTGGTTGTACATCGCAGGTTCATCCCGGGATGCCCCGGGTACGTACGACAGATAGCGAGCGAAAAACGGCTGGAGCAAAGATGAAGAGCGCGGTGAATACATCGGACACCTTGGGGTTGATGCTGCGCGACCTCGACCAATTCCCCATGCCCGACCACGAGCAGCAGGTGGAACTGGCCAAGCGAGTCGCCGCGGGCGACGAGGCCGCCCGCAAGCAGATGGTCGCGGCCAACCTGCGCCTTGTGGTGCACTGGGCGCGCCGCTATCAGGACCGGGGCGTCGACATGGCCGACCTGGTCCAGGAAGGGACCTTCGGCCTCATGCGAGCCGTCGACAAGTTCGACTGGGAGCGCGGTTTCCGTTTTTCGACCTACGCGACCTGGTGGATCCGCCAGGCCCTGCAGCGTGCCGTGCAGCAGCACGGCCGGACCATCCGGATCCCTCTCGAGGTCGGTGAGCAGATCCAGCGTCTCGAGCTGACCAAGGCCGAGCTGGCGAGCACCCTGGGTCGGGCACCCACAGAGCAGGAGCTGGACGAGGCGACCGGAATGACGGCCGACGAGCGCGAGTCGCTCGAGGACGTCGCCAGGGTGACCGCGTCGCTGGACCAGCCGGCCGCGCTCGAGTCGACGACCACTTTGGGCGAGCTCGTGGCACCTGACGACTCCGACTTCGCCAGTGACGTCGAAGAGACCATGGTCTACGAGCGGGTGCGCGACGCCGTCGAGCGGCTGCCGGGCCTCCAGCGCGACGTACTGCGCCTGCGCTTCGGCTTCGGGGGCGACTCCCCCGCGTCGCTCCAGTCGACCGCCGAGCGTCTCGGGGTTGGCGTACGCCGGGTCCGTCGGGCCGAGGAGGAGGCGCTAGCGGCGCTCTCCGGCGACGTCGACGTGCTCGGGGTACACCAGGCAGCCTGAGGGCTCCGCACGAACACGGAGGCCGTGCGCCGGGCGACGACCTAGCGACTGCTCAGGTAATCCTGGAGGTCACCCGGTAGCGGCGCATCGAATTCGGTGCGCGCGCCCGTCACCGGATGGTCGAACGCCAGCCGGGCGGCGTGAAGGAAGAACCTCCCGGAGCCGAGAAGCTCGTCCGGCCGCCCGTACCGCGCGTCGCCGATGACGGGATGGCCGATGGCCGCCATGTGCACACGCACCTGGTGGGTCCGTCCACTCTGCAGCGCCAGCTCCAGCAGCGTGGTGGGCGTCCCCGAATCGACGCCACGCCGCTCCACCACTCGGTACGTCGTGATGGCGGCTTTCCCCCGCGGGGTGACCGCCATCTTCGTCGGTGTCCGGACCGAGCGTCCGATCGGCGCGTCGATCTCCCCGCGGTCGTCCGTCACGAGCCCGGCCACCAGCGCGAGGTATGTCCGCTCCATGCTGCGCGTGGCCAGCTGCGCGACCAGAGACCGGTAGGCGACGGGCGTCCGGGCGACCGCCAGCAAGCCCGACGTCCCTTTGTCCAGGCGGTGCACGATGCCGGGCCGGTCCGGCGCACTCACACCCGCTGCGACGAGGTCGGCGAGGTCGGGGAACACCGCCAGCAGGCCACCGACCAGGGTGCCCTCGACATGACCGGCGCCCGGATGCACCACGAGCCCGGCCGGCTTATCGATCACGGCCACGTCGTGGTCGGCGTGCACGACGGAAAAGCGTACGCCCGGCTCGGCGACCGGGATCGTGGCGGTCTCCTCGGGCAGCTGCACCGTCAGGAGCGCTCCTTCTCGGAGCGGCACCCGGCCCGAGGCGACCGGCGCCCCGTCCACGAAGACGCGTCCCGACTCGACGAGCTCGGCCGCGACGGCCCGCGAGACATCGGCCAGCATGGCGACACCGCGGTCCACGCGGACACCCGAGAGCGTCGCCGGGACCTCGACCGTCATGCGCGCAGCCGGCTCGCCCCCCCGGGCTTCGCTCACGCGGTGCCCTCGTCGCTCTCGCTCGCCATGCCGGCCTGCCCGAAGAGGAGCGAGACGATGACGACGACGACGCCCACCGTGACGCACGCGTCGGCAAAATTGAACGTCGGCCAGTAGTCGAGCGTGATGAAGTCGGGCACCCGGCCGCCGTGTCCGCCGACGATGCGCTCACTCAGGTTGCCGACGGCGCCGCCCAGGACCAGGCCCGCGCCGATTGCCATGGGCACGGTGCGCACCTGCGCCACGACCCACGCCAGCACCAAGACGCCCACGCACAGCAGGACGGTGACAATGACGGCGCGCCCGCTGAAGAGGCTGAAGGCGAAGCCGGAATTGAACGTCAGGGCCAGCCCGAAGGGACCCCAGAGGTGGCGGACGTCGTGGAGGTGGTCGACGGCCAGCGTGGTGGTCACGCGATCGACCACCACCACGACCACGGCGATGGCGAATGCCACCACCCGTGGCGTGGTCAGCGCCGGGACAGCCCTCCGCTCTTGCACGCCACACAGAGGCGTGCGTATGGCAGGGCACGCAACCGCGGCTTCGGAATGGGCTGGAAACAACGCTCGCAGTACCCGTACGTCTTGTCCTTGACCCGAGCCAGTGCGTCGTCGATCTCCTCGACGGCCAAAGTCGCTTGGCCCGAGAGCGCGAGGTTGCGCTCGCGATCCACCGTCACCGTTCCGCCCTCGCCGGACTCTTCGTCGAACTGGACATCCCCCGGCTCGCGCTCGAGGGCGAGCGAGTCCGCCTCGGCGCGGAGCGAGGTCGCCTGCTCCTGGTAGATCGAGCGCTCGTTCACGAGGAGCTCTCCCACCTCTTCCAGGAACTTGGCGTCCTTGGCGTACGGACCCGTCTTCGGCCGCACCGGCGCCGGCGGCTTCGGCTTGGGCGTGAAGGCCGTGCGCGAGGGCGTCGGCGCCGCGCCCGCACCGTTCGCGGCCCGCGCCGCGGCAGTGGTCGCGGCCTTCTTGGCCGGCGGAGCCGCCTTCTTCGCCGCCGGGGCGGCTTTCTTCGCGGGTGCGGCCTTCTTCACAGGTGTAGCCGCCTTCTTGGTCGGGGCCTTCTTCGAGGCGGGCACCTTTTTCGTCGCCGCGGTGCCCGCCTTCTTGGCGGTCGAGGTCGTCTTCTTCACCGGCCCCGACGCGGCCTTCTTGGCCGTCGACGTGGCCTTCTTGGTTGCGGTGGCTGCTTTCTTCACAACAGGAGCTGCCTTCTTCTTCGTAAGGGCGGGACGTGTTCCAGCGGTACCCCCAACCCGGGCGGCGTTCGATTTGTTCCCGGGGCGTGAAGCGGCGGTCGAGCGCGACGTAGACCCCCGTTTAGCCGGGGAGCCCTTGCTCGCTGGGGTCATCTGCCCTCCTTCGGACCACCTGTCGTGGCCGCGTACGCCTGCAGCCTCGCCCTGGGGAGCGGGTGACGATAGCGGACAGCGCAGGGGCGGGCAATAGCGGCCCCGGCCGGGCTACTGGAAAATCAGAGTGAGTGGGTCGCCCCTGACACGGCGCCCGATGCGTTCTGGAGGTTCAGCGTCGGCGCGCCGTCGTCTGCCTCGGGCCGTGCCGGTGCATCCATCGATTCCCCGGGCCTGCTCTTGGGCTTCACACCCATGAGCGAGTTCGCCGGCTGGACGTTCTCGTCCACCCACTTGAGGATCTCGGTCAGTGCGCCGCGGAGGCGGTTGCGCTCCGAGTCGAGATGACGTGCCATCGTCTCGACGTCGGTGGCGAGGTCGGTGCGCGTGGCCTCGAGGCGAGTCACCTCTTCGCGCAGCTTCTGATGCGACTCGGCCTGGAGCTGCGCGGCCGCCGCCTCGGCTTCGGCGATCGCAGTGCGGGCCCTCTCTTCGGCATGGGACACGATGGTCGCGGCCTCGGCCTCGCTCTCGCGCTTGGTCTGATCGACGAACTTCTGCGCCAGGATGAGCGTCCGTTGCAGCGTTTCGTCCGAGAGAGCCCCGGCGTCGGCGCCGGGTGCACCTTCACCGTCGTCCGCCGCGGCGACCGGCGCGGACCGCTTCTCCCGCTCGAGTTGGGCGATGCGCTCGCTCGCCTGCCGCAGACGTTCGTTCAGCTGGCGGACGTGCTCTTGGAGTGCCTCGGCCTCTTGGGCCGCCTTGTCCAGGTACTCATCGACTTCGTCGACGTTGTAGCCCTTCAGCCCGAGGCGGAATTCCACGGTGCGAAGCGTGTCGAGGATTGATGCCGATGCCTGGGAATTGTCCATGGAGGCCGAGTCTAACCATACGGTTCCGCAGTTCCAGGCATTGTTCGGGGGTTGTGGGCTGGGTTTCCCGTCAGCGCCAGAGGACCTGAAACACCAGGATGTTGCCGATCAGGATGACCACCAGAAACGACCAGTCCAGGCCACCCATCGGTTTGATCACCTGCCGCACCGGCCGCAGGACCGGCTCGGTCGCCCGGTACAGAAAGTACTGGAGCCGGGCCAGCGTGGTCCCGGGCTGGATCCGGAACCAGCTCAAGATGGCGTAGGGGAACATGATCACCCACATGTACAGCAGGATGATCAGCCCAATGACATAAAACACCGCCCAGGAGGCTAGTTGGCCTAGCCGCGCCCGAAACCGCGCTCGGCCAACCGCAGCCTCTCTTCGTCCGAGACCTTGACGTTGGTGGGCGCCAGCAAGAACACCTGGTCGGCGACCTTCTCCATCTCGCCACTGAGTGCGTAGGTGACCCCGCTGCAGAAGTCGATCATGCGGCGTTGCAGGTCGCGATCGGCCATCTGCAGGTTCACGATGACGGGACGGTTGTCCTTCAGCCGGTCCGCGATCTCCTTTGCGTCACCGAACCGTGAGGGTGCCACGACGTGGACCTTGGCCGTCGAGGGCGCGGCGGAGACGGGCTGCAGCGTCGAGTCGACCGGGACCGCGCGCACCGCCTGCGGTCGCGGGGCCACGTTGCTGGCCGCCGGCCGGGGCTGGCTGGGCACAGCCGATTCGCGGGGAATGGTGCGGACTCTGCTCATGCCGCCGCTGAATTCTTCTCCGCCGCCCTGGTCGTACTCGGGGGCCCGGGGCTCGACCCGCGCTGCCGTGGCGGCCGAGAATCCGCGCGGGGCGCGGTCCTCCAGGTCGTCGTACTCGTCGTACTCGTCGTCGAGCAGGCCGAGATACACCATGGTCTTCTTCATGAACGAGGGTGACATGCCTTCTCCTGTCGAATCACAGCGTAGTGCCTGCTCGCACGCCCGGGCAGGCCAATGAGCCCAGGCGAGGGGGCCGATCGGGCCATCAGCCTGCTGCTGAGGGTCATGTCAGCCTCCCGTTGACCTTGCCCGTCACGCCGAGCGCTTGCGCGGCCGCTCACCGAACAACGCCCGGCCGATCCGCACCATGGTCGTGCCCGCACGCACCGCGGCCTCGAGGTCGTCGGTCATCCCCATGGAACGCTCCTCGAGGCCGAGACCGTCGGCCAGCGAGCGGACCGTCCCGAATGCCAGATCCGCCGCGTCGGGGCCCGGCGCCGCGACCGTCATAAGGCCGCGGACGTCGAGACCGTCTTCGCGCAGACGTGGCACGAGCGTGCGCACCTCTTCGGGCGAGCAACCGTTGCGGCCCGAGAGCCCCGTGGTCTCGACCTCTACGAGGACGGTGGCGCCGGGCGCGAACCGAGCGATCCGTGCACCTTCTTCGACCCGGGACACGCTCTGCCACACGCCGACGACCGGCGCGAGGCGCCCCACCTTGTTCCTCTGGATCGCACCGAGGAAGTGCCATCGCACCGGTTGCAGAGACGGGTCGCCCTCCACCGCTGCCGCCTTCGCCACGAGCTCGTCCGCGTAGTTCTCGCCGATGTCGGAAAGGCCGGCGGCGCGTGCCGCGGCGACGGCTTCGGGGCCGAAGCCCTTGGTGACCGCGACGACACGGACGACGGACGGGTCACCGCCCGCCCGTTCGATGCGCCGCCGGACGGCCTCCAGCCTCTCGGCGACCCCGTCGCTAGCGGAGGAAGGAGGGGACGTCGAAATCGTCGTCACCCAAGTCGAGCTCTTCGTCGGACCCGGTGGCGTCGGCGAAGATGTCCACCGGCTCGGGCGTGGCGAAGATACTCGCGGCCAAGTCGTTCTTGGCGTTGGGCGCACCCTCGTCCCAGCGCTCGAAGCCGGCGGCGATCACGGTGACCCGCACCTCGTCGCCCATGTTGTCGTCGATGACGGCCCCGAAGATGATGTTGGCGTCCGGATGCGCCACCGCGTGGATGATCTCGGCCGCTTCGTTGACCTCGAACAGCCCGAGGTCCGAGCCACCGGCGATGTTGAGCACCATGCCGCGCGCTCCGTCGATCGACGCCTCGAGTAGCGGTGAGGTGATGGCGGCCCGGGCGGCGTTGGCCGCGCGCCCCTCGCCGATGGACGAGCCGATGCCCATGATCGCCGTGCCGGCATTCGTCATCACCATCTTGACGTCGGCAAAGTCGGTATTGATCAGGCCCGGCACCGTGATCATGTCGGTGATGCCTCGCACACCTTGGAGGAGCACCTCGTCCGCCATCTTGAAGGCGTTGACCATGCTGGTCTTGTCGTTGGACACCGTGAGCAGCCGGTCGTTCGGGATGACGATGAGGGTATCGACCTTCTCCTTGAGGACCTGGATGCCCTTCTCCGCCTGCATGGCGCGTCGCCGTCCCTCGAAGGTGAACGGGCGGGTCACCACGCCGATGGTCAGAGCGCCGAGGCCCTTGGCAATCTCGGCGAAGACGGGCGCGGCGCCCGTGCCCGTGCCGCCGCCCTTGCCCGCGGTGATGAACACCATGTCCGCGCCCTGCAACGCTTCTTCGATGTCGGCCCGGTGCTCCTCGGCCGCTTGGCGTCCGACCTCGGGATCGCTCCCCGCGCCCAACCCACGGGTCAATTGGCGACCGATGTCGAGCTTCAAGTCGGCGTCGCTCATGAGCAACGCCTGCGCATCCGTGTTGGCCGCGATGAACTCGACGTTGCGCAGCCCGGAGTCGATCATGCGGTTGACGGCGTTCACTCCGCCGCCACCCACTCCAACCACCTTGATGACTGCCAGGTAGTTGCCCTGGGAAGGCACGGTCGTCATGATTCCCCTTGTCCTCGGGTCGATCGCCGACCGGTAGCTCGCTGGTACGTACCGCCCCCAGTCACCGTCGACGTGAGCGACATCACCGATCCCTGAACCTTTGGGGAAGGTTGATGTTCACAGTTCGGCAACGTGACCCCACCATACGGGGGGTGTTCAGGCAGGTCAAGCATCCTACGCTACGGGGAGAGGGCCGGTGTCACGGGCCCGTCACCGTCGGGGCGTCCGGGACGCTGACGTCGATCACATCCCCGTTGTGCAGGGTCGCACCGGCCAGAATCGACGAGACGTCCTCGTATTTGGCGGTGAGCTGCGTGGCCGTGCCGATGTCGACCGCGATCGGCGTCGTCATCGACAGCTGGACCCAGCCGGCGGGCTCCACTGTCACGCCCGTCACCTGCGCCGCGAACGAGGCGGGGAGCGTCGACGCCACCTCCAGGCCGGTGGCATCGCGCGCCGGGAGCACGGAGCCGGGAGCACCGGGCGGCTGTGGCACCGTCAGGAGCAGCAGCCCGTCCTCGCGGGCGACCGACACGGCGAGGACCCGTCCGTCGGCACTCACCGTCGCCCAGTGCCCGCCGGCCTCGCTCACGGCAAAGCGCGGCGTCTCCTCGGTGATCCTGATGTGCACACCGTCGGGCCACCCAACGCTGACCGAGGCGGACCGCACCCACGGCAGCTGCTCGATGCGCGCCGCCGTCGCCCCCGCGTCGACGTCGAGCAACGGCGGCTGGCTCGCGAGCCCCGCCTGGTCGATCACCTGCGCCGGCGACTCGTGGACGTTGCCCGTCACGGTCACGGCCCGTGCCCCGAACAACGGGGTGTGGAGCAGGAACCAGGCGCCGATGACGACCGCCGTCCCGGCCAGCCCGATGACCAGGATGCGCAGCCGGCGCCGTCCCTGCTCCCGAATGACGGCGGTGCGCCGGGCCGAGATGCGCGGGTCCATGCGGCCCGAGCCGCCCCTGCCACTCCTCGGCCGTGCGCCGCCGCTCTCGTGCTGTCCGCGACCCCAGAGCTTCCAACCGCCCCAGCGCGCTCCGGCGCCCCGACGGCTCGCGGCGCGGCGCCCCTTCGTGGGGGCATCGACGGGGGTCACGGGGCGCCGCCCGGACGGGGGTTGTCGGGACCCGAGACCGTCGGGCGCTCGGGCTCGGTCTCGGGCATCGCACCAGTCTCCCCGCCCTCGAAGCCGAGAAGGCGGACCTCCGTGCGCAACGTGATCCCGCAACGCGCCGCCACCGCCGCGCGCACGTGCTCCAGCACCGCCCGGACGTCGTCCGCCCGGCCCCCCCGCTCGGCCTGGATGAAATTGGCGTGCTTCTCCGAGACGTGCGCCGTCCCGATGCCGAATCCCTTCAAACCCGCCTCGTCGATCAGCCGACCAGCGGAGTCGCCCTCGGGGTTGGTGAAGACCGAGCCGGCGTTGGACCCGCCCGGCTGGTTCTCGCGACGCCACCTGACGATGGCGGCCACCTCCGCCTGCTCTTCGGCCGCCGATCCGGGCGCCACGCGGAGGTCCGCCTCCAGCACCAGCTGCGCCGCACGCACCGACGACGAGCGGTAGCCGTAGTCGAGCGCAGCCACCTCGTCGGTCCCCCCACCCGGACCGAGCAGGTCGACCCAGCGGTAGCGCACCAAGCACGACGCCATGTCCGATCCGTGGCCTCCCGCGTTCATCCGCACCGCGCCGCCCACCGAACCGGGCACACCCACCGCCCAGGCCAAACCCTTCCAGCCGGCGTCGGCGACCCGCCGGGCCAGCACGGGCAGCGCCAGTGCCGCGCCCGCGCGCGCCACGACCGGCTCACTCCGGGGCGCCGCGACCGTCTCGGACCCAGGCAGTTCGAGCGTGGCGAACCCCGCGCCCAGATGTACGACGACCCCGTCGAACCCGGCGTCGGCCACCAACAGGTTCGATCCGCGTCCGATCACGAAGAGTGGCTGCGAGCCCGCTCGCTCCGCCAGCACGGACCGGACGTCGTCGAGGTCCGCCGGGCCCTCCACTTCGACGAACAACGCCGCCGGGCCGCCCACGCCGTACGTGGTCAGCGGCCCCAGCGGCTTCATCAGCGTGGCCCGTGCCCCCAGCGTCTCGGCGAGCGCACGGAGCTCGTCGCTCGGCGTGATCGTCACCACTGCGGCGCGTCGAGCAGCTGATCGGGCAGCACGGTGAGGTCACCGGCCCCGAGCGTGAGGCAGAGATCACCCGGTTGCAGCACCGACGCCACCGCCTGGCGCAGCTCCTCCCACCCCGGCGCGTAGAAGACCTCGAGGCGGGGGTCCTGGGCGGCCACTGCGTCGGCGACGAGGCGCCCCGAGACCCCCGGCACAGGGCGCTCCCCCGCGCTGTACACGTCGGTCACCACGAGGACGTCGGCGTCTGCGAAGGCGGAGCCGAACTGGTCGGCCAGCGCGCCGGTGCGGGAGAACCGGTGCGGCTGGAACACCGCCACGATGCGGGACCAGCCCCCGCTGCGCGCGGTCGCCAAGGCGGCCCGGACTTCGGTGGGCAGGTGCGCATAATCGTCGACGAACGTGACACCGTTGGCCTCACCGCGGAACTCGAAACGCCGGCTCACCCCGGCGAAGCGGGCCAGTGCCGCCTCCGCGGCGGCAAAGGGTGCGCCGGAGCGGAGTGCGGCGACCGCCGCCACCGCCGCGTTGCGCGCGTTGTGCAGTCCCGGCACCCCGATCCGCAACGCGCCGATCACTCCGTCCGGGCCACGCAGCCGGAAGGCGACCGAGCTCCGCAGCAGTGACACCTCCTCCATCACGTAGTCCGACCCGACGGCTTCGCCGACGAGGGTCGCCCCGTGCGCCCGTCCGATGGCGGCCGCGTGCTCGTCGTCCGCGCACACCACGGCCCCGAGGGTGGCGCTGCCGACGAAGTCGGAGAAGGCTTCCCGCAGGACCTCGAACGTGCCGTAGTAGTCGAGGTGGTCCGGCTCCACGTTGGTCAGCACCGCCAGGTCCGGCTGTAAGGCCGTGAACGTGCCGTAGCTCTCGTCCGCCTCGACCACGAGCCACTCGCCGCTGTCCCACACCGCGTTGGTGCCGATCTCGTTGACGTCGGCCCCGATGAGGAACGAGGGGTGCAGACCCGCCTCCACCAGGATCAGCGACAGCATCGAGGCGGTCGTCGTCTTGCCGTGCGTCCCCGAGACGGCGAGGCAGCGCCGGGTGGCGCAGATGGCGGCCAGGACCTCCGAACGCGGCGCGACGTGCGCGCCGGCGTCGGCCGCCGCCACCAACTCGACGTTGACCGCCGCCACCGCCGGCGAAAAGGTCACGATGTCCGCCCCGGCGGCGTTCTCGGCCCGGTGCCCGAGGGCGACGGCGATGCCCTGCGAGCGCAACCGCTGCGCGACCGGCGAATCCTTGAGGTCGGAGCCCGACACGGTGTGGCCCATGGCGCGTAGCACCAGTGCGATCGCACTCATGCCCGCGCCGCCGATGCCCACGACGTGGATATGCCGCGCGGCGCGCAGGTCGAGCGGCGCCTCAGCGGGCATGGGCGTCGACCAGTTCGGCGATGCGGGCGGCCGCGTCGGGGTGGGCGTGGCGCCGCGCCGCCTCCCCCATGGCCCGCAGGCGGTCGGCGTCGGTCAGCAGCGCCTCGAGCTCCTTGGCCAGCCGATCCCCGTCGCACTCGGGATCCGGCACGTGCACCGCGGCGCCGAGCGCGACGACGGCCTCTGCGTTGCGCGTCTGGTGGTCACGGGGGGCGCCGGGCAACGGGACCAGGATCGCGGGCACGCCCGAGACGAGCAGCTCGGCCACTGACATCGCGCCCGCCCGGGACACGCAGACGTCGGCCGCGCGGTAGAGCTCGGGCATGCGCTCCTCGAAGGGCACGACGCGGTAACACAGTCCGCCCTCGTCGCCGGGGTCCCCACCCGTAGCGCCCCCGGCAAACGAGTCGTAGTCCCGCCGGCCCGTCACGTGGTACACGGTACGGTCGTCAGAGGCCCCCCACGACTCCGCCAGCGCGGCCACAGCGCGGTTGATCCGCAGCGCGCCGAGCGAACCGCCCATGGCGGTGACCGTCTGGCGGTCGGCCGGGAGCCCGAGCGCGTCACGTCCGGCGCGCCGCCCCTCCACCGAGCGGTCCAACCCCGAGAGCTCCGGGCGCACAGGTGTGCCGGTCACGTGCGCCCGCGGCAGTTCCGTTCCCTCGAAGGCGACCGCGTTGGCGGCGGCGAAACGGCCCAGGAGGCCGTTGACGGCGCCCGGCACGGCATCGGTGTTGACCGACACCAACGGGACACGGGTCACGACGGCGGCGAGGCCCGCGGGGAAGCTCGCGTACCCGCCGACGATGACGACGACCCGGGGCCGGCGCCGGAGGAAGGAGCCCAGCGCCCGGACACAGGCCCAGACGAGGCCGGCCACGGCACCGACGTTGGCCACGACCGCGCCCGGCGAGACACTCCGCCGGATACCCCGCCCGGGCAGCAGCGTGTAGGGGAATTCGAGCGACGGCCACGTGGTGGCCTCGTGGCCGCGTCGTGAGCCGAACAGCTCGATGGTGCTCGGGTCGTGACCCCGCGCCACCATGGCGCGCGCAACCTGCAGCGACGGGACCACGTGGCCACCGGTCCCCCCGCCGGCGATGACCGTGCCGCGTCCGGCGCTCACCGACCCCGGCGGGCGCCGACGGCTCTCAGCGCACGACCGGTGGCCGCCGCTTCGCCCTGTCTCGCCACATTGATGAGCACACCGGCGGCCGCCATCGTGATGACGAGGGAGGAACCGCCGAACGAGATGAAGGGCAGCGGGATCCCGGTGACCGGCAACACGCCGACCACGGCCCCGACGTTGATCAGGGTCTCGGCCGCCACCCACGCCACGAGGCCCAGCGCCAGCAACCCGCCGAAGCGGTCGACCGATGCCGTGGCCGCCCGGATGCCGAGCCAGACGAGCGCGGCGAGCAACGCGAGCACGAGCACCGCACCGATGATGCCCAGCTCCTCGCCGATGACCGAGAAGATGAAGTCCGTGTGCGCGTTCGGCAGGTACCCCCACTGGGCCTGCCCACCCCCCAACCCCATGCCGAAGAGGTGTCCCGATCCGAGCCCGATCTCGGACTGCAGGACCTGGTAGCCCGAGCTCGAACCGTGGGCCGACGGGTCCAGGAAGGAGAGGAGCCGCGTCCGGCGATACGGCGAGGCGACCGCGACGATCAGGGCGAGCACCGCCACGGCGGCCATCACCTTCATCACCGGGCCGAGCCGCACCCCCGAGACGAAGAGGAGCGTCAGGGCAATGCACCCGAGGACCATGGCCGTCCCCATGTCCGGCTGGACCAGGATCAGCAGGCAGGCGAACCCGGTGACGAGGATGACCGGGCCGATGATGCGGCGGTCCGTGGCGTCCTCGTCGAGACGGCGGGCGATGCAGTCGGCCGCGAACAGCGTGAGGGCGAGCTTCATCAGCTCGGAAGGCTGCAGACGGAACTGGCCGAAGCCGATCCAACGGCTCGACCCCATGGCGTGCACGCCGAGCCCCGGCACGAGCACGATGAGCAGCAGGCCGAACGTGGCCACCAGCAACAGCGGGCTCAGCCGGCGAAGCTTGCGGTAGTCGAAGCGCAGCGCCACGCCGAGCGCCACCACGCCGATCGCCATCCACATGCCTTCGCGGATCAGGATCGCCCAAGGGCTGCCGTAGGTCGAGATGGAGATCACCGACGAAGCCGTCCCCACCATCACCAAGCCGATGACGCAGAGGAGTGCGACGTCGACCAGCAAGAGGGTGGAGACCGCCACCTGTCGTCCGGCGATCTGCACCTTGCCGCCCGGTTGTGCCGCCGGGGTACGCCCTGAGGCGGTGGAACGCCGGGTGGGCGCCGCCGCGGCGCGTGCGGGAGTCATGCGCGGTCCGCCCCCTCGTCCGTCTCGCGGCGCGCCTGCCCGCCTGCCCCGTCCGACACCGGTCGCATGCACCAATTCTTGCCCACCGCGCGGCCGAAGTGGCGGATCGGTGGACCGTCGACGCGTCGAAGAAAACGCGGGACAGGAGACCGATGGGTCATGTGAGCTTCGACACCGTCAGGAAGTCGCCGTAGAAGATACCGAGGCCCAACGCGCAGAACAGACCCCCGAGGATCCAGAAGCGGATGATCACCGTCGTCTCGGGCCAGCCGGCCAACTCGAAGTGGTGATGGATGGGCGCCATGCGGAAGATCCGTCGGTGGAACATCCGGAAGCTGATGACCTGCATGATCACTGACACGGTCTCCATCACGAAGAGGCCGCCGATGATCAACAGCAGGAGTTCGAGGTTGAGCAGGAGGCACAACGCGGCGAGGCCGGCCCCGATGGCCAACGCGCCGGTGTCGCCCATGATGATCTTGGCCGGCGCCGCGTTCCACCAGAGGAACCCGATGCACGCACCGGCCAGGGCGACCGAGACCAACGCCAGGTCGATCGCCGACGCGGGCAGCACGTGGTAGATCGAGTAGTGCCGGAAGATCCAGTACCCCATGATCGACAGCACCGCGAAGCAGAAGCTGCCCGATCCCGCGGCCAAGCCGTCGACGCCGTCGGTGATGTTCACGGCGTTCGACGACCCGACCATCACGAGCACGGCGAAGATCACCCAGAGAACGGAGCCCATGTCGACCCCGATCGCCTCTGACCGGGTGAAGGAGAGCGCGGTCGACGTGTGCGCCCAGTTCACAGCCAGCAGGGCGAAGGTCAGCGCACAGACGAATTGCGCACCGGACTTGGCCCGTTTGTTGAGGCCGAGGCTGCGCCGGTGGTGGACCTTGATGTAGTCGTCGACGAAGCCAATCAGACCGAACGCCACCACCGCCCCGATGGTCAGGTACCCCGTACGGGAGAACCGGATCTCGGTGCCGATGTGCCCCACGGCGTAGCCGAACACGACCGATCCGACGATGGCGATGCCGCCCATGGTCGGCGTGCCCGCCTTGATGCTGTGGGTGGCCGGCCCGTCCTCCCGGATGTGCTGACCGATCTGGCGATTGCGGAAGTAGCGGATCAGGAAGGGGGTCGAAAGGATCGCGCACCACAGCGCGACGCCACCCGAGACGAGAAGTCCGAGCACGAGAGCTCAGGTTTCCGCGCTGGTGCCGCGGGAGGCTGATGCTGAGAGCTGGCCGTCGGCCTTCCCTCGCGCCGGTGACTCCTGCGCCGGTGTGACCCAGGTGGCCGGATCCGCCGCGAAGCGGGTCGAGAGCGCATCCCGCGCCTCCACCGCGTCGTCGAAGGACAGTCGGCGTCCGGCAACTTCCTGGTACGTCTCGTGACCCTTGCCGGCGATGATGACGACGTCGCCGGGTTCGGCGGCATCGAGCGCGCGCCGGATGGCGACGCGCCGGTCCGGCTCGACGACGACACGCGGGTTCTCCCGCCCTCCCGGGACGCCCGCCAGGATCTCTTCGATGATGGCAAGCGGATCCTCGTCGCGCGGGTTGTCCGACGTCACGATGGCGAGGTCGCTGGCCGCCGCGGCGGCCGCTCCCATGACCGGGCGCTTCGCACGGTCGCGGTTGCCGCCGCAGCCGAAGACGGAGATCACGCGCCGGGTTTTGACCGGACCGAGCCGCCGCGCCTCGGCCAACACGACCTCGAGGCCCGCTGGCGTGTGGGCATAGTCGACCAGGACGGTGAAGGGCGGCCGCGACAGCCGCTTCCCCCCGCCACCGGCCCTCCCACCCGACGACGCCTGGGCGTCCGCCGGCGCGGGCGCCGCGATGACCTGCAGTCGGCCCGGAACGAGCCGCAGGTGGGCCATGGCGGCGGCGATCTCGCCGGGCTCGAGCTCGAGGTCCAACGCCAGGGCGGCCTCGGCGGCGAGCAACGCGTTGTCGACGTTGACCCCACCGGTCAGCGGGGTCGTCACCCGGTGCCCCCGCCAGGTGAACTCGGTGTGCCCGGGCCACAAGACCACGTCTACGGCGTCCGAGTGATGCACCGCGGTCATCGGGATCTTTGCGCGGTCGAGGAGCAGGCGCCCCCAGGCGTCGTCGGCGTTCACCACCGCCCGCAGCGCGTGATTCGAAGTGAAGAGCTGTGCCTTCGCCTCGAAGTAGTCCTCCATCGTCCCGTGGTAGTCGAGGTGGTCGTGGCTGAGGTTCGTGAAGACCGCGACGTCGAAGTGAATACCGTCGACCCTCGACTGCACGAGTGCGTGACTCGAGACCTCCATGGCGACCGCGTGACGGAGCCCGTCGGCGCGCTGTCGGTCCCGCACGCCGGCGAGGACGCGCTCGACTTCTGTCGCTTCCGGCGTCGTGCGCGCGCCGGACAACGTGCCCATGACGTTGGTGGGGCGACCCGTGGTGCTCAACAGGTCGCCCAGGAGCTGCGTGACGGTCGTCTTGCCGTTCGTCCCCGTCACGCCGATCATCACCAGATCCCGGGCGGGGAACCCATAGAAGGCCGCGGCAAGGTGCGCCATCACCGGGCGCATCGTCCCGGGCGCGATCCTCGCTTGCGTGACGTCGCGGCTCAGCAACTCGGGGATGAAGTGCTCACAGAGCACGCCGATCGCGCCTCGTTCGACGGCCTCAGTGGCATAGCGGTGCCCGTCGCTGATCAGTCCCGGCACGCAGCAGAAGAGGTCGCCGGGAACGACCCTTCGGCTGTCGTGGGTGATGCCGCCCACCTCGACGGCAGAGGGGTCGCCCACGGTCTCGATCACCTCGATGTCGTCGAAGAGCAGGTTCATAGGCACGGTTCGCATGGTCGACCCGACAGCGTTACATGCCGCCGACCCCCCTGCGTCCCGCCCGCAATGGGCGTGTAAGCCGGGGTCACGTGATGTCCTGGGCCTGGTCGCTGGGCGTTTTGGTCGTTGGCGTGGTGTTCGTGCCGGCGCCCGGGCTCGTCGGGATGTCGTAGCGGTGGAGCGCGTAGCTCATGATCTGCGAGAAGACGGGGGCGGAGACCGTGCCACCGAAGATCGGCGTCGGCCGGTCGAGCACCACGATCATCGACAGCGTGGGGTTGGCGGCCGGAGCGAAACCGACGAACGTCGCCATGTAGGCCCCGGTGACGTAGGAGTCCTTGCCCTGGGTCGGGATCTGTGCCGTCCCGGTCTTGCCGGCGACCGTGTAGCCCGGTACGGCGGCGCTGGTCCCGGTTCCCTGGGCGACCACCTGCTGGAGCATCGAGGTGAGTTCGGAGTTGACCGAGGGCGACAGCACCTGGTGGGTCGACGACGGCGCGGTCTTCGTAACGGTGCCGGACGGGCTGACCGTGGACTGCACGAGTTTCGGCGCCACGTAGACGCCGCCGTTGGCGACGGTGTTGTAAGCATCGAGAACCTGCAGCGCGTTGACGGCGTCGACCTGACCGATGGGGAGCGACACGTAGTTCGTCGGTTCCCAGTTTGCCGCCGTTGCCAGAAGTCCCGGCGACTCGCCGGGGAAGTGGAGCCCGGTGGCCTGCCCGAAACCAAGCGCCCTCACCTGGGCGAGCAACCTCTGCTCCCCGACGCCCTGCGCGATCTCCGATGTGCCGATGTTGGAGGACTGGGCGAGGATTTGTGTCGCGTTCAACTGCTCGGTCGGATGGGGTTCGGCGTCGTGGAAGGTGGAGCCGTCGAGCCTCATCTGGTCGGGGACCGTGAAGACGGTGTTCGGGTTGATCAGCGCGTCTTGCAACGCGGCCGAGAATGTCACCAGCTTGAACACGGAGCCCGGCTCGTAGAGCTGGGTCACCGCGAGGTTGCTCGATGCTTCGTTGACCGCGTCGTTGGGCCCGATGGGCACGACGCCTCCCGGCGCGTTCGGCGCGGTCGTCGGTGCACCCAGCGGCGCGGGATGTGTGGCCGCGAGGTTCGCCATCGAGAGGATCTGACCCGTCTTGACGTCCATGACGATCGCGGTACCGCTGACAGAGTTGGATGATTCGATGGCCTTGGCCAGCGCCTGCTCGGACTCGTACTGGAGCTGTGTGTCGAGGGTGAGCTCCAATCCCGTCCCCGGCGTCGTTGCCACCTGGTTCGTCACCGGCGACTGTGGCAGGGCGACGCCGCTGGGTGACGCCAGGATCGTCTCCTTGCCGTCGGAGCCTGCCAGCAACGTGTTGTTCCCATACTCGAGGCCGCCCGCCCCCTTGCCGGCAGCATTGGTGAATCCCACCACCGGGGATGCGAGGTCGCCGTTCGGCACCTCACGCTTCGAATCGGAGATCAGTGTGATCCCGGGTATCGAGTCAGCGGCAATCTTCTGTCCCGTCGACTTGGAGAGTTGGCGCGCCAGGACCACATAACCGGAATGTTGATGCAGTTGCGTGGCCAGCGTCGCGACGGGGATGTGGAGCATGGGTGCGAGGGCTTCGGCGGTCCGCAGCGGATGGGCGATCTGGAAGTCGTCGGCGACGACGTCGTCGGTGGGCACCGAGAGCGCCAGCGGTGACCCGTCGCGCGCGTAGATACCGCCCCGCAGCGAGGGAAGCGGCACCGTGATGGCCGACTCGCCACGCGCCTGTGCCTGGTAACCGCCCGAGTGAAGCACCTGGACGTCCACCAGGCGCGCCACGAGCAGCAACATCGCCACGATCAGGATCAAGCGGACGATCCGCACGCGCCGCAGGAAGGTGGCGCCCATCCAGTTGCGCCCGCCGGACCGGCGCGACGACGTCGGCGAGCGGTGCCGCTGCGGCCGGGGTCTGTGGCCCGGGGGCGGAGCAGGAGCCCGTCGGACCGGCCGCGGAGCCGGCCGTGCACTCGGCTGGGTGCGTGTCCGGGTCGCCGTACCGGTGGGTCCGCGACCCGAAACAGCGCGCGCGCGCCCACCCGTATGCCGCGTGGTCGTGCTCATGGCGTCGACGTTGCGGTCGTCGTCGAAGGGGTCGTGCCGGCAGTGGTCGTCCCGCCGGTTGCAGCAGCGCCGCTGCTGGTTCCCCCTGAAGTGCTCGTCGCGCCGGCACCGCCAGCCGAAGACGTCGAGGTGCTCGCGGTCGTCGCCGGGAGCGGCGCGGCGGGCGCCGGGGTGACCTTGGGCGTGGCCACCGGGACCGACAAGGAAACGTACGGGAGCTCCACCACGGTGGCGGGGTGCACCATGCCCTGGCTCGTGGCCGCACTGACGATACGCGGCGGCGTCTCGAGCTGAGAGACGGAAAGTTCGGCTTGACGGTGCGCACTCTGTTCGAGCGACAGCTGGTGCTGCAGCGAAGACAAACGCACCTGTCCGTTCGCGAGCAAGGCCTGCGCCACGACGACCGCCAACAGGGAGGCGACGACCATCGACACCGACAGGATGTTGAGCACCCGGCGCCGGTTCGCCAGCAGCCCACGGATACGGCCCGGCTGACCGGAGCGCGACGGGACAGCCCGTAACGGTGCCCAGCGCCGGGACGGAGTGGAACCCCCGGCGTGGCGGCGTACGGGCGCAGCCGTCGCCGCAGGAGGTGGTGGCATCAGCCCTCGACCGTTCGGACGATGGCGCGCAGTCGGGCCGCTTCGGCCCGGGGGTTCGCCTCGATCTCGGTGACCGATGCCTTGCGGGCACCGCGGAAAACGAGGCGATGACGCGGCACGGCGCCGCAGACGCAGGGCAGGCCGGGCGGGCAGACGCATCCGCCCGTTGCCGCGTCGGCGAAGGTCTGCTTCACCAGGCGGTCCTCGCCCGAGTGGTAGCTGATGACGGCGAGCACGCCCCCCACTGCCAAGCTCGACAATGCCAGCGGCAAGGCCGTGCGCAGCTCGTTCTGCTCGTCGTTGACTTCGATCCGGAGCGCCTGAAACACCCGACGCGCCGGATGACCTTTGCGGCGCGCCGCTTGCGGCACGGCAGACGCCACGACTTCGGCCAGTTGGCCTGTGGAGGTCAACGGCCGGGCGCCCACGACCGCGCGGGCGATGCGCCCGGACAGTCGTCCCTCTCCGTTCTCGCGGAAGAGCCTCGCCAGCGCGTCCTCGGACAGACCGTTGACCAGGTCTGCCGCGGTGACGCCGGACGTCGGGTCCATCCGCATGTCGAGCGGGCCGTCGACGCGGTAGGAGAAGCCGCGGCTGGCCCGGTCGAGCTGAGGTGAGCTGACACCGAGGTCGAGGAGCATCCCCGAAAGGGGTGCCACCGCCGCGTCTTCGATCACTGATTCCAAGTCCGAGAACGGGGACCGGATCAGTGAGACCCGGTCCCCGAACGGAGCGAGTCGTTGGGCCGCCGCCTCGAGGGCGGCCGGGTCCCGGTCGAGACCGAGCACACGCATCTCGGGGTAGGCCTCGAGCAGCGACGCGGCGTGCCCGCCCCCGCCGACGGTGCCGTCGACGACCACGCCAGGAGGTACGGCAGCGAACAACGAGACCACGTCGTCACGCAGCACCGGAATGTGGTCGAACGAGTGGGCCATCTGCAGCTCCTCGGCCGGATGGTCGAGGGGGAGGTGGAGATCCAGACGACCGAGGTGGAAGTGGGTGGAGTGGGCTTCCAGTGTTCCGGTCGAGGAGCTGCACATGGTCCAACGCGTCCCACGGCATGTGGTGCGTCCGTCAGTCCTTCTTTCTCTTGTTCCGTCGTTTCCTACGCTTCTCCCTTTTCTTTGCGTGGCTCGGATCGGGCTCAGCCGTCCTCGAGGAGCCAGCTCTCCTCGGGCATCACCCGTGACTCCCATTCCGCGGGGTTCCACAACTCGACCCGGTCGATGGCGCCGTGCACCAACACCTCCGTGTCGAGATGAGCGAACGTCCGCAGATGGGACGGAATCGGCATGCGGCCTTGGCGATCGATCTCGACCTCCGCCGAGTTCGACGCCCAGATGCGGGCCCGGTTGCGATCCGCCCGTCCCGTCTCCGTCTTCTCCTGCATCACCTCCATCTGCCGCTCGAACTCCCCTGGTGTCCAGAGCGCCAGGCACCCTTCGGTGTGTTGCGTGAGATAGCCCCCTCGCTCGAACTGGGTGCGGAACTTCGCCGGCAGGATGACCCTGCCTTTCGAGTCGAGCGAGTGCTCGTACCTCCCGACGAACCCTGCTGCCACCAGTTGTCTCTCCCACGACACTCCCTGACCTGCGCCTGTTGACGCTCTGTCACTCCATTTCCCGCCACTTTACGCCCTTTCCCTCCACTGCACAACTACTTCCCTCCATTTGCAACCCAAATGAAACCCTTTGCGCCCATGGGGCCCGTCAGGGTCGACGCGCGCCTCAGGCCACAAGGCCCGCGGAGGACACCTGGGCACGCGACAGAGGAAGGGATGGCCCCGTAGCGACGACGGAAAGGAGAGGATCGGGCCAACCGCGCTGCACTGCTTCGACGACGCACCACCGGGGACCGCCACCACCCGATGGTGAGACCCGACGTCCGCGAGCAACCGCCCGCAGACGCCGCCAGCCCTATGAGGCTCCCGACACCCCGATCCCAGGAAAGGCGTGGACGAGGCGCTGCCGCAGCCCTGCCAACTCAGGCATCGACGGAGTCAACCCGCCGACACCCACTGCAACATCGCGCAGCTCGCCGGCCAGCTCCGACCGCGCCTCGCCGTCCAACGACAGCAGGTCGAGCAACGCTGCCGGGTCCCAGTGCAGATACGCGCATGACGAGAACAGCGCGCCTTCGCGGCTGCGCCACTGCGAGAGTCCGACGACCTTGCGACCGTCGACGAACACCTCGCCCGGTCCGCGCCCCGCGAAGCAGACCAGGTCGCCCAACGCCCCGGGTACTGAACGCCCCGTGTGCACCGACAAGCCGTCCGCCACCCCGACCCCGACGTCGACGCCGACTCCGGCCAACGCCTCGATCCACCACTGCCCCACCCATTCGGCCGCCACCGAGACGTCGTGCGACCACAACACGTCGTCGCGTGGAATCCACGCGTCGACCCACAGCTGGCCACCGGGTTCGAGATACACCGCGCCGCCCCCGCCGCGCCGCCGCACGACCTCGACGGACCGCTCCCGCATTGCGTCCGGTGCCACCAGGTCACTGGGCTGGGTGCTCCCCAACACCAACATGGGGTGTGCCACCTCACGGACGACCGCGGCGCGCTGGCGCGCCGCGCGGAACTGCTCCACGTCAAAGAGAGATTGCGAGGAGGAGGGCGAAGAAAAGGGAGGAGTGGGCGCGGCCAAGCCTCAGGAGGCGGCAGCCAGATACGGCTCCCACAGCGGGTCGACGTCCGAGAGGTGTCGCAGCCGCCACAGGTGGCCGTCGGGCGGTGCCGGCTTGACGCGCAGCGTCCAACCCAGCTCGGAGAGCAACTGGTCGGCCTTCACCAGGTTGTCCTTCTTGCACGCCGCCACGACGTTGGACCAGTCGTGCGTGCCGCCGCGGCTGCGCGGGATCACGTGGTCGATCGTGTCGGCCGGCTGCGAGCAATACACACAGAGCCCTCCGTCGCGCCGGAGCACTGAACGACGGGTGACGGGGGGCGTCCGGGCCCACCGTGGGATCCGCACCATGTGGCTCAGACGGACGATGGAGGGCACTTCCACGTCCATCCGCGCGGAGTGGAAGACCTTGCAGTCCTCGCGGATGGCGACGGGCTCGGCCCGCCCGGTCAGCATCAGCACGACGGCACGACGATCGGAGACGAGGGCCAGCGGCTCATAGGTCGCATTGAGGAGGAGCACCCGCTCCATACCCCGAGAGGCTATCCGCCGGGCGGGCGCGACCTTTGACACCAGCGGAGGTAGGCCACCACGTCGTCGGGTCGGAGCGGCTCGCCAACGCCGTCGCCGCCGTTGGCGGTCACGAGCCGGAAGCGCCAGTACGCGTTGCCCGGCACGGGCAGGAAGGGAGGACGGCGCCACCACCCCCGACGGGCCAGCCGCGACAGAGCGCCCAACGCCACCAACCACAGTCCGGGATGCGGCAGCACGGCCCGGACGACGACGGCGGCGTCCCGGCCCCATCTCCCCCGGCCCTGGCCTCTACTCACGCGCTCACCCCGCTCATTGCGCTCACCGCGCTCAACCCACCAGCCCGATCCGCTCCAGCCCCACCCGCGCCGCGCCCACGAGGGGTCCCTCGTCACCCAGTCCCCCGGGAATCACCCGCGCCCCACGGGCGAACTCGAGCCTGCAGCGAAGATCCATCTCCGCCTGCGCGGCGCGGAAGAACGGCGCGCCGAAGCCGAGCGCCACCGAACCGCTGACGACCGCCAACGGCAGGTCCAACAGGTTCACCACCGACCCGATCGCGCGGCCGACCAACGTCCCGACGCGCTCGACCACCTCCGCGCTCGCTTCACGAGGCGGACGCCCCGTGATCGATTCGATCGCGGTCCCCGACGCCTCCGCCTCGAGGCAGCCGCGTCCCCCGCACGGACACACGCGACCCGAGGGCTCGACGACGACGTGCCCGATGTGCCCCGCATTGCCCAGCCTTCCGTCCAACAGGCGCCCGTTCAACACGATCCCGCCCCCGACCCCGGTCGACACGACCATCCCCAAGAAGTTCGCGCACCCCGCCGCGGCGCCGACCCACCCCTCCCCCACGGCCAGCGCCTTGGCGTCGTTGTCGACGAACGTCGGCAGCCCCGTCAGCGCCGCGAGCCGCGCCCGCAGTGGGAACCCACGCCACGCCTCGATGTTGAGCGGCGACACCTCGTTGCCCCCGGCGCTCATCGGCCCACCGCAGCCCGCGCCGCACACCACCATCCGGTCGGCCCCACCCACGCCGGCCATCACCCCTTCGACCAGACCGGCCAGGTCACCCCACAGAAGTTCGTCCTGGCCCGGCCCGCCACCGCCGTGCCGGGTCGGCAGCGTCGCCCGCTCGAGCAGGGTCCCGTCCAGCCCGACCAGCCCGGCGGCCAACTTGGTGCCCCCGACGTCCACGGCCAGCGCGAGATCAGCCACGGGCCGACCACGCAACCGACGACGTCATGGCAGCGAACGCGACAAAGGCAGTGTGGGGACGAACGCCCCCAGAAGGTGGGTTCAGTCCTCGCGCCGGTGGAAGCGGGAGCGGAACCAGTCGCGCGCACCACTGACCGCGCTCTCGATCCCGCTCGATCCCCCACCGCCGGCCCCCGCCTCGCCGTCCTTCGGGCGCGTCAGGTCGTGCCAGCCGGCCTTGCCCATGCGACGCAGGTTCCGCTCGAACCACACCGCGGAGCCGAACATGATGACGACGCCGACCAATCCGGCCACGACGGACTTCGAGTAGAACGCGACGAGGATCACGACACCGAGCACGAACGTCACCGCCGCCCACTTGCAGTAGCGCCCGGCGTGCCGATAGACGGTCTCGGACCGGACGCGCTCGGCGAACTCGGGGTCCTGTTTGACCAGTGACTCCTCGAGCTCCGCGAGGATCTTTTGTTCGTGGTCGGAAAGCGGCACTACGCCCTGCCCCCTGGGATCTCCACATCCATCTGCGAACCATGTTGGCACGCCCTGCGGGCGCGAACAATGAGAATCCCGCCCCTCGATGCTGCCTGAGCAGTGGTCTCCACCGGGCGTCAGCTTAGGGCCGCCGCGTCGTGCGTTGGACGCGGTCGTGGACTTGGAACGACCCTGCCTGCCCGCCTGCGTGTCCCTGCCCGTCCATCGGGAAGTCGGTCCCCGCCGCACACCCGACCCGGTCCCGGCCGCCGGACCGCCTACTCCTTGTCCCCGTCCCTGCCCTTGCGCCGCATGACCAGCGCCCCGATCAGGGCGCCCAGCAGGCCCGAGATCACGATCACGAGGATCAGTGGCGCCTGGCGGTTGAACACCCAGAAGTCGATTCGAACGTCCCGCAGGTTGGCCAGCGCGAACCACACCAGCAGCACGACCGCGATCGCGACGCCGATGAGCGTCGCCTGTCGACGGCGGTCGAGGCCCTTCTTGTCGTCCTCCGCGACGTGCTCGGTCAACGGATCACGGTGTACGGGCTTCCTGGCCACCGATTCATTCTGCCGCCTCCCCCGCCGGCTTGTTGTCACCCCGGCCCCAGCTGCTATGGAAGGGGCCGGAAAGGAGGGCGATGACCAACACGAGCCCAGGCCCGAGCGAGATTCTCACCGGCGCCCGCACCATGTGGGAGCTCGTCGACCGGCGCGCCGATGCCTCGCCCGACCACCCCATGCTGATCGCCGCCGACGGCGAGACCGTCACGTTCGGGCAGTTCCGTGACAAGGCCGAGCGTGCCGCCGCCGGCCTGCACGACATTGGCGTCAGCACCGGCTCGGTCGTCTCGTGGCAGCTGCCCACCCGCATCGACACCGTGGTGCTCTCCGCGGCGCTCGCCCGCCTCGGCGCCGTGCAGAACCCGATCATCCACCTCTACCGCGAGCGCGAGGTCGGCTTCGCGCTGCGCCAGACCGGTGCCTCGCTCTTCGTCGTCCCCGGTACCTGGCGCGACACCGACTTCGTCGCCCTCGCCGACCGCGCGCTGGCCGACGCGCCGACGCGGCCCACCATCCTCAACCTCGAGGCCGGCCTTCCGGAGGGCGACCCCGCCGTCCTGCCCCCACCGCCCCCGGGGACCTCGCCCGACGACGGCCCGATCCGCTGGATCTACTACACCTCGGGATCGACCGCCGACCCCAAGGGCGTCCAGCACACCGACCAGACGCTCATCGCCGGCGGGTGGGGCCTGGCCCTCGCGCTCGCCATGACACCCGACGACGTCGGCTCCATCGCCTTCCCCTTCGCGCACATCGCCGGGCCGGACTACCTCGTGTGCATGCTGACGATCGGCTTCCCCGCCGTTCTCCTCGAGGCGTTCGTGCCGGCCGAAGCGCTCGACGTCTTCCGCACACACGACGTCACCCTGGTCGGCGGGAGCACCGCCTTCTACGTCGCGTACCTCGCCGAGCAGCGCAAGGACCCGACCGTTCCGATCCTGCCGACGCTGCGCCTCATGGCCGGCGGCGGAGCCGCCAAGCCACCCGAGGTCCACTTCGAAGTGCGCGACGAGATCGGCGGGCGCGGCGTCGTGCACGGCTACGGCATGACCGAGGTGCCGATGATCGCCAACGGCTCCCCGCACGACACCGACGAGCAGCTGGCCAACACCGACGGCAAGCCGGTGGAGGGCGCCGATGTGCGCATCGTCCGGCTCGACGGCGTGCCGGCCGGCCCCGGTGAGGAGGGCGAGGTCCGGGTGAAGGGGCCGATGGTGTTCCACGGCTACACCGACCCGGCGCTGACGAAGGAGGCCTTCGACGAGGACGGCTACTTCCGCACCGGCGACCTCGGCAAGCTCCGGTCCGACGGGCACGTCACGCTGACCGGGCGCCTCAAGGACGTGATCGTCCGCAAGGGCGAGAACATCAGTGCCAAGGAGATCGAGGACCTTCTCTACACCCACCCCAAGGTGGTGGAGGTCGCGGTGGTCGGCCTGCCTGACCCCGAGCGGGGCGAGCGGGTCTGCGCCGTCGTCCAGCTCACGGACGGGACGGACACGCTCGAGCTGGCCGAGATCGTCGCCTTCTGCCGCGAGGCCGGGCTCATGACCCAGAAGATCCCCGAACAGCTCGAGGTTCGCACCGACTGGCCGCGGGCGGGCACCGGCAAGATCGTCAAGAAGTCTCTCCGCGACGAGTACGCGCCGGCATGAACGCTCCCGCACCGCGCCGGGTCGTGCTCCCCGGCCCCATCGGCGACCGGCCCTATCGCATCCTCTTCATCTGCACCGGCAACATCTGTCGCTCCCCGATGGCCGAAGTGGTCACGCGTTCGCTCGCACAGCAGACGGTCCTTGCCGACGGCTCGACGCTCGGCGACCACATCGAGGTCAGCAGTGCGGGGACCGGGCCCTGGCACGAGGGCGAGCCGATGCACCCCTCTGCCTCGATCGCGCTCGGCCGCGGCGGCTACCCCCAAGACGGCCACGTGGCACACCAGTTCGTCTCCTCCGACCTCGGCCGTATCGACCTGATGGTCGGCCTCGACCGCCGCCATCGCCAGATGCTGCTCGGGCTCGGCGCCGACCCCGACCGCCTCGTCCTGCTGCGATCCTTCGACGACAACGCGGGTGCCGCCGCCGACGTGCCCGACCCCTACTACGGCGACCAAGCGGTGTTCGACGACTGCCGCGACATGATCGCCGCCGCCTGCACCGGCCTCGTCGCGCAGCTGGCGGCCAACTGGGACAGCCTCTGGGCCGCCTGAACCTGGCGCCGCCGCATCCGACGACGCACAAAAGGGCTGGTCAGCGACCCGCCTGCACGGGACCGATCGCAGCCTGTGTGACATAGTGCCCCGTGGTCTCACGCAGGGTCAGGCGGCGGCGCACCGAATTCGCAGTCGGGGGCTTCCTCTTTCTCGTGGTGATCATCTATCTCGCCGCCTTCTCGGGGGGCTCGGGCCCGCCGACCGCGTCGACCTCGACCACCTCCACGTCCGCCGGACACGCCACGCTCGCCGACCAGCACTTCCCCACGAACTCGCCACTCAATCCCGACTGGAAGGGCAACGGGCACACGGTCACGCTCGGATTCGGCGGTGACGTCCATTTCGAAGGCGTGGTCGGCGAGAAGCTCGCCCAGAACCCGTCCACCGCCCTCGGCACCACCATCCCCCAGCTCTTCTCGGGGTCGAACCTGAGCATGGTGAATCTCGAGACGGCGGTGACCGAGGGCACCTGCCCGGAACCTCAGAACAAGCAGTACATCTTCGACGCACCGGCCTCCGCCATCACGGCCTTGAAGAGTGCCTCCATCTCCCTCGCCACCGAGGCCAACGATCACGGCTTCGACTGCGGGCCCCAGGGCCTTTCGCAGAACCTGACCGTCGCGACCCAGGACACCTACCCCATCATCGGCATCGGCGACCACGCGGCACAGGCCTTCACGCCGTACCGCGTCACCCTCAACGGCCAGCGCATCGCGATCATCGCCGCCACGCAGGTCATCGCCAACAACCTCGTGGGCACGTGGACGGCGTCGGCCACCCAACCCGGCGTGGCCTCGGCGATCGACCCGACCGCACTGGTGCGCGTCGTGCAACAGGTGCGCAAGACGGCCGACACCGTGATCGTCTACGTGCACTGGGGCACCGAGACCCAGTCCTGCCCCAACCCCCAGCAGGAGCCCCTGGCCCAGCAACTCGTGAACGCCGGCGCCGACGTCGTGGTGGGCAGCGACGCGCACGTGCTGTCGGGGGCCGGGTACCTCGGCAGTGCCTACGTGGACTACGGGCTCGGGAACTTCGCCTTCTACGACAACCAAGCGCCGGAGACCGACAGCGGATCACTCATCCTCACGGCGCAGGGCCGGCACATCACCAGTGCCGTGTGGCGGCCGGCGACCATCGTGTCCGGCCTGCCCCAGCCATTGACCGGACAGCCGGCGACCGCTGCCATCGACAGCTGGAACAGTGCGCGCGGCTGCACCAATCTCCAGGCGAAAGCGTCGACGAGCGTCGCCACGTTGAAGGGCGAGACCAAGGCCTTCGTCGCGCCACCCACGACGACCACGACGAGCTCGGCCACGGGGACCTCCGGCAACACGGGCGCGACGACAACGACGACGACAACGTCCAGCGCCGGCGCCACCACAACCTCGAGCACCCGCGCCACCACCACCACAACGACGAGCCCCGCGTCGACCACCACCCGCCCGACGGACAACGCCGGCGGGTAGGCCCGTCGGATGACGGCGCCCCGACTCCGCCGGCGGTCTCCTCAGGCCGGGTCCATCTGCGACCTGGTCTGTGGCCGGTCGGTGAACGCATCCTCGCCCGGGATCCGGCGGTAGCGGAAGCGGATCTCCTCGAGGTCGTTCGGCTCGCTGACGCTCTCCTCGGCCACCCGCAACACCATGTCGGCCTGCCGGCGCAGCACGACGCGCTGCTCCGGTGAAGTCGTGTCGAGCATGATCGACCCCACGGAATCGATCAGCCGGATCAAGACGGCAGGCATGCCGTGCGCCGCCTGGCGGATCTTGTCGAACGCCCGGTTCACCATCCGGGCGTACGACGGGTCGAACTCGATCAGCCGGACCCGGCCGGTCGAATCCCGGTACACGCCCTCGTCGAGCACGCGACCCGACACCCGTCCCAGGCCGGCCGAAAGCCAATCGATGCAGGTCAACGTGGTGAACGTGTCGTTGACCGCAGCCGACAAGGCCCGGATGGCGATCTCGACCAACTGGTCGATCGCGAACACCGGATCTTGCACGAGGGTTCGGTGCGGTCCGGTCACGTGCGCCTTGCGGAGCGCGAGCGCGACCTCGGGCGCCGCGCGCTTGGGCCAGACCATGGCGAGAGGACGTCCGGTGGCCAGATAGTGCCCCGGCCGGTGCTCCAGACGAATGAACGAATCGGTGCGGGTGGCGATCGAGATCAGCTGCGAATAGCCGACGTACTGGATATACCCACTCACTTGCGAGGAGACCACAGCGCCGCTCTCCTCGACGAGCGTGAGCAGCTCTGGCACGGTCTTTCCGCTGTGCGTTTGCGCCGACTCGACCCGAGGCTCTCCCACCCGCTCGGGGAACTCGGCATCGATCGATTGCATCAGATCGGAGGCGATGCCACCGATGACCTCCGGAAGCTGGATCAACTTCGCGATGTGATTGATGAAGTAGATGAGGATTCCGAGGTCGACGAGCAGCAACGCCTCGGCGATCGACGTGGAGAGGTGGGGGACGAAGCTCGGGCTGAGACTGTCGATCGACCCGAGTGCCAGGACGGCGAACACGAACGTGCCGACGAACACACCGAGGGTGACCTGGCTCCCGATGTCGCGCACGAAGTTGCGCATCATCCGCGGCCCGAACTGCTGGGACGCCAGCGTCAGGGCGAGGATGGTGATGGAGAAGACGACGCCGATGACCGTGATGACCGCGGCCGCGATGGCGATGAGCACCTGGCGTTCGGCGTCGGCGCTCCCGGTACGGATCCAGACCGGCAACGTGAGCTGGCGGTGATAGGCCGCGACGTCGATCTCGAAGGTCAAAACGAACAGCAGGACCGAGACCACGACGATCATGCTCGGCACGACCCACAAGGTCGTCCGCAGTTCCTCCCACCGCCAGCTGGGGAGTTGCCGACGGTCCTTCCCTCCCCGAGCCGGCTGCGGAGGCACCACTTCGGCGCTCCCGCTCACGACGCCCTCCTCGACAATGCCGCACGCGACCCCGCGCGCCACAGGCCGATAGGCCCGGTTGCGTGCGATGCGGTGCAGGGGTGCTCGATCATGGCGTGATGGTTCCCACGCCGACCAGTCTTCCCGGCACACCGATTTGCTGCGAGGACGACGCTACTCACCACCCGGCCCACGCCAGGGCGCGGTCCCAGGTCGGCCGACGCCTGCAAACCGCCCTCGCGCTGCCTCGCTCAGTCCGATGACGACCCGGCCGAACCGGAAGCAGCACCACCGGCACCAGAACCCGCGCCGGCTCCCGCTGCCACCCGCGGCATGGCGTCGGCCACGAGCTTCTCGTCGTCTGCCAACAGCGAGTGCGCGAGCTGCTTCACCAACTCGATCACCTCGGGGTGCTCCTCGGGGTTCCATCCCTCGAGCAGCTGGGTGAGCCCGCTGCGGCGGGCCTCGGTCAACTTCTCCCGAGCCTGCGTGCCGGCGGCGGTCAAATGGAGGTCGCAATCGGGACCCCGCGGGTCTTCCCGGATCATCCCCGCCGCAACGAGGCCGTCAACCCCTGGCCGGATGATCGACGGGTCGACGTCCAAGCGGTCGGCCAGTTCCTCAACCGTGCAGGCCGGACGCTCGGACAGGCGGTACAACAACCAGACCGCGCGGGGCGGCAGCTGCACTCCGGCCCGCTCCGCCAACGTCCCGTAGAGCTCGGACCGGTTCTCCCGGGCGGACACGCGCTCGAGCGCGAGCTCGATCTCCTGCAGCGACGTCCGCGCCTGCATCGCACCGGCCACCTCCCCCGGGTCGACCGTCTCCACCGTGCGCCGCAGCGGCACCTCGGGCAGCAAGAAGCTCAGCAAGAAGGCGAAGAACGCGATCGGCACGGCGACGAGGAACACGGTCTGGACCGAATGGGTCACCGCGTGGATGTACTCGTTGTACAACGCCGGTACTTCCACCTTCAGCTTGTCGAGCAACGCGGGGTTGAGGGCCTGCGGATTGAACGAGTTGAGCACCCTTGACGACACATGCGGCAGGTGCGGGACGAAGGTGTGCGTGAACACGATCGCGTAGATCGCCCCGAACACCGCCGTGCCGAAGGAACCGCCGATCATGCGGAAGAAGGTGGCCGAGCTCGTGGCGACGCCCAGCTCCTTGTAGGACACGGCGTTCTGCACCGCCACCACGAGCACCTGCATGATGAGGCCCATACCGACGCCGAAGACGAACATGTAGAAGGCCAGCAGCCAACTGTTCATCGACGCGTCGATGAACGACAGCAGGTACGCGCCCAACGTCATCAGCGCCGAGCCGAGCACCGGGAAGATCTTGTAACGCCCCCAGCGCGTCACGAGGCGGCCCGAGGTCACCGAGGCACCCAACATTCCGAGCATCAGCGGGAGAATCCGCAACCCGGACACGGTCGGGCTCACACCCTTCACGTTCTGCAGGAACAACGGCAAGAAGGTCAGCGCGCCGAACATCGCAAAGCCCATCACGAAACCGATCGCACTCGATGCGTTGAACACCCGCACGGTGAACAGGTGCAGCGGGATCACCGGCTCCGCCGCCACGCGTTCGACGAGCAAGAAGCCGATGGCGAGCATGATCCCCAGCGCCAACGTGGCGATGCTCGGCCCCGAGCCCCACGGCCACGAGATCCCGCCCAGACTGGCGAAAATGATGAGCGACGTCGCCGACCCGGCGAGCAGCAGCGTCCCGGCGTAGTCGATGGCATGGTGCACCCGGCGCAGGTGCCCGGGCAACACCGCACCCGTGACGAACAAGGCCAGGATCCCGAACGGCAGGTTGATGTAGAAGACCCAGCGCCAGGACAGGTATGTCACACACAGCCCACCGATGAGGGGACCGATGACGGTCGCCATGGCGAACATGGCGCCGAAGAGCCCCATGTAGCGCCCTCGATCACGCGGCGAGACGACGTCGCCGATGATCGTCTGGGCGCCGACCATGAGGCCGCCGCCGCCCAGGCCCTGCAGCGCACGGAACACGATGAGCTCGGTCATCGTCTGGCTGAGGCCGCACAGCGCCGAGCCGACGAGAAAGATCACGATCGCGGCCTGGAAGAAGGTCTTGCGCCCGTACTGGTCGCCGAGCTTCCCCCACAGCGGCGTCGACACCGTCGATGACAACAGGTACGCCGTCACGACCCACGCGAGGTGCGAGCCGCCGTGCAGGTCTCCGACGATGGTCGGCAGCGCGGTCGAGACGATCGTCTGGTCGAGCGCCGCGAGCAGCATCCCGAGCAACAGGGCGCCGAGGATCACCCACAACCGGCGACCGGTGATCCGCTCGGTCACGGGGGGTTCTGTGTCGACGCTCACCCCCAGCTCTCCGACGTCGGCCACGATGAGGTCAGAGTAGGAACGTCGTGCTCGGATTGCAACCATGGTCGGCCGACCGCCTCGGTCCGCCGGAACCGTCGCGGCGGCGCCCGATGTGCCTCGCCCGACCGAGCGCCCGCGCCGCCCGCGCTACGGTCGCCGCGGCGGATGCGGCACACAGACGCTCCGGGACACCAGGAAGGCTCAGGATCATGCGTACCCGACTCACCGATCTGCTCGGGATCGAGCACCCCGTCATGCTGGCCGGCATGGGGGGCGTCTCCTACTCGGCCTTGGCGGCTGCCGTCTCGGAGGCGGGCGGATTCGGTTGTCTCGGCGCGTCGACGATGAGCAACGAGACGATGATCGAGGAAATGACGGCCGTGCGCGCCGCCACCGACAAGCCCTTCGGCGTCGACCTGCTCACGGCCATGCCCGGTGGGATGACCGAGCAGGTGAAGATGGTCATCGCAGGAGGTGCCTCCGCCTTCGTCGCGGGGCTCGGCGTGCCGACCGAGGTTGTCGACCTGTGTCACGAGCACGATCTGGTCGTCGTCAGCATGTGTGGGAAGGTCGAACACGCGGTCCGAGCCGTCGAGGCGGGATGCGACCTCGTCGTCGCCCAGGGCACCGAGGCCGGTGGCCATACTGGCCAAGTTGCGTCATTTCCCTTGGTGCCACAGATCGTCGACGCCGTCGGCGCACAGGTCCCCGTTGTCGCCGCAGGCGGCATCTTCGACGGCCGAGGTCTGGCCGCGGCACTGGCGCTCGGAGCGGACGGCGTCTGGGTCGGTACCCGCTTCATCGCCACGCCAGAAGCGCGAGGTGTGATGGGCTACAAGGAGACGCTCGTTGCCAGTCGGGAGGATCAGACCACCGTCAGCCGTGCCTACTCGGGCAAGACGATGCGCGTCGTGAGGAACAAATACACCGACTACTACGACGCGCACCCTGAAGAGCTCAAGAAGTTTCCCGAGCAGCTCGGTGTGGCCTACGGCAACGGCGCCATGCACTTGGGCGGCGACTCCTTCAGCGAGGGCGTCGACGTGGACAAAGAGTGCTACCCGGCCGGCCAGGGCGTCGGCGCGATTTCGGAGCTGGTGCCCGCCGGCGATTTGGTGCGTCGTTTCGTCGCCGAGGCCGAGGTCGCGCTCGACCGTTTGGCAACGGTGCGCTGATCCGGCTGACCAGCGGGCGTGACGACGGGAACCAGCGGACACAGCGGAGCAAGCGGATCGACCGGGACCGCCGCTGAGCGTTCGGTGGCACTCGTCACGGGGGCGAACCATGGCATCGGCGCCGCCACGGCGAAGGCGCTGGCCGCCCGGGGATCGGCCGTGCTGTGCGCGTACTTCCGCAGCGATCGGTTGGGCGGGCTCGACGACCCGTCTCTTCCCGCGGCCTACCGCGCCACTCGCATGGCCCGGGCCGATTTCGTCGTGGAATCGATCCGTGCGGCCGGGGGCCACGCCACCGCCGTCGAGGCCGACCTGTCTGACCCGGCATCCGTGCCCGCTCTCTACGACACGGCGGAACGCGAGCTCGGCCCGGTGCACATCCTGGTGAACAACGCCTCCGGCTGGGTGGGCGACACCTTCGCCCCGCAGGCGACCGATCGCTTCGGTCGGGTTCAGAACGCGGTGACGGCGCGCACCATCGACCAGGTGCTCGCCGTCGACACCCGTGCGGCCGCCTTGTTGATCGCCGAGTTTGCTCGTCGCCACATCGCACGCGGCGGTCAATGGGGGCGCATCGTGGGCCTGACCTCGGGCGAGGCAGACGGGTTCCCCGAAGAAGTCTCGTACGGAGCGGCCAAGGCAGCTCAGGTGAGCTTCACCCTGAGCGCGGCCGGCGAGCTTGCCCGTCACGGCGTCACGGCGAACGTTGTCCACCCGCCCATCACGGACACGGGCTGGATCAACACGCAGACCGCCGCAGCGGCGCGTTCGGCGGGCCGGCGGGTAGCCACACCCAGAGAAGTCGCCGAGGTGATCGCCTACCTTGCCTCCGACGCCGCCGCGCTCATCACGGGGAACGTCATCAGACTGCGCTGACCCCCGACGCGGGTTCAGGCAATGCGGTAGGTCTGCAACCCGTGCGCGATCACTTTGCCTGCCTCGTCGGTGGCCGTGATCTCGGTGAAGATCAGCTCGCGCGCCCGATGGACGGTGCGCGCCGCACACAGGAGATCTCCTCCGGCGCTGCCGGCAACGTAGTGGAGCGCCATCGAGACGGTGGACGCGCGCGTGCCCGATCGAAGTCGTGGTTCGACCACGCCGCGAGTGCTCCGGTCGTGTCGATCACCGCTCCGACGACGCCCCCGTGGTACGTCGAGCCGTCGTTGCTCAGCTCGAGGCGGAACGGAAGACGGGTGGCGACTTCATCGGGCTCATAGCGCTCGACGACAAGGCCGAGCCACGACAGGAAGGGGGTCTTGGCGAAGATTGCAGGCATGGCCGCCCGCCGTTCCTTCTGTTCGGCCTCGGTGAAGCCCTCCTGAGGGGCGCTCACCCGGGCACCGAAAGCCAGCCGAAGGTTCCGGCATTCCTCTCGGTCCGGACAGCGATTCTCGCCCGCCATCTCATCATCGTCCTGCATCGACGCCGACCGAAACTCCCTGGTCACGGCCAACTGCATGATGCGAAATATTCCGATATATCATTATCGTACGTTACATAACGGATGAACCGGACCGATTGCCAGGAGCAAAGAGATGCCTCACGACCACGACCACGAACACCACGACCACGAACACCACGACCACGACCTCAGATCTGGACACGAGCACCTGCACGAACACTTCTTCGCCCACGCCATGCGTGGCCCCGGCATGCGCTGGGGCGGCGGCCGGGGTGGCTGGGGCGGCGGACGCCGGATGCGACGAGGCTCAATTCGCACGGCAATCCTGCTCGCGCTGCGCGACGAGCCGGCTCACGGTTACGAAGTCATGCGCCGACTCGAGGAGATGAGCGGCGGACTTTGGCGGCCGAGCCCCGGCTCGGTGTACCCCCACCTCCAGATGCTCGAGGACGAAGGTCTGGTGCGTTCGTCGGACATCGACGGAAGCCGGACCTACACGCTGACGGACACCGGCCGCGCCGAAGCAGAGAAGAAAGAAGGACCGGTGCGGGCTGCCGGCGAGACTGACGACAAGGTCCGGACGCTCCGCGAAGCACTCGGGCAGCTGGCCAGCGCCGCCAAGCAGTTGGCCGGAGCCGGAGAAGCGGCGCAAGTCGACCGTGGCATCGCCATCATCCAGCGAGCGCGCAAGGAGCTGTACCAGATCCTGGCCGAGGACTGAGCCGAAGGCCCGGTACTGTGCTGAAAGGGCCATGACGACAACTGCCACCGCAACCACGCTCGATGGCGCCGACCCTGATGCCAGACCGATCATCGAGACCGTTGACCTCACGAAGACCTACCCGGGCACGGACTTCCGTGCGGTCGACGAGCTCAATCTGCAGGTAGGCCCGGGCGAGGTCTTCGGACTACTCGGGCCGAATGGCGCCGGCAAGACGACCACTGTCGGCGTGCTCACCACGCGTGTCATTCCCACGAGCGGGGGCGCGTTCGTGGGCGGCATTGACGTACTCCGGCACCCGACGCTGGTGAAACAACTCATCGGCGTCGTGTCGCAGCAGAACACACTGGACCGACAACTCAACCCGTGGGAGAACCTGTACTTCCACGGGCGTCTCTTCGGCATGGGCGCGAAGGAGTGTCGCCAGACTGCTGACGACCTCTTGGAACGCTTCCAGCTGACCCGTTTCGCCAAAGCCTCGGTCTATGCCCTCTCGGGCGGCATGGCGCAACGACTCATGGTGGCCCGCGCGATCTTTCATCGGCCTGCCGTCCTGTTCCTCGACGAGCCGACGGCTGGGCTCGATCCGCAGGGTCGCTTGGCCCTCTGGGATCTCCTCGGAGGATTGAACGCCGAGGGGCAGACGATCATGTTGACGACCCACTACATGGAGGAAGCAGACAAGCTGTGCGATCGGGTCGCCATCATGGACCACGGCAAGATCCTCGCCCTCGAAACGCCGGCCGAGCTCAAGCGCAGCGTCGGTGCCGACACGATCGTCACCGTCAAGGCCGCTGGTGATCCCGAAACGCTCGCGGCGGCGTTCGAAGGCAGGCTTGCCGGGCTGACACGGACCCGCCCGATCCCAGAGGGAGTCGAACTGCAGATCCGCGGTTCGGATCGTCTGGTTCCGCGGATCGTCGAAGCGGCGGAAGCAGCGGGACTCTCTCTGGCTGATCTCTCCGTCGCCGAACCCACACTGGAAACGGTGTTCATCGGCCTTACGGGTAAGGATTTGCGCGACTGATGGCGACCACGACGTCTTCTACGGACCTCGCGTCGACGTCTTTCGCCGCCTCAGGGTCGCGCCACGTCGAGCTGACACCAACTCGTTCCGCGACCGCGGCTAGCTGGACGTCGCTCAAGGCCTTGATCCTGCGGGACATGGTGGTCCTGTGGAAACACAAGATCGAGTTCACGGTGCGGACACTGGTGCAGCCGTTCCTCCTGTGCTTCGTGTTCCTCTATGTCTTCCCGAAGATTGGCCAAGGCATCGGCGCCGCCAGCGGCATCCCGGGCGCCGAATCAGCGTTCGCCACGGTGCTGGTGCCAGGAGTGGTCGGACTCTCCATCATGTTCCAGGGCATCCAGGCGGTGGCCATGCCGCTCGCTCAAGAATTCGGTTTCACCCGCGAGATCGAGGACCGAGTCCAGGCTCCCTGCCCCATCTGGTTGGTCGCCATCTCGAAGGTGATTTCCGGAGGCGGCCAGGGGCTCATATCGGCCGCGATCGTGTTACCGATCGCGTCGGTCGTGCATGCCGCCGGCGTCCAGGCCGACATCAACCTGCATTGGCTCTTGATCCTGACCCTGGTGCCGTTGTCGTGCGTCTGTATGGCCTCGCTCGGCCTGTTGCTCGGTACCGCCTTCGAGCCGCGCAATCTGGGGCTGATGTTCGGCTTCATCGTGCTACCCATCACGTTCCTCGGCGGCACGTACTATCAATGGACGCGGTTGGCGCCCGTGAAGATCGGGCCGGTGCACTGGCTGCAGATCATCGTGCTGATCAATCCGCTGATCTACATCAACGACGGCATGCGGGCGGCGTTCACGGACGCCGCGCATATGCATCTCTACGTGATCTACCCCGCCATCGTGGCGTTCAGCGTGATCTTCCTTGCGCTGGGCCTCAGGAACTTCCGACGGAAGGTGCTTACCTAGGCGGACGGCTCAGAAGACCCGGAGGGCATCGGGAATCGCCCGCTCGACCCGGGTGAAGGCGCGGAGTGACTCCAGGTCCCCCACCCGGGCTCGGGCCAGCTCCATGCACACGTTGAAGCAGACCGCGACTGCATCGGGTGGGGGTGCGGGCACGTGGAGGTCCGGCACGCTGTTGGCGACGTCGTCGCCGTGCACAATCGCCTCCAGGATCCTCGTCGACAGGTATTCCGACAGCGGGGCGTATGCCCCTGCCACCCTGATGACCGGCACGGCTCGCGTCGCAGGTGCGGCGCGGAGCAGTGGCACCAGCTCATCTCGCGACACGGTCAGAGCTGCGGCGACAATGCGGGCGCCGGTTTCCGAGAATGCCTCGGCCGCAGATCGCAGCGACGCTCCGAAAGGATCGTCGTTCTCGCCGTCTATCCGGTTGAGGCCCATGTACTCAGGGATCTTCACCCTTCTGAGGCCGACAGGCTCAGTATCCTTCAGGACCTGCTCCAGCCAGAGCACACCATGGACAGCGTGCGCGGCGACACCACCGACGGTGTAGAACGCGACGCCGCTCGGCTGACTCCAGGACTCCACCACCTCGGCGCGGGACAAAATGCCCCTCAGCCAGTCCACAGCACTGAAATACGCATCGACCTCTTCGCAGGGCAAGGTCGGCTGCGACATTGGAACCGACCGTACGATACCGGGCTGTTCGCAATGTGGTGAGCGGCCCTCAGCGAGCTGCACGAAATGGCGCGGAACCGATGACCCCCCGGGTGGGGCCCGAGGACCCTCACCGGGTAGCACCAGGTCTTTAGGAAATTGTGTGGGGCGCGCCTGATTGTCACAGCATCTGGGTAGGGTGACCCGCAACCGTGCGGCCAGCGTTTGCTACTGCTCCTCGAGTGTGGCGAAGGGACGGATCCCCATGACGATGAGCGGTCCTGCAGCGCCATCCGACCTGCTCGAGGAGTACCTCCGGATACGGGCGACTACCGAGCAATTGGCGTCCGTGCTCAGTGCCGAGGACCAGACGGTGCAGACCATGCCCGATGTCAGCCCGACGAAGTGGCACCGGGCGCACGTCACGTGGTTCTTCGAGACCTTCGTCCTCGGCGAATACTCGCAGGGCTATCACGCGTTCAACGACGCGTACGCGTACATCTTCAACTCCTACTACGAGGCGATGGGCGCCCGGCACCCGCGGCCCGAGCGCGGCAACTTGTCGAGGCCGGGGATCGACGAGATCGCCCGCTATCGCTCGTACGTGGACGGTCAGATGGATGCCTTGCTGCGGGACCCCGACCAACCGGGCCTGGTCGACCTGATCACGCTCGGGCTCCATCACGAGCAACAGCACCAAGAGCTGCTTCTGATGGACATCAAACATGTGCTGTCGAAAAATCCGCTCCATCCCGCGTACCTGCCGACCGCGCTGCCCCGCGCCGAAGGCCACCCGCCGAAGGCCGGTTGGCTCGAACACGACGGCGGCCCGGTGGAGATCGGCCATCGCGGCGTCGGGTTCGGCTTTGACAACGAGTACCCCGTGCACACGGTCCACCTCACTCCGTTCGGGTTGGCGGACCGGCCCGTGACCTGTGGCGAGTGGCTCTCGTTCATGGAGGACGACGGCTACCGGCGACACGAGTTCTGGCTCTCCGACGGTTGGACCGTGGTCAACGCGCAGGATTGGGACTCGCCCTTGTACTGGTCCCGGGATCCCGACAATCCCGACCAATGGCTGCAGTTCACACTGTCCGGTCTCCGACCGGTCGACCCTGACGAGCCGATCTGCCACGTGAGCTACTACGAGGCCGACGCCTTCGCTCATTGGACCGGCATGCGGTTGCCCACGGAGTCGGAGTGGGAAACCATCGCAACCGTCCACGGCGACGGTGACAATTTCTTGCGCGACGACTTCAAGGCGAGGGGCGCGCCGCACCCCATTCCTGCAGTCAGCACCAATGGTCTGTACGGCGACACGTGGGAATGGACATCGAGTTCCTACTCCGCGTACCCCGGGTTCCGTGCCGCCCCTGGCGCGGTCGGTGAATACAACGGCAAGTTCATGGTGAGCCAGTACGTGTTACGGGGCGGCTGCTGCGCCACGCCGCAGGGTCACATCCGCGCCACGTATCGCAACTTCTTCCCTCCCGGCGCCCGCTGGCCGTTCGGTGGCCTACGCCTCGCTCGGGATCCCTGAGCCCATGTCCTACACAATTGACGTACATCTGTCCGAGGAGGACGTCCGCGCCCAAATGCGTGCTGACGCGCTCCGAGGGCTGCAGGGAGCGGTGAAATCGATTCCGCCCGTGTGGTTCTACGACGAGCGCGGGAGCCGCCTGTTCGAGGAGATCACGCAGCTCCCCGAGTACTACCCGACCCGTGCCGAGCGGGCGCTGCTCGAGACCCACGCGCCGGCGATCGCTGGATTGGCGAAGGCTGACACGCTCGTCGAGCTCGGCGCGGGCGCCTGCGACAAGACGCGCGTGCTGCTGTCCGCACTCCAGGACGCGGGGACGCTCACGCGCTACGTCCCCTTCGACGTCAGCGACGAGTTCCTTCGCAGCGCCGCGGACACGCTCTCCGGTGAATTCGTGGGGCTGGACCTTCACCTCGTGATCGGAGACTTCCACCATCACCTGGCCGAGATCCCCGGCGACGGCCGTCGAATGGTCGCCTTCCTCGGGGGCACCATCGGCAACCTCGACCCGGCGCAACGGGCCCGCTTCCTCTTCGACCTGAACTGCACGATGTCGAGTGACGACTCGCTCCTTCTCGGGACGGACCTGGTCAAGGATCGGGTGAGACTCGTGGCTGCCTACGACGACGCGGCGGGGGTGACCGCCGAGTTCAACCGGAACGTGCTGCACGTGCTCAACCAGCAGCTGGGTGGCAACTTCGACCCGGATCGATTCCGCCACGTCGCACTCTGGAACGAAGACCAGCAGTGGATCGAAATGCGACTACGAGCCGAGGAGGCCGTGGACGTGTCGCTCGCCGATGCGGGCATCACCGTGCACTTCGAAGAGGATGAGGATCTCCTGACCGAGATCAGCGCCAAGTTCACCCCAGCGCGCATCGAAGCCGAGCTCGTCCAGGCCGGCTTCGTCGTCGAGGAGATGTGGGGCGCGGCAGACGGCGAGTTTTTGCTGACACTGGCCCACCCCTACTGCTGAGCCGGACGGCGGCACGAAGAACGGCGGCCTCGGCCCATCCTGGAGTCAGACCGTGACGACCTCAGGTTCTCGCTCCGAGGCTGACGCCGACCCGGCCTCCGGGGGCTCGCGGCGGCGACGCACAACCAACCACCCCACCAGCAGCGCCACGAGAAGGCCGACCGTGCCGATGCTGAGCACACTCGCCAGGGTGAGATGGGGCGGTCGATAGCGGAACGTCACGACCACACGACCGGCCGGGATGTCCACCCTCTGGACGAGGTCGAAGGAGTGCACCGGCGCGACGTGTGCGTCGCCCCCGTTGACTGAGATCATGGCTTGCCATCCCGAGTCCCAAGCGACCGAGCGGATCACCGCAGACCGAGCGGGCGCGTCCACACTCACCTGCTCGGACTTCGTTGTGCTCGAAAGCACGCGGACGGGGAGCTGCCGTCCGTTCACGGTCGTCGCCGAGATCGGTGTCGGGGGCTTCGCGAAGGTGTAGACGACGTAGCCCTGTGCCGTGCCCGCCTGGTGCCAGGGTCCCGGCACGACGGTGGATGACAGGGAGCCGGCGAGCTCGTAAGAGTGGTCGCCCACAGCAATGACCGCCTGCTGCGCCGGCAACGAGCCGACAACCTGGATGGACAGGCCGATGGCGTTCCCTCGTGGCAGGTGCGCTGCGACCCGGGTCGCGCCGGCGCGCAACGACACCGGAGGGCCGAAGAAGGTCGAACCATCAGCTCTGAGGACCCCGAAGCGGACGAGGGCGGCGGAGCCCGAGGCGTGGCTGAAGAGCAAGGTTGCCGAGGTCGGTTCCAGTGACTCTCCGAAGAACCAGGATCGGGTGTCGCCCGACTGCAACGAGGGCCGAGGCCCCGGATAGAACGGGTACGCCGTCTCGTTGAAGTTCGCTCCGTAGCCCTGCGCGAGAACGGGGTCGGATCCGAGGGCCTCGGACGCCTGCTGTACGGAGGACAACGACCGAGGAGCCGTGCTGAGGGGTACGAGGAAGTACTCGGGCACCGTCACGATCTCCTGGAGGTTCAAGCGGTCGAGCGTGCCCGAACCGAGCTCCCCGATGTCGAGGTCGTCCTGCTCGTGTGTGTGCGTGACCGACTCGTAGTTGCCGTTCACGATCGATGCGTACCCGGAGACCGACGGCAGGCCGGGGATGATGTTGAGGTCCGGGATGCCCTGAGGGCTGCCCGCCCAGCTGGCGTAGGTCTGCGGGTCGTAATTGATGAATCGTCCCCCTGATGGGAGGTGGGCCGCCATCAACTGCTGAATGGGAGTGGTGCCGCTGACCACGTCGTTCGACGGCGACTCCATCAGCTGGCTGGTGAACGCCATCAGGCCCAAGTCGACAGCGACGAAGGCCGACGCCGCGACCGCCCATTGGCGCGTGGTCAGCCGGGGACGCAGCCAGACGATCGCGGCCGCGCCCACGGCGAACGCCAGCGCGATGATCGTTGCCTCTCGCACTGTGTGGGTCACACCGGGGCCGGCCGGGTGGCCCGCGAAGACGTGCACGAGCGATCCGGTGGCGGTCAGCGCCCAGAGGACCAGGACCGCGATGAGCGCAAACGGCACCAACGACATGATCCGGTCGTACCGCCGCCAACGCGCTTCGACCGGTGGCGCGTCGGTCCGGTCGAGCCATCCTGCGAACAGGACGGAGATGGCCGTCGCGACGATGACCATGTTGCGGCTCTGGAGCCGCTGATGGCCATAGAGAGGTATGCGGTTGAAGAAACGCTCGAGCGGCGTGTTCGATCCGAGCGCGAGCAGGTACCCGAAGGTGCCGACGACGTACCAGGTCAGGCGGTCACGTGGCGCAAGCTTGCTCGGCCAACGCGGATGGAGGAGCGTCACGATCGCAATGAGCGGGAGGAGGCCCAGGTAGATCTCGACCTCGGGCAGGTTGTACTGGCTGAAGAAGCCCGTCTCCCCCAAGCGCCCGAACCCACCGTCGAGGTACGGCACCAACCAGAAGATGCTGAACGGCGTCGGATAACTCCCGGTGGCGGCGTCGAACCCGAAGCCTCGCTGCGAGTTGCGGATCGCATCCAAGCCGGGAAGCCATTGGATCGCCGCCAAAGACAACGCGAGCGCAGCTCCGGTCGCGCCCCGGCTGAGCACCCGCCACCACCGCTCTCGGCTCAGTCCCGCCGACATGACGGCGAACGCAAGAACAAGCAGCGCCTCGTCGAGCATCGCCTCGGGCGCCCCGGCCAGGATCACGGTGGCATAGGCGATCCCGAGCACGATCGACCACCGCCATCGGCCGTCGCGCACGATGTGGTGGACCGCCAACAGCATCCACGGGATGGCGGCGAACCCCTCGGTCATGTCCACGTGGTTCACCTGACCCAGCACCGGGCCCGCGAACGCGAACGTTGCGGCTCCCAGCAGGCAGGCGATCGTCGAGAGTTTGAGCGCCCGCAGGAAGGCGTACATGCCGACCGCGATCACCGAGAAGAGGACGACCTCGGTGGCGATCCAGGCGGCCCTGTCGGGAAGGACCACGAAGAAACCCATCAGAGGGTAGAACGCGCCGGCGTTGAAGCCCGCCATGAGCGGCGTGCCGCTGAAGATGTACTGGTTCCAGAATGGCAGCTGCCCGTGCCGCAGCATCGAGCCCACCAACACGTGCAGCGGATAGTTCTGCTGCAGGTTGTCGCCCGTGATGATCAGCCGGCCCCAGATGAGGTCGGGCAGCACGAACCCGAACAGCGGGATGGCGATGAGCACCGCGTAGGGCCACAGGGGTCCGATGTGTGCTCGGAGTCTGTCCACTATCGAGGGCTGCTTTCCGGGGATCTCTGGCTGTGCGACCAACGCCGGCACCCGGCGTGACGCAACCAGGCGACGCTAGCCCTCGCTGAGACCCCGCTTCAGACGGGTCGTTCGGCGGACGACTCTTGGGGCGTGGTTCGTCCCGTCCGGGTGATGCTGCTCGACGTCGAGCGCCACCGCACCTTCGGCTCGAGAGCGGCCCGCTCCAACCGATCGATGTGCGTGCGTGCAATGGACAAGAGATCGCCCAACAGCTCGTCGCCCAGCAGGAAGGGCATGAGGCCAAGGTCGAGGAGCTTGGTGTGCGCCGCCCGGTAGTAGTGCTCTTCGGCTTCGACCCTGGGATCCTCGAGGTGGACGATCTGCGCGCCGCCGGCGGCGTCGGAGACCTTCTGCGCCAGCTCGCTGACCGAGAACGACTCGGTGAATTGGTTGAACACCCTGAATTCGCCGGCCTTGGCCGGGTGCCGGATGGCCAACTCGATGCAGGCGAGCGTGTCTCGGATGTCGAGGAAGCCGCGCGTCTGTCCGCCCTTGCCGTACACGGTCAACGGCTCGTCGGCCGCCGCCTGGATGACGAAGCGGTTCAGCACGGTCCCGAAGACCGCGTCGTAGTCGAAACGCGTCGCCAATTCGGGGTGCAGCGTCGTCTCGGGCGTCGACTGTCCGTAGACGACGCCCTGGTTCAGGTCGGTCGAGCGAAGCCCCCAGGCACGACAGCAAAACGCGATGTTGTGGCTGTCGTGCACCTTGGACAGGTGGTAGAAGCTTCCTGGCTGCTTGGGAAACGGCAGGACGTCGGTCCTTCCGCGGTGGGTGATCTCGATGTAGCCCTCTTCGATGTCGATGTTGGGCGTGCCGTACTCCCCCATCGTCCCGAGCTTCACCAGGTGGATCGAAGGATCGATCTCTGCGATGGCGTAGAGGAGGTTGAGCGTTCCGACGACGTTGTTGACCTGTGTGTACACGCAATGCTTGCGGTCGACCATGGAGTAGGGCGCACTGCGTTGTTCGGCGAAGTGCACGACGGCGTCGGGTCGGAAGCTGCCCACCATGTCGTAGACGAAGGACTCCTCGGTCAGGTCGCCGATGAAGGTGTGGAGCCGCTTCCCCGAGACGTCCTCCCAGCAGTCCACCCGCCGGTGCAGCGACGCGATCGGCACGAGGGAGTCGACCCCCATTTCCAGGTCGTAGCCCCGCCGGGCGAAGTTGTCCGCAACACCGACCTCGTAGCCGGCCCGGGACAGGTGCAGCGCCGTGGGCCACCCCAGATATCCGTCACCGCCGAGGACCAGAATCCGCATCTGACACCTTCCGTTTCCGTGACAGCCAGATTTCACCTAAATGTCAGAATTCAGTTTTGCCCCGCAACCTGGGACAACCCTGAGAATCCTGTTAAGGAAGGTTTCGGGTTCCCAAATTCGCCCTGACCTGTGACAAAATCACTGCGGTTCGATGAAGATTTTTTGCAGCCGCGGCCCCTTCCAGCGGCAGCAGAACTAAAGAACTCCATGGAGCGTCTTCCCCCCAGCGCCGTGACACATGCCCCCACTCCTTTCTGACACCGCCGAGCCCGTAACGGACGCGCCACCAGCGTCCCAGATCGGCCTGGCGCGCACGGCCGCCCTCGGGGCTCTTGGCACCACGGCGATCGTGGTTGGTGCGCTGCTCGGTGGCCCGTCCTTCGAGGCGCACCTGCCCGGCGCCTGGTTCTTCGGCATGCCGGGCGACCCGCTTGGTTGGCTCGGCACCAGCCAGACGCTGCCGCCCATTGCAGCGCTCGCGCTCGTCTTCGGCGGGCTCATCCTCTTGACCCGTGTTTGGCTCGGGTTCTTGCGCTACTTGAAGAACAACGAGGGTTTCCCCGTCAAGCGGGTCGTTCTGGTGGTGGTGATCTGGGCCGTGCCGCTCCTCTTGGCCCCGCCGCTGTTCAGCCGGGACGTGTACACCTACGCCGCCCAGGGCGAAATGGTCAGCCACAACATCAACCCCTACGTCTACGGGCCCAACGTTCTCGGCTCCACGCCCTTCAACACCTTCAGCGACCCGTTCTGGGCGAACAACGCCTCGCCGTACGGTCCCAACTTCCTGGCGCTCGACGGCGGCGTCGACCAGGCCTCGGGTCACAATTTCCTGATCGACCTGGTCCTGCTCCGCCTGGTCGAGGTGGCCGGCATCGCCCTCATGGTGGCGGCGACGCCCACCCTGGCCCGCTGGGCCAAGCGCGACCCCGCCCACGCGGTGCTGCTCGGTGCGGGGTCACCACTCGTCTTGCTCTCGCTGTTGGCGGGCGACCACAACGATGCCCTCATGGTCGGCCTGTTGATGGCCGGGCTGGCGGTGGCGAAACGCGTCGGCACGGTGCCCGGCGTGATCATTTGCGCGCTGGCCGCGGGAGTGAAGTCTCCGGCCGCGCTCGGTGTCCTCTTCCTCGGGTGGGTTTGGGCCGGACCGGACGCATCGGTACGGCGGCGCATCGGGCACACCGCGCTCGCCGGGCTCATCGCGTTGGCGACGCTGGAGCTCACCACCCTGCTGACGGGATTCGGCTGGGGGTGGGTCGGCACCACCACGACCGCCGCCGCCGCCTTCACCGGCGTCACCCCGATCAATGTCGCGGCCCGGGCTGTGTCCGTGCTGACCCACCTCCTGCAGGTGCCGGTGTCGACCCAACACCTCCACCCCGTCTTCGAGGTCCTGGGCCTCCTTGTCGCCGCCTACGTCGCCTATCGCCTGTTGCGCCGCGCCCCGCAGGACGGGGTGGTGCGTGCGCTGGGCCTGGCCTTGCTCGTGCTCGCACTGCTCAGCCCGATCGTGTGGGCCTGGTACGTCACCTGGGGCGTGGTCGTCGCCGCGGCTGCCGCGTCACCCCGTATGCGCAACGCGCTCATCGTCATCAGTACGTTCTGGGCCTTTGCTGGCGTGACGTCGGTCCACAACATCTACATGCGAATGATCCACACCTTCGTGCTGTCGGACCTGCTGTTGGTGACGTTGCTCTTGGCGGTGGCCATCATGCCGCTCGGCCAGTTCGCCCTGTCCCGTGCTGCGCAGCCTCGTCTGCCGAGGCTCGGGGCGAGGCTCACCGGGGCGGGAGCTGCCGCTAGCTGAGACGGCTTCGGCTGGCTTTCTTAGTCAGCCAGGTCCAACGCGGACACGACCCGCTCGGGACGAAGGCGCGCGACCAACTCGCCGGCCACCCCGTTCCGCGCACCGTATTCCTCGGCCCGGTCCTCGCCCATGTACCGGCGGCCGATTCTCGTTGCCCACTCCCGCACGTCGTCGAGGTCGTCACTCAGTTCGACGACACCTTCGATGAGCACGAAGCTGAACGGCGGCCGTTCGTCGTCGACGCACAGCGACATCCTCGGATCGCGTCGCAGATTGCGGCCCTTGACGGTGGACTCGCCGGTGTTGAACACGATGGTGCCCTGGTCGTCGAGCTCGTACCACACCGGTGCCACGTGGGGCCGTCCGTCGGCACGCACGGTGGCCACCTTGGCCGTGTGCACGGGAGGGCCCGCGAGGAAGGTGCGGATCTCCGCATCGCTCATCGGGCGGTAAGGCACTAGGCCGGTCGGCCGCCTTGCGCCTCGTACGCCTTCAACCAACCCTCGATCATCGGGCCGAACGCAGCTGGGTTGTAGGCGTCCTCCTCGTAGGAGAACTTCATGTCACCCGCGTAGTGCAACACGGTGATGTTGTGGGCCTGATGGACCGAGCCGTCACCCGGATCCTGCATCCGGTTCTCGATGCGGCAGATCCACCAGCCCCGTTCTTCGTCGCACACGCACCACGCGTGCGGAAAGGAGTCCATGGCTCGGTTCGGCCACTCCGCCATGAGCGGTGCGATCCAGTTGTAGATCTCCTCGGGCCCGCGGAACGTGCCGAAGGTGTGCTCGAGGTAGACGGCGTCGTCGGTGAACAGGTCCGCCCAGTCGCGCCACTCACCGCTGGCGGCGCAGCGGGCGGCCGTCTCCGCATAGTGCCGGTGCGCCTCTTCCAGTTCTTCGCGGCTCCACGTTGCAGTCATGACTTCAGGATCCATTCACTCATGGTGACACTGCGGAGGGTGTTCAGGTCGATGAACGCGCTGATCTCCTCGATCATCTGCGTGACGTGGGCGTTCATGCGCTCGGGGTCGCCATCGGCACAGTAGAACAGCATCGGATCGGTCACGTGCTCGAGCGACGGCCAGGCCTCCTCGACGATGCCGCGCAGCGGTGGGGCATCCGCGGTCAGAGGCCGGAAGACGGCGTTGCGCACGTAGCGCATCCTCGGCTGGATCGCTTCGGTGATCGGTGAGATGCGGGAGTGCCAGCGTGTCATCCACTCCTCGAACGATTGGTCCGGGTGCTGCTGGAGCAGGGCCACGGTCAGGACGCCGGGCGAGCGCACGCCGTCCGGCCAATAGCGCGGCACCGACCACTGATTCCCCCCGTAGTCGCGGTACAGCGATTCCACGACCGAATATCCGGCCAACCGACCGGCCGCGGCCGCCAGCATTTCTTCGTAGGGTTGCCGCTTGTCGACGGCGTCGAGCCACAGCGAAACCAGCGCGTCGGCCGGCAGCTCGCCCTCGGGCGTGGGCACCGGCGCGGGGATGTCGCTCTCGGGATCCCGCACGTCCATGGACAGCCGCAGCGGACCGAGGCCGAGCAGCTGGTCGGCCAGATCGCCCAGCACGGCGTCGGCCACGTCCCGCCGGCTGCGCGGTGCATCCGGCCACAGGAGGTACATCAGCTTCTCCACGGCACCTCAGATTCGCACGCAACCACGAGGGCGCGCCTCACCACGTCAGCCCGAGCGCCGAGCGCATCGTCGCCTCGAACTCCGGGTCGCGCAGGTTCCGCCGCAGTTCGAGCACCATGGCGGCGTCCGAACCCACCTCGACCCGCAGTGGTGTGTTCAGGTCTTCGATCGCGCCGGCCACGGCTAACGCGACCGTCTCGGGACCCGGACGGCCTTCGGGCCCCACGAGCGTGCTGTCCGTCGCGCTCCACTGGGTGTGCAGCTCGGCATAGGCGTCCGGCCCAGCGTGGTCGGCGTCGTCGTGCTTCATGCCCGGGGCGATGTACCCCGGCTCGATGATGACCACTCGGATCCCGAAGTGGCCGAGCTCGAAGTACATCGACTCCGACATCGCTTCGAGCGCATGCTTCGACGCGGCGTACGGCCCTTCCAGTGGCGTGCCGATCTTGCCCTGCACCGAACTGATGTTCACGAGCACCCCGCTCCCCCGCTCGCGCCACCGCGGCACCACCGCCTGGGCCATCCGGAGCGGGCCGAGTGTGTTGACGTCGAGGACCTCCGCGAAGCGCTCCACCGGGTAGGTCTCGAGTGGTCCGCTGCCGGTCAGCGCCGCGTTGTTCACGACGGCGTCGAGATCGCCGGCCGCGGCCACCGCGGCGCGCACCGAAGCGGTGTCCCGCACGTCGAGCGGCAGGGCCAGCGCGGCAGGCATACCCTCGAGGAGGGCGACGTCGCGCGCCGTGGCGACCACTTCGTGCCCACGCTCGGCCAGAGTTTCGACGGTGGCCCGCCCGATGGCGCGAGCCGCGCCCGTGACGAGCACCCGCATGGATCAGGTCAACCCTGGGCCGGCGCAGCCAGGCCGACCAGCTCCTCGCTCACCTTCCACAGGCGCTGCGCCGCCTCGGCGTCCTGCGCCCAGCGGCGTGACTTTGCCGGTTTGCACTTGTCGAAGTACTCGCCCGTGACCCCCTCGACGGCGGGCGACGACGCCAGGTAGATCGACGTGCGCGCCCCTTTGGCCGGCGAGAGGAAGAACGGCTTGGCGATCTTGATGCCGAAGGCCAGGAAACCCCGAGCGTCCCCGTCCGCGCCGTAACCGGTCCGTACGGTTCCGGGATGCAACGAGTTCGCCGTCACCCCGGTGCCCGCCAGCCGGCGTGCCAGCTCCACCGTGAAGAGGATGTTGGCCAGCTTCGATTCGCCGTAGACGCGCATGCCGCGGTACCGCTTCTTCGATGACTGCAGATCGTCGAACGGGATCCCCTTGCGCGCCGTGTTGTGCGCGGTCGACGCCACGTTCACGATCCGGGAGGGAGCCGACTCGCGGATGCGATCGAGCAGCAGGTTCGTCAGCAGGAACGGACCGAGGTGGTTCGTGGCGAACGTCGCCTCGAACCCGTCGACCGTCTCGTGCCGCTCACTCAGAACGACCCCGGCGTTGTTGACCAAAACGTCGAGCCGCGGCGCCTGCTCGAGGATCTCGTCCGCCCCCCGCCGGACCGACGTCAGGTCGGCCAGGTCGAACACCACGAGCTGGACCTGGGCGTGCCCGCCCAGCCGCTGGACGATGCCCGCCACCGCGGCGCGACCCTTGTCGGCATTCCGGGCCGTCACGATCACCCGTGCGCCCATCGCGGCCAACGCCTCGGCGGTCTCCAGGCCGATGCCCGAGTTCCCGCCGGTGACGACGACCGTCTTGCCCTGCATGGTCGCCACGTGCGCTGCCTCCCTCCTGCCGACCGAGAAGGCGTCAGCCTTCCACACCGCACGGGGACCGACCTCCCAATGTTCCGACGATTACCCCCAGTCGTCGCGGGCCTGCACCAGACCGCGCTCGGCGTCGAGCAGGCTCCCGCTCAAGGTGCGCTCGGCCGACCGCATGTGCCACCGCAACAGTTCCTGCGCCCCCTGCCAGGCCGCCGCCGCCGCCGACTCCCCGGGGTCTCCCGCCGCGAGGAGATTGCGGGTCTGGCCCGCGTCTTCGGACAGGTCGAACAACAGCGGCGGCATGACGTCGGCCGCGGTGGCGAACTGGACGTACTTGTAGCGAGGCCCGCGTCCCACCGCGAGCGCGCAGTGGCTCATCGGGATCCCGAAGGCGGTCTCGGCCCGTTGGTGCACGGGGTCGGCGAAGCTCCATTCGTAGTGCGCCGTGTCGCGCCAATGCGCCGGCGCGCCCTCGCCGCGGACGAAGGGCGCGAGTGACCAGCCGTCGGCCTGCAGGGGTACGTCCGCCCCGAGGAACTCGCAGATGGTCGGCAGAATGTCGACCGACTCTGTCACCGCGTCCACCACCGTGCCCCGGCCGCCGTCCGCCCCGGACCGGGGGTCGACCACGATCAACGGCACGTGGTAGCTCTCGTCCCAGTAGCCGAGCTTCTCGAGCAACCAGTGGTCACCGCCCATCTCACCGTGGTCGCTGGTGACGATCACCAGCGTGGACTGCGACAACCCGCTCGACTCGAGGTACTCGAAGAGGGAGGCCAGGCCGTCGTCGACCTCACGCTGGGCGCCGTAGTAGGTCGCCCTCAGCTGGCGCCGTTCCCGTTCGTCCTCGGGGGCGCCCACCTCCGGGACCCGCATCGCCATTGCTGCAAGCGGGTGCACGGCGGCCTCCTCGTCGCGCTGCGCGCACCCAGCGAACGGCCCGACCGCCGCGGCCGGGTACAGATCGTGGTAGCCGATCGGGTTGCGGCGCGGCGGGTGGGGCCGGATGAAGGAGGCGTGGACGAAGAAGGGCTCGTCACCGTTGCGATCCAGCCAGTCGACGACCTCGCTGCGGATGAAGGTGGTCTGTGAGAGCTCCGGCGGGAAGCGGGCCGGCGCCCAGGTCGAGCCGTGCGCCTCGGCCCCGGGGAACCCCTCCACGGGCAGGTAGAGGTCGTGGGGGTTCGCCGGCACGTCCACCCCGCGGGCGGCGAGCCATCGGCCCCAGGCCGGGCTGCGTTGCTCCCACGGGTCCAGGATCACCGCGCGGAATCCCGGGAGGACGCCTTCGTAGGTGAAGAGGCGGGGGTCGTCGGGCGGCACCGTCCGCGGATCGACCGACGTGTCCGTGTACCCGAAGAGGACCGGGTCGTAGCCGAGATCGCGCGCGACCAACGCGACGTTGGTGAAGCGCGCGTCGAGGGGGGTCCCGTTCAGGATCGACCGGTTCCGGTGCAGATACGTGCCGGTGTACAGGCACGCCCGGGACGGCCCGCACGGAGCGGCATTGGCCCAGTGGTTCGCGAACAGCACACCACGCGACGCCAACGCGTCGAGGGCCGGCGTTTCCACGACCGGATGATCGAGTGCCGAGAGGCAGTCACCTCGCCATTGGTCGAGCGTGATCAACAGCACGTTGCGGGCGCCGGGCACCCGGCCACTCTTGTCGACGGCAGGCCCCCGAACCCGGCTTCTCACCCGCCCGACGGACCTCGATCGGCGCTGCGGGCGCCAGCCCTCAGCTCGAGGTGCGGACCGTCGTCCCTCCCAGCCTCGTGCCGAAATCGATGAGCCAGGCGCCGAAGCGCGGCGCCACGGCCCGGCGCACCGCTCGGCCACCGGCAACCGGGAGGCCGGCGGCCGAGCGCTGCGTCGCACGGTATTGATCCTTCGTGAGACCGGAACGGCGTGATCGCCCGGATCCGGCCTGGCTGATCAGCTCCTGCCGGTGCAGGTCGACCAGCGATTCGACTCCTCGGGTCTGGATCATGAACGCACCTCGCTTGACCTTTTCCGCTCCCGGTCAGCGGTTCCATGTCCCCCCTCGGATGACGACATCTTACAGGACGCTTGACACATAATCAAGCATATCCTAATATAGGTGTGTGCCTATTCTCAGCACCCAGGCTCCGGAAGCGACACCGACGGTGCGCGCCGCCCCCTCGCTCGCCAGCGACCTGTCCTGGCTCCTGTTGACCGCGGCCAGCCCGTCCGTGCGGTCCCAGTACCTCGAGAAGACCGACGCGACCCCGCCACCCGCGAGCATGTGCGGTGGCGCCGCCATGGCCTTCGACGGGCGTCCGGAACTCGAAGAACGCGTCCGCACCTTCTGGGACGACACGGACGACGAGACGTCGTTCACCGAGATGCACATCCTCGCCTACTACTCGGGTGCCCTCGACGCCACGGATCCCGACGTGCTGTGGCAGGCCCTCGAACGGGGCATCCCCACGGTGCCCCTCGACCTCGACCTGCCTTCGGAGTCCGACGAGGACCTCGCGCTGTTCTCCGATCGCTTGCGTCGGCTCAAGGAGGACCCGACGTTGGTCCGGTCGTACCTGGATCTGCTCGCCGAGGTCTGGGCGCCGGTCAACGACCTGTGGCAACAGTGGCTGCCGGCTATCGAACAGGCCGGCCGACACTTCGTCTCGCAATACGAGCGGCGAACGTCATTGGATCTACTGATAACGCCGGGGTGTGACATCTTCCGGGAGCGCCTGCCCCGGATCGAGTCGGACATCGAGGGCGGCAAACCGGTTGACTTCGTCCCCTGCCTGTTCTTCGGGTCGAGCCTCTACCTCGACTTCCCGGACCTCGTGCTGATCGGGATCGGGGTCGGCGCAGGTGACGAAGAGGCCCGCGCCCGGACCGAGTCGGTGGCCCGGCGCCTCAAGGCCGTCGCCGATCCCACGCGCCTCGCCATCCTGCACTCGCTCGCCGCGGCGCCGAGCAGCGTCGGCGAGCTGGCGACGCTTTTCCGCCTGGCCCAGCCCACGGTGAGCATGCACGTCAAGGTGCTCCGACAGAGTGGTCTCGTCCAGTCCGAGCGCAGAGACGGCCGACTGCGCCTCAGCGCAGACCCCGCCGCAGTCGAGGCGCTGCTCGGCGACCTGCGCGCTGCGGTGCTCGCGGGTTCCACCGCCGATCAGACGACAGTCACGGCAGCAACCGCGGCCGCCAGCTGACGAACCGCCCAGCCGGGCTGACCCACCCCACCAAAAAGGACTAGGGCGCCAGCACCACCGCCAGCGACCGTATGCCGGCGACCGTCGTCGAGAGCACCCGCTCCGGCGCCGCCGCCACCTCGTAGCGGGGGAACCGCGCCAGAAGCTCCTCGTAGAAGATCCTCGTCTCGATCCGCGCCAGGCTCGCGCCCAGGCAGACGTGCTCCCCGAAGCCGAACGCGAGATGCACCGGCACCGTCTGGCGGCGCACGTCGAACTCGGCGGCATCGGGACCGAAGACGCGCTCGTCGCGGTTGGCCGACGCGTAGAGCATGCACAGGTAGTCGCCGGCCCGAACCTCGGTGCCCGAGATCACCGCGTCCTCCGTTGCCGTGCGGCAGAACGCGTGCACGGGCGTGACCCAGCGCAGGCACTCCTCCACCGCCCCCGGCAACAAGGCCGGGTCCCCGGCCAACGACGCACGCTGGTCCGGGTGCTCCGCCAGCACGATCGCGCTGCCCGACAACAGCGTCCGTGTCGTCTCGTTCCCGGCCACCAGCAACGTGAGGAGGAACATGAACAGCTCCTCCCGGCTGAGCGGCTGGCCGTCCACCTCGCTGCCGACGAGGAGCGACACCAGATCCTGACCCGGCCGCGCCCGCTTCGTCCCGATGTGCTCGATGATGAACCCCGACAGCTCGCCCAACGCGGCCGTCGTCTCCTCGGGTGGCAGGTCCGGCGACTCGATCGCCGCGTCGGACCACCGGCGGAAAGCCTCGCGGTCCGCTTCGTCGATCCCGAGTAGCTCCGCGATCACACCGAGCGGGAACGGCGCCGCCAGCTCGGCCACGAAGTCGGTCTCGGCCGTGGCGTCGACTGCGTCGAGAAGACGACAGGCGCTCTTGCGGATCGACTCTTCGAGCCCTGACAAGGCACGCGGCGTGAACTGACGGTTGACCAACTTGCGGAAGACCGCGTGCTCGGGCGGGTCCATGTGGAGGATCGACCGGGCGAGCGCCGGCGTCGCGCTGGACCGCATGGGATCGTTGACGAGCGCCCCCCGCCCCGAGCAGAAATGTGCGGGGTCCCGGCTCAGGTCCCGGATGTCCTCGTAGCGGCTCACGACCCAGAAGCCGGGGCTGCACGCATGCACCGGGTCCTCGGCGCGCAGCCTCGCCAGGACGTCGTAGTAGTCCTCCCGCACGAAGAACGCTGCGTCGCGTGGGTCGATGTCGATCGTGTCGTGGTGGTTCTGCTGATCGGTCCGTTGGTCGGCCGCCACGGCGTGAGCGTACTGTGCTCCCGCATGCCCGGCCCGACCGACCCGACCGACCCGACCGACCTCCCCGACGACGCCGGAACCTCCCCCTACCCCGCCGCGGCCGAGCACGCGCCGCTGAGTGGGCTCGATGAGTTCCTGGTCCACAACGCGCCCTATCCCGTCCGCGTGATGTGGACGCCCGACGCCCAGGCCTACGAACGCGTCTGGTTCACCTGTCAGGACAAGGTCGGTGACCTCCTCGTCGTCGTCGGGCTCGCCTTCTACCCCAACCTCGGCACCGCGGAGGCCTTCGCCATCGTGAACGTGCGGGGCCGGCACACGACCGTGCGCGCGCACCAGAAGCTCCGCAACGACCGCATGAACATGCGGCTCGGTCCCTTCAGCTTCGAAATGGTCGAGGCATTCCGCCACTGGCGGCTCCGTCTCGAGCCCGGTAAGGACGCCACCGGCGCAGAGCTACCGATCGGCTTCACGATCGACTGGCTCGATACGAAGCGGCCCGTCTTCCGCCAACTCGGCGCCGGCATCATCGTCGGCGGCCGGGCCATGAGCCCGATCGCGGGCTACGACGGGTTCGGACGACAACAGGGATGGGTCGAGGCGCACGGCGAGCGCTTCGAGCTCGATACCGACACGCACCTCGGCACGCGCGACCACCACTGGGGGACGCGCGACGGCGTCGGCGGCCCCGGGCGCTACATGGGCATGCAACACCCCCACAGCGGTGAGTGGGTCGAGTTCGCCGACATCGGCATCTGGGGCGACCACGTGCTCTACAACATCGGCGACCCGCGCAAGCGCAGCGCGACGCTCACCAAGCGGGTCCACCGCATGCGCTTCGAGCCCGACACCCACTTGCTGCACAGCGGCGAGGTCGATCTGCACTTCGCCGACGGCGCGGTCAAGACGATGGCATTCGAGCGTCTCGGCAACCAGATCGCGTTCCTGCGCTGCGGCATGTACGGCGGACCGAACGGCGGCACACCCGACGGTGATCTCTGGCACGGCATGGCGGTGGCCGAGGGCGACGAGGTCGTCGTGCACGCCCAGTCCTTCGACGTCAACGACCCCGACGTGCGCAGCCGCCTGGCCGGCCAGGACCAACACCACTGCCGCATCACTTGCGACGGCGAGGTCACCTACGGCCTC
>DASXBZ010000050.1:0-2200 GCA_036491435.1 Acidimicrobiales bacterium
CTGGACGTGGATGGGCACCGAGACCTTCTCGAGCAGCGCGCCGATGCCCTCGAGCGACCATCCGGCCATGGTCCCCCCGAGATGGTCCGGGTGGAAGTGCGTCCCCAACACACCCGTCAACCGCATGTCGTCGCCTGCCACGATGTCCAAGAGGTCTTGCACGGCGTAGGCCGGGTCGACGACGACGGCCTCACCGGTCTCGCGGTCACCGATCAGATAGACGAAATTCACCATCTGGCGCGCCATCATGTCGCCGCGGGCGAAATCCCGGCCCGAGAGCAGTTGCTTGAAGTACACCCGGTCGTCCATCCCCGGCGGCACCTCACTCATCGTCGTCTCCTCCACCAGTCGAACCCCCCGGGGTCGTCTCCGCGGCCAGCGACTCGAGGCGTGGCACCAACTCCTCGACCTGGGCCCGCGTCTTGCGCAGCCGCTTGTCGAGCTCGTCGATCAGCGCCGTAGCCCGCTCCAGCCGCGTCACCAGGACGTCCACGTCCACCTCACGCTGCTCGAAGAAGTCGACGATCCCATCGAGCTCACGGCTCGCCTCGGTGTAGCTCAGCTGGTCCACGGGCACTGCAGCGGAGGCCTCGTCTGCGCTCGCCATCACGCGGCCCCGCCCTCGTCCCTGTCGGCACCGTCCACCTCGACCCTTTCCACCGCATCCACCGCACCAACCGCACCCACGTCCACCCCGTCCACCGTGCTCCGCACCCTCCCGCCGGCCAACCTTGTCACGATCTCCTGGCCCGGAGCCACGTCGCCTGCTCGCCGCACCAAAGTCCCGTCCGCGGCCAGGGTCAGCGAGTACCCCCGCTCGAGCTGGCGGTCCACGTCGTACGCGGCCAGCAGCCTGCGCCATCCACGCGCCTGCTCGTCGCGCCGATCCAACTGACCGACGGCCAACCCGCCCACGCGCGCCGCCCGCGAACCCAGCGCAGTCTCCGAGCGCTCCAACGCCGAGGGCGCCCGCCGCGCCGCCGCCACCGCTCGCGCCGACAGCCGCTCTCGATGCACCCGGAGCTGTTGCCGGGCCGTCGCCGTCAACCGCCCCCGGGCCCGCGCGTCGCGCGCCGACGCGTCCGATAGGAACGACGGCACCCGGTCCGCCAGGAACGCCGCCGGCTCGATGACGTGCCGGCCCCACCACTGCACCGTCCGGGACACAATTGCTTGCCCGCACTCGGTCGGCGTGATGCACGCACGCGCCGCCACGATGTCGGCCACCGTCTGGTCACCAGTGTGCCCGATGCCCGTCCACACCTGCACCGGGCACGCGGCCACCGCGCGTGCGACGACCTCCGACTCGAAGGCCGCCAGGTCGGCGCGGCCGCCACCGCCTCGCACCACCGCGATGACGTCGCAGCCACTGCGACCGAGCATCGTCACGGCGCGGGCGATCGACGCCGGTGCGCCGGGCCCCTGCACCGGCACCTTGACGTGCGAGACGCGGAACCCGAAGCCTGAACCCGTCAACTGGCCGAGGAAGTCGCGACATCCCTCGGTCTCGGGGCTGGCCACCAGGCCCACGTGCACCACCACGTCCGGAAGACCGACGGCGGCGTTGCGGCGCAACACCCCCTCGGCCTCCAGCGTCGCCAACAACTTGGTCCGTTGTGCGGCCAGGCGGCCCATCAACGCCGTCACGTCGATGTCGGCCAGGATGAAGCTCAGCTCGCCCCGGGCTCGGTACAGGTCGAGCGACCCGCGCAACACCACGACCATCCCGTCCGCCAGCTCGATACCTTCCTTAGCCAGCGAGTGCCGCAACGGTGCCCACGCCGTTCGCCAGCACTTGACCTTCAGAACGGGCTCGCCGCCCCGCGCCCGACCCCGCCCGCCACCGCGACCCGTCTCCTCTTCCGGGTCCACCAGGTCCAAGTAGAGATGCCCCGACCGGTGATCCGACAGGTGCTGGATCTCCCCCCGGACCCACACGTGCCTCCGGCGGGGGAACGACTGGGCCAACGCCGCCTCGACCTCGTCGTAGAGCCCGCCGATGGAGAGGGCGCCCGCTCGCTCCTCCCCTGCCCCCGCGTCGGGGGACCTCTCGGCCGGCGGCTCCTCGGGATCGAAGAGCCGGCGCGTGTCACCGGAAGCAGCAGCGGGCGCTCGCGAGCTGGACATCGCGGTCCACGCTACTGAGGGCCTGTGCCCCGCCCGGCGACCGCCCGTCGGCCCACCGTGCGGCCCGATGGCA